>NZ_CP015698.1:3295000-3655844 GCF_002163715.1 Curvibacter sp. AEP1-3
CTGCTGAGGAGTCTAGCCTGCGGGTCTTGCGCTTGCTTGAGAAAAATCCGCAGCTCACCCAGCGTGAGCTGGCTGTGGAGTTGGGCGTGAGCTTGGGAAAAGCCAATTACTGCGTGCAAGCGCTATTGACGAAGGGCTTTATCAAGCTGCAAAACTTTCGCGGCAGTAACAATAAGTTGGCCTATGCGTATTTGCTTACGCCCTCGGGTATCGCGGCCAAAAGTAACTTAGCGTTGAGTTTTTTACAGATCAAAATGGCCGAATACGAGCGCCTGCGGGCAGAAATTGAACTGTTGCAGCGTGAGACTGGGGTTGTGGCTCTGCATGGCGGGGTTGTCAATCAGATGGACGTTACATGAAACAACTCGATGGTGTGATCGCCGTCATTGGCTTGGGCTATGTGGGTCTGCCTTTGGCTGTGGAATTTGCTAAAAGACGGAAGGTAATTGGTTTTGATATCAATGCTTTGCGTATCGCAGAGTTGCAGGTAGGCAAGGACTGCACGCTGGAGGTGTCCAGTGACGAGCTAAAGGCCGCAGCCAATGCTATCTATACAGCAGATCCGGCATTGCTGAAGCAGTGCCAAGTGTTTATCGTGACCGTGCCTACACCGGTGGATACCGCGAATCGTCCGGATATGCTGCCGCTGGTCAGGGCTAGCGAGACCGTTGGAAATGTGCTTTCCAAAGGTGGGGTGGTCATCTATGAATCCACGGTATATCCGGGTGCCACTGAAGAGGTTTGTGTGCCTGTGCTCGAGAAGTTTTCGGGCCTCAGGTTCAACCAAGACTTTTTTTGTGGATATAGCCCGGAACGCATCAACCCAGGTGACAAAGCCAACACGCTGACCAAAATCAAGAAAATTACTAGTGGCAGCACTCCCGATGTGGCCGATGCCGTGGACGGGCTCTACAAGAGCATCATCACAGCTGGCACCCACAAGGCCAGTAGCCTCAAGGTAGCTGAAGCTGCCAAGGTTATTGAGAACACCCAGCGTGACCTGAACATTGCGCTTATTAACGAGTTGTCTGTGATCTTCGCGCGCCTAGGTATCGACACGCTAGATGTGTTGGAGGCGGCGGGCAGCAAGTGGAACTTTTTGCCCTTTCGTCCGGGGTTGGTGGGTGGTCATTGCATAGGCGTTGACCCCTACTACCTGACCCACAAGGCTGAGGAAGTGGGTTACCACCCTCAAGTCATTTTGGCTGGGCGGCGAATCAACGACAACATGGCTCGCTATGTGGCGCGCAATACTATCAAGTTGATGTTGCAAAACGGCATGGATGTACCGCGTTGTCGGGTAGGCGTAATGGGCATTACCTTCAAAGAAAATTGCCCAGACATTCGCAACAGCAAGGTGGTGGACATGGTGCGCGAGTTCCAGGGTTGGGGCGTGGAGGTAGTTGTGGCCGACCCATGGGCTGATGCAAAGGAAATCGAGCACGAATACGGCCTCCAACTCAGTGTGATTGATGCAGCCCATCCCGTGGATGCATTGGTGGTTGCAGTGGGTCACAATGAGTACCGGCACGCTACTTTGGATGAGTTGCGTGTGTTATGTCGTGGCGAGAAGCCAGTTTTGGCTGACGTAAAAAGCCTATTTGATCGTCATGCCGCGGCATTAGCTGGCTTTACTGTATTCCGGCTGTGAGCCCTTCTATGAGTAACACTCCAATTACTGGCCGCAAAATTCGATTCGCCTTGTTAGGATGTGGTCGCATTTCCAAAAATCATGTTGATTCCATTCGCCAGCATGCCGAATATGCGGAGTTGGTGGATGTTTGCGACACGGATCCAGCCGCCTTGCAAAGGGCAGTGGAGGCTACTGGCGCAGCCGGACATTCCAGCCTGTCAACCTTGCTTCAAAACACTACCGCTGACTGCGTGATCCTGACAACACCTAGTGGAACCCATCCACAGCAAGCAATCGAAATCGCACGTTCTGGCCGCCATGTGCTCAGCGAGAAGCCCATGGCTACCAAATGGGACGATGGTTTGCGCATGGTGCGTGCGTGTGAAGAGGCCGGGGTTCGCCTCTTCGTCGTGAAGCAAAATCGCAAGAATGCCACCTTGCAGCTGCTCAAGCGGGCCGTGAGCCAAAAGCGCTTTGGTCAGATCTACATGGTGACACTGAATGTTTTCTGGCAGCGTCCGCAGGTGGGCTACTATGACCAGGCCAAGTGGCGTGGTACTTGGGATCTAGACGGCGGCGCCTTCATGAACCAAGCCAGCCACTATGTGGATTTGCTTGAGTGGCTGATCGGTCCCATCGATTCGCTGCACGCCTACACCGCCACACTTTCGCGTGATATTGAGGCTGAGGATAGCGGCGTGCTCAGCGTGCGCTGGCGCAACGGTGCGCTGGGCTCGCTCAACTGCACCATGCTCACCTATCCCAAGAACCTTGAGGGCTCGATCACCATTTTGGGCGAGAAGGGTACCGTGCGTGTAGGCGGTGTAGCCGTCAATGAAATCCAGGAATGGCAGTTTGCAGATAGCCGCCCTGAGGATGCACAGATCAAGACGGCGAGTTACGAAACGACCAGCGTCTACGGCTTTGGGCACCCGTTGTACTACGACAATGTCATCAAGACGCTGCGCGGTGAGGCTGAACCCGATGTCGATGGTCGCGAAGGCCTGAAGTCGCTGGAAGTGCTGATCGCCGCCTATCGCTCTGCACGTGATGGCGTGCGGGTTGGCTTGCCTTTAGAGCTGTGATGGTGCGGAATTACACCGTCCATCCTACTGCCATCGTTGACGACGGCGCTCAGATCGGTGAGGGTAGCCGTGTCTGGCATTGGGTGCATATCAGCGCAGGCGCACGCATTGGGCGAGGATGCTCTTTCGGGCAGAACGTCTTTGTTGGCAATGATGTAGTCATTGGCGACAACGTCAAAGTCCAGAATAACGTGAGTGTTTACGACGCCGTAACCTTGGAAGACGACGTATTTTGCGGCCCCAGCATGGTGTTTACTAACGTGTACAACCCTCGCAGTGCTGTGACCCGCAAAGACGAATATCGCCGCACTCTAGTTCGTCGCGGCGCTACGCTGGGTGCCAACTCCACCATTGTCTGCGGCGCCACTGTGGGTCAATATGCTTTTGTTGGTGCTGGCGCAGTCGTCAATCAAGATGTGCCGGACTTTGCGCTCATGGTAGGTGTGCCAGCGCGCCAGATCGGCTGGATGAGCCAGCATGGCGAACGCTTGGAACTGCCTTTAAATGGAGCTGCTGAGGCGATATGCGAACAGACGGGTAAGCGGTATGTGCTGCGCGATGGTAAATGCAGTTTGCTCGCTTGACGACAGGAAAAACCCATGGAATTCATCGATCTCAAGAGCCAGTACCAAAAGCTCAAGCCGGAGATAGACGCCGCGATCCAGCGCGTGCTCGACCATGGGCAGTACATTCTTGGCCCTGAAGTGGCTGAGCTTGAGAAAAAGTTGGCAACCTATACCGGTGCCAAGTATTGCATCACCGTGGCCAATGGCACAGACGCTTTGCAAATTGCTTTGATGGCGTTAGGCGTGGGGCCTGGTCACGAGGTCATCACCCCGGGTTTCACCTATATTGCCACTGCAGAGACTGTTGCGTTGTTGCGCGCTAAGCCTGTTTACATCGACATTGACGCGCGGACTTACAATTTAGACCCTACTCTGCTGGAGGCCGCGATTACCCCGCGAACAAAGGCAATCATCCCAGTGAGTCTATACGGCCAATGTGCTGACTTTGACGCGATTAACGCAATCGCCGCGCGCCACGGAATCCCAGTTATTGAGGACGCTGCGCAAAGCTTTGGCGCTACGTACAAGGGGAAGAAGAGCTGCAACCTCAGCACTATAGCTTGCGCCAGTTTCTTTCCTACTAAACCCCTAGGATGTTACGGGGATGGTGGTGCAATATTCACCAGTGATGATGAAATGGCCAAGGTCATGCGCCAGATTGCGCGCCATGGACAAGAACGACGTTACCACCATGTTCGTGTTGGCGTGAATAGTCGTCTTGATACTTTACAGGCAGCAATTTTGTTGCCTAAGCTTGGCATATTGGACAAAGAGCTGGAGCGGCGTCATCAGCTCGCATTGCGATACGCCGAAAGCCTCAATGCGCTTGGAGTGGGTTCAACGCCTTATGTGGAGTCGTTCAATGTGAGTGCGTGGGCACAATACACAATCCAAGTCGACGATCGCGAATCGCTTCAAAAGCGTTTGTCTGATTCGGGCGTACCGACTACGGTCCATTATCCCTTGCCTTTGAATAAGCAGCCAGCTGTTGCTGATGCGAATGTGTCTTTGCCAGTGGGAGACCAGGTCGCATCTCGTGTGCTCAGTTTACCCATGAGTCCAGAGTTAAGCGAAGATCACCAAAATGAGGTGGTCGCCGCGGTGGCCGCATCCATCCAAAAATAAACGCATGGTCGACACATTATTCCTCCGCGATTTAGGCGCTCGGCTGGTGCGGCTATGAAAAGTAAATTCCGCGGTGACACTGCGATCTACGGACTAGCACAGGTGGCAGAGCGACTAGTAAGCTTTTTCCTGCTGCCACTTTTGACTAAAGCAACTTCCTCTGCTGACTACGGTATTTGGTCGCAATTGATTGTTGTAGCAGGACTGACAACGCCGATAGTTCTTTTGGGTTTGCAAACTGCTTTGGTTCGCACTCTGCCGCGATGGCGGAATGTCATGCAAATCTATAACTCGCTAGTACTGATTGCATTTATTTCAGCGATGGGTGCAATGCTACTGCTTGCCAGTGTGTTCATTCTTTTTCGGACGGAATTGGGCCTATTTTTCTTTGGTGATTCCAGTTATTCGAAATTTGTCGTACTGTTAGCAGGACTAATCTTCACTGAAGCGCTATTTGAATTCCTCGTCTCTGTATTGCGGGCAGAAGGTCTGATTCGTCGCATTGGCTATTACCTTTTGCTCAAAGGTGTAGCAAGGCTTGGAATATTTCTATTCGTATTGGTGTATTTGCAGGGTCCTTTCCCGGAAGCTGTCCTATCGTTCGTTTTTTGCCAACTTTGTTTTGTCTTGCTCGTCGCATCGATCGAGTTGCCAGTGCAAAAAATCATAAGTGCTGGGATCGGGCCAGGTCTTCCTTACTTCGGGGAAACATTGAGGTTTGCGCTTCCCTTGGTAGCTCTGTCCATCCTTACAGGACTCAATAATTCCATAGATCGGTTTTTTCTAACTCATTTGTTAGGGGTGCATGAAGTTGCGGTTTATGCGGCTGCTTATTCCTTGGCAGCCATAGCGGGCTTCTTTTACAGCATTCTGGGATTTTCACTTTTTCCTGCGATGTCGATTTGCTGGGCGGAAGGGCGCAAGGATGATGCTGCGCAACTGCTTGGTAAAACGGTAAAGGTCTATCTCTTTTTTATGCTGCCGTTCGTTGTCATGTTAAGTATTTGTGGACCGGATATTTTGAAGTTAATGGCGACGCCACAATACCAACTACCTGCTGTAGCATATTTATTTCTTGCAGGTTCAGTGGGGTTTTTTGGTATTTACCAAGTGGGCGCCTATGCCGTGATTCTAGAGGGGCGCACCCGAAACACTATCGCACTTATGGGTTCAACTGCAATTATTAATATTGGGCTCAATGCAGTACTAATTCCACTCTGGGGGCTAATTGGCGCCGCGTTGGCGATATGTGTGGCCAACGGAATTCTCGCCTATCGAACCTTTTCGACGATGATGGCAATCCTACCATCGGCAAGCTATTTTCAAGGATTGCTGACGCTGGTGATTAGATCTGGAATTATTGGTCTAATGCTTTTCTTGGGGGGGGCTTTGGTCGACTATTCCACTTTAATTGAGCTAGTCTCCATGTTAAGTTTGGTTGCTGTCCTTTACTTAATCATGGACTTTGCCTCTAAAGACTCCATTTTGCGGCTTGTAATTAGTCGTAAGTCAATGTGATGATCAATGATGCAGTGCGTAGCGACTAGGCGATAGAGGATCAATTGGCATTTATAGTTATGCATTTTGTTTTAAATAGAACAATTTTTGGGGTTAAATTATGGAAATAAAAATAAAGCTTTGTATTATTGCTGGTGCAGATTCAATTCATAGCTATAAATGGATTAAGTATTTTGCCGAGGCTGGTTACAAAATCACTTGGATTTCGTTGACGCCGACCACCTTTGACCCGATTCCCGGGGTGAGTTTCTTTCATATTGATGGTGGTGCTGGCATTTGGGGAATGCTAAAGGCCGTCCTTCAGACGCGGCGCATTGTAGCGAACAGTCAACCGGACTTGGTTCACGTTCACTATGTTGGCGCAAACGCAATATTGGGCCTGTACTCAGGAGTCAAAACTATTGTCGCCACCCCCTGGGGTTCGGATGTGATTCTCAACAAACACGTGTTCTTCAAGCGTTTCTTCGCTGCCCGTATTTTGCGCCGCGCAGATTTGATTAGCTGCGATGCGTGGCATATGCGTAATGAGGTGATGCAGTTCGGTGTTTCTGCGGAGCGTATCAACATAATTAACTTTGGCATTGATAGCCAACGTTTCTCCCCCCGCATGGCTAGTTCCGAAATTCGCAAACAATATGACTTGGGAGCTGCGCCTGCCGTTATTTCGCTGCGTAACTTTGAACCGGTTTATGACATTCCAACGTTGCTGCATGCAGTTCCATTGGTGCTCAAAAAGCATCCGCTGACGCGTTTCATGTTGGTGGGGCGAGGTAGTCTTGACGCCGAGTTAAAGGCGCTTGCGCAGTCCCTGGGTATTGCAGATGCAGTCCGCTTTGTGGGTTTTGTGCCGAACGTCCAGCTCCCTGATACTTTGTGTAGCCTTGACGTCTATGTCTCCTCATCTTTGTCTGATGCTGGAATTGCAGCAAGCACCGCCGAAGCCATGGCCTGCGAGTTGCCTGTCGTTGTAACCGACTCAGGTGAAAATAATCGATGGATTGAAGATGGCAAGAATGGCTATCTAGTCCCGGTAAAGCAACCAGAGGCAATGGCTGAAAAAATTTGTCTCTTACTTTCGAATTCTGCGTTGCGTAGCCAACTGGGTGCTGCTGGCCGCCATACGATTCAAGAGCGAAACGATTTCAATGCTGAAATGGCCAAGATGGATCTGCTCTACCAAGGTGTCGTGGGCAAGCCCTGATCAAGGACCTAGTTTATGCGTTGGATTAAACGCCGGTTGCGCGGTTTGCAGGAGTACGCAGAGCGCCGATTCTTGGGTGGTGCCTTGCAGGCAGTGCTGTGGCGCTATCGTCATGTATATAAGCGAGGATGGGCTGAGGGCTACCTGAACACCGTGGATCATCCGCACCGGCCTCAGCTAGTTGATGCCGTTGCGGCATTTGATCTTGTTGAAAGCGTAATGGAGATTGGATGTGCTTCGGGCGCAAACTTGGTTTGCTTACGCGCACGATTTCCCAGTGCTAGTCTTGTAGGACTAGATATCAACGCTAAAGCAATTAAGGTTGCAAGACAACATTTTCTAGACAATGGAGATCAACATGTTCGATTGATTGTTGGTGAAGCTGATAACTTGAAAGCTATCTCAGATAACTCCATTGATATTGTTGTGACTGATGCGGTTTTAATGTTTGTTACGCCGGATCGAATACGGGCTGTTTTGGCTGAGATAACTCGAGTCGCGTGCAAGGGCTTGGTATTTAACGAATTCCATTCAGACGGAGAGATAAATGGGTGTTTTTATGGTGGTCGATGGATTTATGATCTTGTAAGTCTTATTGAACTTGAAGTACCCAGCGCGGTAATTTCTAAAAAGAAAAGTGCTTTCGTGGGGGGCGCTTGGGATGCCTACGGAACGTTGGTTGTAGTGAGATTCTAAGGCCGACAATAACTGTATTTTAGTTGTACTGCGTAGTAGCAGTCTTCGCATGCAGAGATATTTTTTTACTTAGCGAATTTCCATTTTTGGCTAAATCCAGCATTTAGGAAGATTGAATAAATATGAAACCCGACTGGCGCCTAACTCGCTTCAAGATGTACACGGAAATAATGGAAAAATTGCCCATGCCCTTGAGTGGAAAGATATTGGCAATATCAGATGTGAGTGGCTTTAGTCCAATGATTGACTATTCTCGAAGTGATATTTTGGAATCTAGTTATCCTGATGTTGACTTCCATAGCTTGCCGTATGCAGATAATTCCTTCGACGTAATTGTAAGCGATCAGGTGCTCGAGCATCTTACTAATCCGGCAATGGCATTGGCTGAGGCCCATAGAGTACTCAAACCAGGTGGTATCGCGATACACACGACTTGCTTCATGAATTACTACCATCCTGCACCAATAGATTATTGGAGATTTTCTGCCGACGCGCTTAAGCACTTGCATAAAGACTACTCATCAATCATTTGCTGCAATGGTTGGGGGAATCGTGTAGCCATACTACTTTGTATGTTAGGAGATCGATTTCGGGCATTGCAAGTACCAAAACGGCGCCTTAGTTTACTTAACCGTATTGCAACGTTCAATGATCCACGATATCCAATCAGCACGTGGATCGTAGCAAGAAAATGAACTTCACTGAGGCTTATGTAGCAAAACCCGAGGTGGCAGTAATAATTTGTTGCTTTAGTGAATCAAGTGAGCAAATATCAAGAGCAATACTGTCTGTGATTGGCCAGCGAGATGTGACGTATTCACTTTATGTTGCAGACGACTCGGGAACGGAGCAGTATCGCGACTTGGTGACAAAAGATTTTCCAAGTGTCCACTATTTGCCGGTGAGTTTTCGCAATAATGCAAAAGCACTGAATTTCGCCATTTCAAATTCCAACTCAGAATTCGTCGCAATACTGGATGGGGATGATGTATGGATAGACAGTCTTAAGCTCAGGAGTCAAGTTGATTTTCTTGCTGCTAATCTAGGAACTAACGCCGTAGGAACTTGGTGTGAAGTTAAATTGCCCAATGACACTGTAGTGGAGTTTTGCCCGGTTCTGACTAGTGGTGAAATTCAAGCTAACTTGCTGCGAACTAATCCAATTTGTCATTCGTCGTTACTTGTTCGTAGGGCGGCTTTAAACCAATTAGCGAGTCAACGACAAAACAACGAGGTACCGGGCCCCTATGATTCAAATTTGAGTCGAGGCAAAGATATCGATTTGCTATTGCGTTTGACATCCATTGGTGGTTTGAATGTCTTGCCGCGAATGGGTGTGCGGTATTCGGTTAATCAAACGGGTAAGCGTTTTTCAGATGCGACTTGCGGTATGAGGATGACTTTGCTGCATCGATCAAGATTTGAGATGTGGTATATGTCATTCCTATTCCACTTTAGGAGAGCGCTTGTGTTCTACTTTTTTGAAAAATTGTTTCAAAGAAAATGATCTCAAATGCTAATGCTGCTGTATTTGGCTTGAATATATCAGTGTTTTCTGAATTCATTTCGCAGATGTTATTTGGTGCATTAAGGGGTCTTTGTGTCGTTGTCTTAACCCGTGGTGTTATTTTCTTTATGGCAGACTTTTCGATTCCTGTTGGTGGCCTTGTCAAATTATTCATGTAGCCATACATATGACCATACTTAATATTTCCAAGTTCTTGCCCGCGTTCGCTGCGGATATATTGCTCAATCTCGCATACTTGTTGCGACTCAAACCGGGTGTGATCAACGTTGGCGACGTTCCTTATTTGGACGAGGAGGCTCTTCCTTACTTCTTGAGTGCGCTTGGTAAGGCCAATGTACTTCTTGAATTCGGATGTGGTGGCAGCACAGTGGCGGCAGCCAAAATGGGAAAGAAGTTCATTTCTGTTGAGTCTGACCCAAAGTTTTTGCAGGCGGTAAAGAGCAAAGCCGGACCAGTTGTCGCGGGTGCCGTATATATATATGCGGACATAGGTAAAACTGGTGCATGGGGTATTCCTATATTTAAGCGCATTACATCTGCGCGTCTCGCTAGGTGGCGAACATACTATGAGGCTCCTTGGGATATATTAAACGCGTGTAAAGACGACTCTGTTTTGGTGCTGGTTGATGGCCGTTTTCGGGTTGCATGTGCATTGTCTGCCTTCAAGCGCCTCCAAGATAATCCTGGAGCTCTAATCTTGGTAGACGACTATATCGGCCGACCGGAATATAATGTGCTTGAAAAGTATGGTGATTTAGTAGAAGTGGTCGGAAGAATGGCAGTTTTTAGGCCTAAACCCATAGATGTGCAAGCTATTGAGCTAGAGCTTGTCAAGGCTGGAGGCTTGTGGCTTTAATTGATGCCGGAAGAATACTTTTTTGTCGGGTGGGATGCCAGAGGAACTTAATTATGGTTTGCTGACATGAGCTTGGTGCTCACGCCTTAATTCTGATCCAATGGGGTGCCTAAATTACAGGCTTAGTAAACGGTTATTGTCTTTACGGATCTCTTGGGTTGATGTGTAGAAATGCAATGCTGATCAGCATAGAACGTGTGAAGTCCGAGATTTTTTAGGTCCATTATGAAATGGCCGGGTTGGCGTGCGGTCTTTTTTGCTTTAAAGAAACTTTCTACGGGATCTCGTGCCACTTAGTTGGTTATTTCGAGATGGATGAAATGTCATTCTGTACATTTTTTCGATACTTTGAGGCGCATCACGGAGGCGTCGCTATGAGGAATTCGGTTGTATGCGTCTGTGTGGCGAGTTGGTGAACTAAGGCTAAAATTGTTTACGTTGTTCCAACGCTTGTTATTTGCAAAGCCTGTGTTGACTATCTTGTGATGGTCTAAACCTTTTTCATTATTTTTGAATTGATTTATGGAGAGCTCGAAGATGAAGACCATCCCTTTTTTTCCTTATTCGGACCTGTTTACACGGGATGAAGAGGCTCTATCAAAAGTGATGCTGGATGTGTGTCGGCGTGGAGCCTATATCCTGCAAAAGGAATGCAGAGAGTTCGATGCTCACCTTGCTGAGTACATGGGAGTTAAACATGCATTCGGTGTCGCTAACGGTACGGATGCCATCATTATTGGACTGAAGGCTGTTGGGATCGGTCCTGGTGATGAGGTGATTCTGCCATCCCATACCTATATTGCGACTGCCGCTTCGGTCCACTTGGTAGGGGCGATCCCAGTGCTAGCTGAATGCGGTGAAGACCACATGTTGGATGCTGCGGATGTAGAGCAACGGATCACATCCCGAACCAAGGCAATCATGCCCGTGCAGATTAACGGGCGTACCTGCAATATGGATGCTTTGCAAGCAGTCGCCGATAAGCATGGTCTCATGATCATCGAGGACGCCGCACAAGGATTGGGTTCGAAATTTAAGGGGCGTAGCGCCGGTACATTCGGGAAGTTTGGCACGATCAGTTTCTATCCTGCGAAATTGCTTGGCTGTTTCGGCGATGGTGGTGCGATCGTGACCAATGATGATGAAGTGGCGGCACAGATTGCTCTTCTTAAAGATCACGGGCGAAACGAAGAAGGTCGCGTGGTGGCTTGGGGTTACAACTCCCGCTTAGATAACATGCAGGCAGCGGTCTTGGACTACAAGCTGAAGCACTTTGATGTAGATATCGCTCGACGTCGTGCGGTGGCCGCTCGCTACCAGGAGGGTTTGGAGGGAGTGCCCGAGCTGAATTTGCCACCTGGCCCAAAATCCAACTCCGATCATTTCGACGTCTATCAGAACTACGAAATTGAGGCCGATCGGCGAGATGAACTACGCTCTTACCTCGAGGGCAAAGGAATCAAAACCATCATTCAATGGGCGGGTACGCCGGTGCACCAGTTCAATGAGTTGGGTTTTACAGTTGAGCTTCCGAAGACTGATGCTTTCTTCAAGCGCTGCATGATGTTGCCAATGAACGTTGTTATATCTGATGATGAAGTCGATTACATCGTAGATTCCATTCGCAGCTTTTACCTAGAAAAACCATGACAAATTGCTCGCTAGGGCGTCTTTCGGATTCGGCCCAGTTGCATGAGCCGCTAGATGTCTCCGGTCAAGATTGCGCTGTATTGGTACAGCAATTAGAAATGATGCTACGCATTCGACTGGCCGAAAGATGTTTGGCAAGTGGCCGGCGTGATGGCTTTATCGGAGGGCCTGTACACCTAGGTATCGGGCAAGAGGCTGTAGCGACAGGAGTGGCATCTGTGCTGCGCAAGTCTGACCGGATCTTTGGTGGACACAGATCGCATTCACATGTACTGTCAATGGGCGGTAGTGTTTATCGGTTGTTTGCCGAAGTGCTTGCACGAAAGACGGGGATGTCGCGAGGCATGGGGGGATCCATGCATCTCTGGGATCAGCCAAACGGATTCTATGGGGCTGTTCCAATCGTTGCCGGTACAGTGCCTTTGGCTGTCGGTGCCGGATTGGCAGCCAAATTTCAAGGAACCCAAGATATAGGCCTTGCCTATTTGGGGGACGGCGCAATGGAAGAGGGGGTGGTCCATGAGTCACTCAACTTGGCACGGATGTTGAAGGCCCCGGTTTTGTTCGTCGTGGAAAACAATCTTTTCGCCAGCCATATGCATATCTCGCTGCGCCAGCCGTCAGAGACTATGGCTCGCTTTGCGATTGCCAACGATATCGACTATGCCGTCGTGGATGGAAACGACGTGGTCAAGACTCGACTGGCTGCCGCCGCCTTGGTGCAGCGAATCAGATCTGGACAAGGCCCCGGGTTCCTTGAGGCTGTAACTTTCCGCTGGTTTGGGCATGTGGACTGGCGAGAAGACATTGATGTGGGTGTTCATCGGTCCGCTGATGAAGTGAATGCATGGCGAAAACGTGATCCGATTGCGCGTTTGTACGAAGGGCTTTGCAATGCAGGGTGCTTTGACGAGGGGCAGATGAAGGTGCTTGAACAGAGGATCAGTCAAGAAGTGCAAGATGCTTGGGAACGAGCGCTGAACGATGAGCCGCCCTCTGCCAACGCTATCTCAGAATATGTTTATGGGAAGCGTGCAGCATGACTACCGTTCGAAAAAACTATGGCTCCGCCATGTTGGAAGCCTTCGAATACTTGTTGGCAGAGTACCCCGAAGTGTTTGTCATTGGCCAAGGTCTTTGGAGCCCTTGGTATGTCGGCAATACGATGACAGATCTCGACAAGAAATTCGGCGCGCACCGGATTATTGATACACCGGTTTCGGAAGCCGCATCAACGGGCGCAGCGGTGGGTGCTGCACTTGCTGGGATGAAGCCCATCGTAGTTCATCCGCGAATGGACTTTATGCTTTATGCGATGGACGCTATTGTCAACCAAGCCGCTAAGTGGTCGAGCATGGTGGGCGGCCAAGCAGTGCCGGGCGTGACCATTCGCGGAATTATCAATCGTGGAGGCGAGCAAGGAGCCCAACATTCTCAGGCCTTACATGCTTGGTTCGCGCATGTGCCTGGTTTAAGGGTAGTAATGCCGGCCACGGTTGCCGATGCGAGAGATTTGTTGATTGCTAGTGTCGTGAGTGGAGACCCCGTTCTTTATATTGATGACCGCTGGTTGTATAGTTTGGAGGACGATCTTCCGCCGGTCCGAGAGCTGGTGCTTTCGGAAGTGGAGCCACAAACGTTGAGGGCTGGAAATGACGTGACATTAGTCGCAGCAAGCTATTCGACCAAATTGGCTATGGAAGCAGCCCACGCTCTCCAGGGCCAGGGATATGCGGCGGAGGTCATTGACCTGAGGGTGATCAATCCATATCAACCGCGTCGGATTGTCGAGTCGGTGAGACGTACGGGTCGATTGCTTGTTGTGGATGGCGGGTGGGGGCCATGCGGATTGGCGAGTGAGGTGATTGCCAGTGTGGTGGAGCAGATTGAACCTGGAGTGTTGAAGCGAGCTCCTGTTCGGATCACTTTGCCTTTCGCAGCAGCCCCGACATCCAAAGTTTTGGAGAAAACTTACTATCCAAATACGGATCTCATCGTACAGAAAACAAGAGAGCTGCTGAAATAATGTGCGGGATTTTCGGTGTCATTTCATCTTCGCCGGTGCTGAAGGATGATCTCGGTGTGTTGGTCAAGCATGCGCAGCAGCGTGGACGTGATTCGAGTGGTTTAGTCACCTTAGTTAAAAGTCGTTATCAGATCTATCGTGCCGACTACCCAATCTCGCGTCTGTTAAGTGAGGTTCAACTTCAGACCAGTAACCTAGTGCTGGGACATAGCAGATTGATTACAAACGGGTTGGGTGACAACCAGCCTGTTGTACGCGACGACATAGCTGTTTTGCACAACGGCATCGTAGTGAATGATGAAGCAATTTGGCCGAAAATTGGCAAAGAGCGAAAGTTACAAGTAGACACGGAAGTCATTGCAGGTATTGCATCTGCTTACTTGGATTCAGGTAAGGACCTGACGTATCTACCTGATTACATCTTGGGTCTATGTCGCGGAGTGGTTGCCTGTGCGCTTATCTTGCCCAAGTTAGGCAAGCTATGTTTGTTTTCTAACAATGGCAGCTTGTATGTCGGGCGCAAGGGAGGCTCCATGATGTTTGCCTCAGAGCGCTATCCACTGGTAGCGATCGGTTGTGAGGAAATCGAGCAAGCGCGTAAAGCGGTGTTTATTGATATCCCCGTGTCAGATGAATCGATGAAGATCTCTGACCAAAATGATCGCCAAACTGACCTGATTCCATCATTGTCCTTGTCTAGTTCCGAAGAAAAGCTGTTGGAATATCGCAAATATGAAGGGCGTCGTTGTACCAAGTGTTTGCTGACTGAGACCATGCCTTTCATAAAGTTTGATTCGCAAGGTGTTTGCAATTATTGTAAAAATTACAAACCCCGGAACAAGCCGCGTCCAAAGGAAGATTTGTTCACACTGGTGGAGTCCTATCGCCGTGCGAATACTGATGATTGCTTGGTCCCCTTTTCTGGAGGGAGGGACAGTTGCTATGGACTGCACCTCATCGTCAATGAACTGAAGATGAAGCCCATTACTTATACCTATGATTGGGGTATGGTGACGGATTTGGGGCGCCGCAATATCAGTCGCATGAGCGCCGAATTGGGCGTAGAAAACATCATAGTTGCTGACGACATTGCGCTTAAAAGAAGGAACATAGCCAAAAATTTGAATGCGTGGCTCAAGTCACCACACTTGGGCATGATGAGTGTGTTGACGGCGGGGGATAAACATTTTTTTCGGCACATAGAAACTGTAAAGAAACAGACCGGGATTGGACTGAATCTTTGGGGTGTCAATCCATTGGAAGTTACACATTTCAAGGCTGGATTTTTGGGAGTCCCCCCCGATTTTGAAGAAGAACGTGTCTACTCTCATGGCGGATTGAAGCAATTGCGCTACCAATATCTTCGTTTCAAGGCGATGTTGGAGAGTCCCAGCTACTTCAACAGTTCTCTGTGGGATACCTTGTCTGGCGAGTATTACCGTAGTTTTGCAGAGAAGACAGACTATTTTCACATCTTCGACTATTGGCGCTGGGATGAAAAGCAGATTAATGACACTCTGGATGCTTACGGATGGGAGCGTGCACCTGACACGACAACAACTTGGCGCATTGGTGATGGAACCGCAGCGTTCTACAACTATGTGTATTACACAGTCGCCGGGTTTACGGAGCACGACACATTCCGCAGTAACCAGATTCGTGAGGGTGATTTGACGCGTGAGCAAGCGCTGGAGTTGGTCATGGTGGAAAATACCCCTAGGTATCCGAATATCAAATGGTATTTGGATGCGTTAGGCATGGACTTTAAAGATGTGGTTTCTGTGGTCAATGCTATTCCGAAAATGTATTGAGATTTCCTTTGAGCCCTTGTATCTGGTACGTATCCAAATATGTTGCACCCCCAGCTAAAGTAAGTGCGGGGGGGCGTGGTTATTTGATCATGCGGGAATTCACTCGGATGGGATACGGCACCGTCATCATTACATCGGATTCGAATCAACTGGCAGAAGTGCCTGTGCTGGAAACGCCGTACTTGATGCAAAACATCGACGGTATGCAGTTATGGTGGATTCGCACGATGAAATACAGTGTGGCCAAGTCAATTCGCCGAATTGTGAGCTGGTTGGATTTTGAATGGCAGTTTTGGCGTCTTCCCAAAAACAAGTTGCCCGTCCCTGACGTCATCATCGTCTCCAGTCTGTCACTCCTCACTATCCTGAATGGGTTCTTGCTGCGCCGTCGCTACAACTGCCGTCTGATACTCGAAATTCGTGATATTTGGCCCTTGACCATCACCGAAGAGGGGGGATTTAGTCGATGGAATCCTATGGTTTTGGCTCTGGGGTTGATTGAAAAGCTGGGATATCGGTATGCAGATGCCATAGTGGGCACCATGCCCAATCTTGGTAAGCATGTGACCGCCGTACTGGGGCAGCCCAAAACCACCCATTGCATTCCCATGGGAGTTGACGAAGCAGCCCTGATGAACGGCGAGGCGCTTCCAATCGAATATCTCGAAAAGCATTTTCCCAAAGACAAGTTCATTGTGGCTCACGCGGGCACCATTGGGATTACCAACGCGCTTGAAACCTTGTTCGAATGTGCGGAGGCAATGCAGGGTGACCTTGGCGTGCATTTTCTAGTGGTCGGGCAGGGCGATTTGCGCGATTATTTCCAGCGGAAATACGCCCACCTCAGCAACCTCAGTTTTGCGCCGCGCGTGCCCAAGCAGATGGTGCAGGCCGTGCTCTCGCATTGTGATTTACTTTATTTTTCAGTGCACGATTCAGCGGTTTGGAAATATGGGCAGTCGTTAAACAAAGTGATCGACTACATGTTGTCGGGCAAACCTATAGTCGCATCCTATACTGGTTATCCCTCAATGATCAATGAGTCTGACTGCGGAACTTATGTGCCTGCGTGCAATGTAACAGCGCTGCGCAGTGAAGTGCTGCGATATGCGGGCATGGATTCATCTCAGCGAGAAACAATTGGCCAGCGAGGACGGGATTGGATTCTTTCAAATCGCCGGTACGAAGTATTGGCAAAGAACTATCTGTCTATTCTGTTCGAGCAGCCTCCATTGAGGGTAGAGAGATGAAGAGGCTTTTTGACGCGGTGGTTTCTTTCGGCTTGTTGCTACTGCTGGCACTGCCCTTGTTGCTTCTGGCTGCAGTTGTGCGTCGCAAGCTGGGTAGCCCAGTACTGTTTCATCAATTGCGACCCGGGCTGCATGGGCGTCCGTTTTTGATGGTGAAATTTCGTACCATGACAGATGCCCATGATCAATATGGCCATCTGTTGCCCGACTCAGAGCGGCTTACTCCTTTTGGTCGTTTTTTGCGCTCCAGCAGTTTGGATGAATTGCCGGAATTGTGGAACGTGTTACGTGGCGAAATGAGTCTTGTGGGTCCGCGTCCGCTTTTGATGGAGTATTTGCCACTTTACTCGCCCGCTCAGGCACGTCGTCACGATGTGCGTCCCGGCATCACGGGATGGGCGCAGGTCAATGGACGTAATGCCGTCACTTGGGACGATCGTTTTTTAATGGATGTTTGGTATGTCGAGCAAAAGTCTTTCCGGCTTGACATAGAGATACTGTGGCTGACACTGCGTAAAGTTATTATCCGCGAAGGTATCAGTGCACAAGGCGAAGCAACGATGCCGCGATTTACGGGAAACAAGTCATGAAGCAACTGGCACTCCTCGGCGCCGGTGGTCATGGCAAGGTGGTTGCGGATATAGCCCTAGTTAGCGGTTGGGATGGGGTCTCTTTTTTTGACGACGCATGGCCTGAACGCTCGCAAAATGGTCCTTGGGCAGTTGTGGGAAATGGGGCTATGTTGACTGCTCGTCTACGTGAGTTTCAGGGCGTGATTGTCTCTATAGGCGACTGCGCTATACGTTGGAGCAAGCATCTGGAGATCCGTGCGACGGGGGGGGAGCTGGTTTCAGTTGTGCACCCTTCCGCAACGATTAGTCGTTACGCCAGTTTGGGTGTCGGGTCTGTTGTAATGGCAGGCGTAGTGGTTAATGTAGATACCCACATTGGGCAGGCAGCAATTATTAACACAGGTGCTACGATAGACCACGACTGCTGGCTAGCTGACGGTGTCCATATTTGTCCCGGTGCGCATCTATCAGGCAACATTCGTGTTGGACATTACTCTACGGTCGGTGTCGGGGTTGCTGTCAAGCAAGGTATAACAATCGGAAATCAGGCAACCATTGGCGCTGGCGCGGTGGTTGTAAATCATGTGGATGACGGGGTGATAGTTGTCGGCAATCCTGCCCGAAAATTGCGTTGATCCGACCCAACTGCACTTTCAACTTAATTATGCTGAATACAGAATTTTCGCCATGGCCTAGTTTTACTGACGAGGAAATTGATGCGGTCGCAGGAGTCTTGCGTTCTAACAAAGTGAATTATTGGACGGGGACAGAGTGCCGAGAATTTGAAAAAGAATTTGCAGACTGGTGTGGGACAAAATATGCAATTGCCTTGGCCAATGGCACTTTAGCGTTGGACCTAGCACTGAATGGCTTGAAGATCGGACCGGGGGATGAGGTAGTAGTGACGCCACGCACCTTCATTGCGAGCGTCTCGTGCGTGGTGAATGCAGGTGCAACCCCAGTATTTGCAGATGTAGACCCAGAGAGTGGCAATTTGTCTGCCGACACGATCCGACAAGTGATCACGCCGCGTACCAAGGCTGTGATTTGTGTGCATTTGGCGGGATGGCCGTGTGACATGGATCCTATCATGACACTAGCTGCCGAGCGTGGCTTCAAAGTAATTGAGGATTGTGCGCAAGCTCATGGTGCCCTATACAAGGGACGAAGCGTTGGGAGTATCGGGCATATCGGAGCCTGGAGTTTTTGCCAAGACAAGATCATGACGACCGGGGGTGAGGGGGGGATGGTTACCGTCAATGACGAGGCGCTTTGGCGCTCAATGTGGGCATATAAGGACCATGGTAAGAGTTACGCGGCTGTGTATGAGCGGCAACATGCACCTGGTTTTCGCTGGTTGCATGAAAGCTTTGGTACCAATTGGCGAATGCTAGAAGTGCAAGCGGTGCTCGGGCGCATTCAATTGCAAAGAATGGACGATTGGAATGCCGCGCGTTCGAAGAATGCGAAGGCAATACTTACGGTCTGTAAAGAGAGTTCATTACTGCGAGTCCCTCAATTATCTGATGTCGGGCGCCACGCATGGTATAAATGCTACGCATATGTGCGCCCAGAACGATTTAAAGCGGGGTGGTCTCGGGATAGATTGTTGGAGTCAATAAATCGCGCAGGAGTCCCGTGTTATCAAGGCTCTTGTTCAGAGGTTTATCTCGAAAAGGCGTTTGATGCAACAGAATGGCGCCCTGAGCCTAGTTTGCCCGTGGCAAAACATTTGGGAGAAACAAGTTTGGCCTTTTTGGTGCATCCGACCTTGTCGGATATAGAAGTGTCTAAGACATGTTCTACACTACGCAACGTTCTATCAGCCGCAAGCGCGGATACTTCATTTGAAAGTGAGTGCTGATCTATGTCCAGTTTGATTGATATTCAGAGCCAAATCGAAAAGTTGCAGAAGCAGGCTACAGAGATTAAGGCCAAGGAATTCGACAGTACGGTGCAAGACATTTTGTCTAAAATGCATGCCTATGGCATTACGATTAAGGATCTGCAAAATCCGAAATCACTAAGGTCTGGTAGGGGAAGTGGTCGCGCCAAGAAAATGAATGTTGCTCAATCGGCTATCAAATTTGGCAAAAAGGCAGGAGCAGTAGTGGCGCCGAAATATCGAGGCCCAAACGGAGAGACTTGGTCCGGGCGTGGTTTGACGCCCAAATGGTTGTCTACCTTGATCGCACAAGGCCAGCCCAAGGAATCATTCGCGATCAATGCACAGTAAGTTACTCGCTTGGCCGCGTTCGGCCAAGCGACTGATCGTTATTGCACTCGATGTAGTGCTTGCGATCTTTTCCACATGGATTGCGTATTCGTTGCGGTTGGATGGATTACATAGACCCGCTGAGGCTCAGTGGTGGGTCTACGGCATTGCGCCGGTATTGGCGATCCCCATCTTCATTCGTTTCGGCTTGTATCGCGCGATCTTCCGGTACACCGGTCAGGCTGCATTGATTGCGACGGGTAAAGCAGTCGCTCTTTATGCGTTTGTCTTGTCCGCACTATTGATGTGGCATCAATGGCCCATGGTGCCGCGCAGTTTGGGTTTGCTTCAGCCGCTGGTGTTTCTGGTTCTGGTCGGCGCCAGCCGCGCGTTTGCGCGTTTCTGGCTGGCCGAAATGGATGCAAGGGCTCGCGGCTCATCAGGTCGATTGCTGATTTATGGCGCAGGCAATGCCGGTGCGCAAACCGCTGCGGCTTTGGGTGTGGCGCGTCAATATGAGTTGGTCGGTTTCGTTGACGATGACGACACTATGGCCGGGCGCAGCTTGAATGGCCTTCCGGTCCACTCCGCAAAGGTCTTATCTCATCTGGTCTCGGCAGAGGCGATCACAGATATTTTGCTCGCTATGCCGAACGCGCCGCGCGAGCGGCGGAACCAGATCATTGCAGCGCTGGACGGGATGCCGGTGCATGTGCGCACGCTTCCAAGCATGTCCGATCTCGCCAGCGGGAAAGTGACGGTTCAGGATATTCGGGAACTCGATATCGAAGATTTGTTGGGCAGGGATCCTGTTCCTCCGTCTGAAGAGCTGTTGAACCGCGAGTTGAATGGCAAAGTCGTCCTGGTAAGCGGGGCGGGCGGAAGCATCGGCTCAGAGCTCGCGCGTCAGATTTGTGTGCAAATGCCTGCCAAGTTGATCTTGCTGGATCACAATGAATTCGGCTTGTATTCCATCCATCAAGAGCTCTTAACCATGCGCTCGGAGCATCGAGCCTCCGTAGAGTTGGTACCGCTTTTGGGCAGCGTTTCGAATGAGGAGCGCTTGCGCGACGTGCTGTCCACTTACGTGCCCTCGGTGGTTTATCACGCAGCCGCCTACAAGCACGTCCCAATGGTCGAAGACAACCCCGGTGAAGGGGTGCGCAACAACATCTTTGGCACCTTGAATCTCGCGCGTGCGGCTGCTGCTGCGGGTGTGAAACGTTTTGTCCTCATCAGTACGGACAAAGCGGTTCGCCCCACCAACGTGATGGGCGCAACCAAGCGCGTGGCGGAATTGGTGCTGCAGGCCTTGGCGGCAAACAACCCGGAAACCTGCTTTTCCATGGTCCGCTTTGGCAATGTGTTGGGCTCCAGCGGTAGCGTAGTGCCCCTATTCCGCAAACAGCTGGCCGAAGGCGGCCCGCTCACCGTGACCCACGAAGAGGTCACCCGCTACTTCATGACCATTCCCGAGGCGGCTCAGTTGGTGTTGCAAGCCGGCGCCATGGGGCGGGGAGGTGATGTGTTTGTGTTGGATATGGGACAGCCGGTGAAAATCATGGACCTAGCCCGGCGCATGATTCAACTCTCAGGGCTTTCTGTCCGGGATGCATCACATCCGGATGGCGATATTGAAATTGCCGTAACGGGATTGCGTACCGGCGAAAAACTTTATGAAGAGCTGCTGATTGGCGACAACCCACAACCGACGGAACACCCCCGAATCATGAAGGCACATGAGCCTTATGTGCCCTGGGAACAACTCAAGCCAGAGCTCGATGCGCTGTATGTGGCTGCGGAACGTAACGATGTCGCTGCCATCAAGGTGTTTATGCAAAAGCACGTTCAGGGCTATCAGCCGGCCTGATACCGAGGACTGCATTGCCGGTGCACACATGCGGCACAATTTGGGCCTGAACACTTTCCCCGACTTATCCCCCATTGGGTGCCCTCCATGACAGACGCTACGACCGCCACCACCATCGCCCCGTTCGACCAAGCCCAAATTCTGGCCCGTGCCTTGCCGTACATCCGCAAGTTCCACGGCAAGACCATGGTGATCAAATACGGCGGAAATGCCATGACCGACCCCGCTTTACAAAAGGCCTTCGCGGAGGACGTGGTGTTGCTTAAGCTGGTTGGTATCAACCCTGTCGTTGTACATGGCGGCGGTCCCCAGATCGAAGGCTTATTGAAGCGTTTGGGCAAAAAAGGGGAATTCATCCAGGGCATGCGCGTCACCGATCCCGAAACCATGGAAGTGGTCGAGTGGGTCTTGGGTGGTGAAGTGCAGCAAGACATCGTCGGTCTGATCAATCAGGCCGGCGGCAAGGCTGTGGGTTTGACAGGCCGTGACGGGGCCATGATCCGAGCCCAAAAGCTCAAGATGGTGGATAGCGCGGACCCGAGCAAAGAACATGACGTCGGCCAAGTGGGCGATATCGTCAGCGTTGATCCCAGCGTAGTAAAGGCCCTGCAGGATGACGCCTTTATTCCCGTGGTCAGCCCCATCGGGTTTGGGGAAAACAACGAGAGTTACAACATCAATGCCGACGTGGTGGCAGCCAAGCTGGCCACGGTGTTGCAGGCAGAAAAGCTCATGATGCTGACCAACATCAGCGGCGTGTTGGACAAGCAAGGCGTCCTGATGACAGACCTGACCGCAAAACGCATTGACGAACTGTTTGCCGACGGCACGATCAGCGGCGGCATGCTGCCCAAGATTGCCGGCGCACTGGATGCAGCCAAGAGTGGCGTGAACTCGGTGCACATCATTGACGGCCGTGTCCCGCACGTGCTGCTTCTGGAGATTCTGACTGATCAGGCCTTTGGCACCATGATCCGGTCGCAGTAATCCATTTGCTATCTATTTTGTAGCTACTCGCGCATAACGGTAGTGCGCCGGAGAGGGTTTTGATGCGGCTCCTGTTGGTTGAAGATGATGTGATGGTGGCTAGCGGCATCAAGCTGGGCTTGACCGATGCCGGCTATGCCGTGGATTGGGTGGGTAGCGCAGAGCGTGCGCTCGAAGTCACCCAGACGGAGTCCTTTGATGTGGCGGTGGTGGACATCGGGCTGCCGCACATGGATGGCTTGGCCTTGACCCATTCCCTGCGCAAAAACGGTCAGACCATGCCGGTGCTGATCCTCACAGCGCGAGATGCTTTGCAGGACCGCGTTCAGGGTCTTGACATGGGGGCAGATGACTACATGGTCAAACCCTTCGAGCTGCCTGAGCTGCTGGCCCGCTTGCGTGCACTTTTGCGCCGCTCGCAGGCTGCAACCTCCTCGATCTTGAGCTTTGGCCCCCTGGAGCTGGATACCGCTCAGCGCGTGGCCTGTATCCGTGGTGAGGGACAGATTGCCACTCCCTTGGAGCTGGGCCCCCGCGAATGGACCGTGATGGAATACCTGCTCCTGCAAGCGCCCAAGCCTGCCAACAAGGACAAGCTTTTGCAAGCACTCACAGGCTGGGACAAAGAAATTACCCCGAATGCCGTGGAGGTGTACATCTCCCGGCTGCGCGGCAAACTGGAGCCGCATGGCGTGGCGCTTCGCTCCATTCGCGGGTTCGGTTACCGCCTGGAACTCATCGCAGCCTGAATGGTCAACGCCGGCATGTCCACCGGTTTGCAGCGGCGGCTGTTGCTTCTGCTCTTGTTGCCTTTATTTGTACTGGCTTTGTTGAACGCCTGGTTCGACTACCGCTCTGCAGACAGCGCCGCGCTGCAACAAGACAGTCAGCTCCTCAGCCTGGTGCCTTTGTTGGCTGATTCCATCGTCGCCCGGGGAGATACGGCCGCCGCCGTTCCTGTATTGCTTACAGCACCACCTGTGGAAGAGTTCTTGAACAGTCGTCCGGGCGCTGCGGCAATTGCCGTCGCTGGCTTGGATGGTGTGGTGCGCGTGGGAGCAGAGTGGCTTTCAGGGGCCCCACCCACGACAAAAGAACCCGCATTTTCCAGTGAAGAGTTTGAGGGGGTGACTTACCGCATCGTCAGCCAGCGGGTACAGACCGTGGCGGGTGAATTGGTGGTTCGCTTGGCCGATGGTTCGGACCCCCGTCAGCAATGGCTGCGCTTGCTTGCGTTGAAGGTGGTGCTGCCGAATCTGGTGCTCGCCTTTGCCGGTTTTTTTGCAGTGCGTTGGGCAGTGGGCACCGCACTGCGTCCACTACTGGAACTGCGGGATGCTTTGGAGCGGCGCTCCCCGCGCGACCTGTCGGCCCTGGATCCGGACGCGTCGCCCGATGAGGTGAGGCCGTTGGTGGTGTCCTTGAACCGGCTGTTCGGTCTGGTGAATGCCCAGGCCGAAAGCCAGGCCCGTTTCGTGGCGGATGCGGCGCACCAACTGCGTACGCCGCTAGCCGGACTACAGGCCCAGGTAGAAGCCTGGGCCCAAGCGGTGGATGCCCAGACTTCCGATAAAAATACGGCATCAGCGTCCGCCGGCTCAGCGCAAGCAGCTATTACTTTAGGAGCGGACCAGGTCTTGCGCTTGCGCCACGCTGCCCGCCGGACGTCCCAGCTTGCCAACCAGTTACTGGCCCTCTCTAGGGCTGATGCGCGCAGCGCCAACGTGCAGCCGTTGCAACGCATCGATCTGCAGCAACTGTGCGAGGCGGTACTGGAGTCGCAACTGGACGCGGCGATGGACAAAAACATAGACTTGGGGCTCGATGCCAGCCCGGTGCACATCAGCGGGCAAGAGTGGTTGTTGCGCGAATTACTGGTGAATCTGGTCGATAACGCGATCAAGTACACGCCCTCAGGCGGGCACGTCACCATCCGCTGCGGCCAGGGGCGCTATGCGTTCCTGGAGGTGGAAGATGACGGCCCCGGCGTGCCGCAGGCAGAGCATCAACGTGTGCTGGAACGCTTCTACCGGGTTGCGGGTACGGCCGTGGAGGGGAATGGATTGGGGCTTGCGATTGCCAATGAAATTGCGCTGGTCCATCGCAGTCAGCTGGAGCTCAAGCCCGGTGGGGCGGGGCGGGGTCTGTGTGTAGGGCTGCGATTTCCCCCGGCCTGAATTTCAAAGTAGCCTGCTGGCGTGTGCGAGAATTTGAGTGGCCACTAACTTCAACGTTCTGCAGAGCAACCTATGTCTGACTCCACGGCTGCCCCGACCGACGCCCCTGACACCTCGGCTCAACCCGACGACGCGGCACCCGCGCGCAAGCGGCCCAAGCCGGGTGAGCGCCGGGTTCAGATCCTCCAAATGCTCGCGACCATGTTGGAGCAGCCCGGGGGGGAACGCATTACCACCGCTGCACTGGCCGCGCGCCTGGAGGTGAGTGAAGCTGCGCTTTACCGCCATTTTGCGAGCAAGGCCCAGATGTTCGAGGGACTGATTGACTTCATCGAGCAAACTGTTTTTTCACTGATCAATCAGATAGTCGAGAAAGAGGCTGCTGACGCCGGGCCCGCAACCGGCACGCGCCAGGCGAGCAGGATCGCAGGCATGTTGGTGCAGTTTGCAGAAAAGAACCCCGGCATGACCCGCGTCATGGTGGGCGATGCCCTGGTGTTGGAGCACGAGCGCCTGCAGCAACGCATGAACGCGCTGTTCGACAAAGTGGAGTCCACCATCAAGCAGTGCCTGCGCGATGCGGCCTTGAATGCGCCCGCATCCGGGCCCAGGCCGGACCCGCAAGTGCAAGCCGCGGCCGTGGTGGCTCTTGTGGCCGGGCGCTTGCAGCGCTATACCCGTTCCGGATTCAAGCGCTCGCCCTCGGAACACCTGGAGCCTGCACTTGCCCTCATCCTCGGGTAAACCCTAGATTTCCTTAGAAGTGACCCTCTAGAGGGGGCGGATACTTCACAGCACTCGGTGAAATGCTGCAAAATAGCACGGTCGTTCTATTTTGGATGGTATTTCGCTTATGTCGTCTGTCGCTGAAAACGCTCTTGAAGCTGTGCCTGCAGAGGCTGGTGCCAAACGCGCTCCTGCACGCCGCGCCATGCAAAAAGGGCAGCAAACCAAAGCGGCCATTGTGGAAGCTGCTCTGGGCCTTGCGACCCAGATCGGTCTCGAAGGCCTGAGCATCGGTGCGCTGGCGGAAGTCACGCAGATGAGCAAGTCCGGCGTGTTTGCGCACTTCGGCTCCCGCGAGGAAATGCAGATCTCCGTGATCCGCGAATACTTCAATCGCTTTGAGCAGGAAGTCTTTTATCCAGCCCTGCATGCGGACCGCGGACTGCCTCGCGTGGAAGCTTTGTTCGGCAATTGGATGAAGCGCGTCGCCGTGGAAATCCAGTCCGGTTGCATTTTCATCAGCGGCGCCGTCGAATTCGATGACCGCCCGGGCCCGGTGCGCGACGCTCTGGCCTCTTCCGTACAAACCTGGCTCAGCGCCCTGTACCGCGCCGTCGTGCTGGCCAAGCAATGCGGCCACCTGCGTCCGGAAGCGGATGAACAGCAGATGGCCTTTGAAATCCACGGCCTCATCCTGGCCCTGCACTACGAAGCCCGTTTCCTAAAAAACCCCGGTTCTATCGAGCGCGCGAACCGTGGTTTTTCCAACATCCTTGCGCGCTACGCAATCACCTCCGTGTAAGCGCCACAACCCATCTTCACCCCCAGTTACCTAGGAGAACTCACCATGCCCACCTATACCCCCCCGATCCGTGACATGCAGTTTGTGATGCACGAAGTGCTCAAAGTGGCGGATGACTTGAAACAAATCCCCAAGCACGCGGACATCGATGCAGACACCATTAACGCGGTGCTGGAAGAGGGCGGCAAGTTCGCTGCCGAAGTGGCCTTCCCCCTGAACATCAGCGGTGACACCGAAGGTTGCACGATTGACCAGACCACCCACAAGGTCACCACCCCCAAGGGCTTCAAAGAAGCTTATCGCCAGTACATCGACGGCGGTTGGGCAGCATTGGCCTGTGACCCCGAGTACGGCGGACAAGGCCTGCCCTATGTGGTCAACGGCATGTTCTACGAAATGCTCAACAGCGCCAACCAGGCGTGGACCATGTACCCCGGTCTGACCCACGGTGCGTATGCTGCGCTGGAAACACACGGCACCCCTGAGCAAAAAGCAACCTACCTGCCCAAGATGACCAGCGGCGAGTGGACCGGTACGATGTGCCTGACCGAACCTCATTGCGGTACCGATTTGGGCCTGATGCGCACCAAGGCCGAGCCCCAGGCCGACGGTACCTACAAAATCACCGGCAACAAGATCTTCATCAGCGCCGGCGAACACGACATGACCGACAACATCATTCACTTGGTGTTGGCCCGCTTGCCCGATGCGCCTCCAGGCATCAAAGGCATCAGCCTGTTCATCGTGCCCAAGTTCCATGTGAATGCAGACGGCTCCCTGGGCGAGCGCAATGGCATTTACTGTGGCGGCCTGGAGCACAAAATGGGCATCCATGGCAATGCCACCTGCCAGATGGTCCTGGAAAACGCCGTGGGCACCATGGTCGGCCAGGCCAACAAGGGCATGCAAGGCATGTTCGTGATGATGAATGCCGCACGCCTGGGCGTGGGCAACCAGTCCCTGGGCCTCACCGAAGTCGCATTCCAGAACGCCTTGGCCTACGCCAAAGACCGCATCCAGATGCGCAGCCTCTCCGGTACCAAGGCCAAAGACAAGCCCGCGGACCCGATCATCGTGCACCCCGACGTGCGCAAGATGTTGATGACTGCTCGTGCCTATGCTGACGGCGGTCGTGCCTTGCAGGTCTACTGCTCCATGCTGCTGGAAAAAGAGCACAACCACCCCGATGAAAAGGTGCGCAAAGACGCAGGCGAAATGCTCGCTTTGCTGACCCCGATTGCCAAAGCCTTCCTGACCGACAACGGCCACATTGCCACCAACGCCTGCATGCAGGTCTTTGGCGGCCACGGCTTCATCAAGGAATGGGGCATGGAGCAGTTTGTGCGCGACAACCGCATCAACATGATCTATGAAGGCACCAACACCATCCAGTCTTTGGACTTGCTGGGCCGCAAAGTTTTGGGCAACAACGGTGCCACCCTCAAGAAGTTCGGCAAACTGGTCGGCGTGCTGGTGGCCGAAGAAGGCGTGAACGAAAAGATGGCTGAATTCATCACCCCGATCGCCATCCTGGGCGAGCAGATGACCAAGTTCACCACCGAAGTCGGCTTCAAGGGTTTCCAGAACCCCGATGAAGTGGGCGCCGCTGCTGTGGATTACCTGCGCGTGGCAGGTCACTTGGTGTTCGGCTACTTCTTTGCCCGTATGGCCCAGGTGGCGCTGCGTGAAATTGCGGCCGGTAGCACCGACCCGTTCTATACCGCCAAGCTGCAGACCGCACGCTTCTACTTCGCCAAGCTGTTCCCCGAGACCGCGACCCTGATGCGCACAGCCCGCACCGGTTCCAAAGTTTTGATGGACACCGACGCCGCCTTGGCTTAAAAAAGTACTGCGTTTCCCCTTCCACTTTTTAACGACAGGAGACTTTCATGATTCGCAACACGCTCGTAATTGCTCTCAGCCTGACAGCTACCGCCGCCATGGCGCAAATGAGTCCCGTGGGGCTCTGGCGCCAGGTGGACGATAAAACCGGTCTGGCCAAGTCGGAGATCCGGATTGTTGAAGAGAACGGCGTAGTCATTGCGCGCATCGAAAAGCGCCTAGACCCCGCTGCCAAGCCGGACGACAAGTGCGATGAATGCAAGGACGACCGCAAGGGCAAGCCCATCGTGGGTCTTGAGATCATCCGCGGAGTCAAGAAAGTGGAAGGCAAAGACGTATGGGATGGCGGCAAGATCCTGGACCCTGCTGAGGGCAAGGAATACAACGCCCGCCTGACCCCCATCGAGGGTGGCAAAAAACTGGAGATGCGCGGTTCCATCGCCTTCTTCGGCCGAACCCAAACCTGGACCCGTATCCAGTAATCATTTCAGGAAAAACTATGTCCCGCTTCCAAGTCCGTAAAGTCGCTGTGCTCGGTGCCGGCGTCATGGGTGCGCAAATTGCGGCCCATCTCGTCAACGTCAAAGTGCCGGTGGTGCTGTTTGACCTGCCGGCCAAAGAAGGCCCCAAGAATGGCATCGTCACCCGTGCCATTGAGAACCTCAAGAAGCTCAAGCCCGCCCCTCTGGGCGTGGTGGATGATGCTGCTCTGATCGGTCAGGCCAACTATGAAGAACACCTCGAACAGCTGCGCGACTGCGACCTCATCATCGAGGCCATCGCAGAGCGCATGGACTGGAAGCTGGACCTCTACAAAAAGATCGCGCCCTTCATCGGTCCCAACACGATTGTTGCGTCCAACACGTCCGGCCTGTCGATCACCAAACTGTCGGAAGCGCTGCCTGAAGAAATCAAGCCCCGCTTCTGCGGTATTCACTTCTTCAACCCGCCCCGCTACATGGCGCTGGTGGAGTTGATCAACACCCCCACCACAGAAGCCCACTACCTCGATGCGCTCGAAGGCTTCGTGACCAGCACCCTGGGCAAGGGCGTGGTGCGTGCCAAGGACTCCCCCAACTTCATCGCCAACCGTGTCGGTATCGCCGGCATGTTGGCCACCATGAAGGAAGTGGAAAACTTCGGCCTCACCTACGACGTGGTCGATGACCTTACCGGCAAGAAGCTGGGTCGCGCATCCTCCGGCACGTTCCGCACTGCGGACGTGGTCGGCCTGGACACCATGGCCCACGTGATCAAGACGCTGCAGGACACGCTCAGCATCGAAACTGATCCCTTCTACGAGAGCTTTGCCACCCCCGTGGTGCTGAAGACCCTGTTGGAGATGGGCAACCTGGGCCAGAAGTCCAAAGCCGGCTTCTTCAAGAAAGTCGGCCGCGATGTGCTGCGCTTCGATGGAGAAAGCAAGGAATACGTGGCC
This sequence comes from Curvibacter sp. AEP1-3, assembly GCF_002163715.1. Classification (GTDB taxonomy): domain Bacteria; phylum Pseudomonadota; class Gammaproteobacteria; order Burkholderiales; family Burkholderiaceae_C; genus Allorhodoferax. Next base: position 3,324,575 of record NZ_CP015698.1, read on the forward strand.
GGCGGCGAAAAGGCCGACGAGGTCTACGCCCGCATGCTCAAGAAGCCAGCTGCCGAGCGCCTGAAGCTCTTGCGCAACTCTGAGGGCAAGCAGGGTCAGTTCCTGTGGGCCATCCTGCGCAACAGCTTCCACTACGCTGCCATTCACCTGGCGTCCATCGCCGACAACGCCCGCGATGTGGACTTCTGCATGCGCTGGGGCTTCGGCATGAAGCAAGGTCCGTTCGAGCTCTGGCAAGAGGCCGGTTGGCTCGAAGTGGCCAAGATGGTTCAAGAAGATATAGCCGCCGGCAAGGCCCTGTGCAAAGCGCCTCTGCCCGAGTGGGTGTTCAAAGGCCCCGTGGCTGACGCCGGTGGTGTGCACACCGCTGCAGGCTCCTGGAACCCCACCACAGGCACCTTTGTGCCGGTGCGCAAGCTGCCTGTGTACGAGCGCCAGCACTTTCCCGAGAGCGTGCTGGGTTCCAATGCGCCCAAGGCTGAGACCGCTGGCAAGACTGTGTTTGAAGACGAGTCCATCCGCCTGTGGACGCTGGACACGGACCAGGATGGCCCCTCCGGTAGCCGAGTGCTGATTGCCAGCATCAAGACCAAGATGCACGCTATCGGTGGCGGTGTGATCGAAGGCCTGCTGCAAGCCCAGGAGCTCGCCGAAAAGGAATACCAAGGCTTGGTGATCTGGTCGCCGGACGAGATGTTCTCTGCCGGCGCCGACCTGCAAGGCATGATGCCCGCCTTCATGATCGGTGGCGCCAAAGCCATCGAGGGCGCAGAAGCCGAGCTGCAAAACGCCATGCTCAAGCTGCGCTACTCCAACGTGCCCGTCATTTCCGCCATTCGCGGTTTGGCGCTGGGCGGTGGTTGCGAGCTGGCCATCTACTCCAGCAAGCGCGTGGCGGCGATGGAAAGCTACATCGGCCTGGTGGAAGTCGGCGTGGGCCTGGTGCCCGGTGCCGGCGGCTTGACCTACATCGCGCGCCGTGCTGCAGAGAACATGGCACTGTCCACCTCCAAGGACGTGCTGCCTTTCCTGACCGAAGGCTTCACCGCTGCGGCTATGGCCAAGGTAGGCACCAGCGCGCTCGAAAGCCGCAAGCTGGGTTACCTGCTGGACAGCGATGTGGTCGTGGCGCACAAAGACGAGCTCTTGTTTGTGGCCATCAACGAGGCCAAGGCTTTGTACACCTCCGGCTACCGTGCACCGCACAAGCGCAGCTTCCCCGTGGCCGGTCGCAGTGGCATTGCCACCATCCGTGCCCAGCTGGTCAACATGCGCGACGGTGGTTTCATCAGCGCGCACGATTTCCACATCGGCTTGCTGATTGCAGAGGTGGTGTGTGGTGGCCAAGTGGATGCCGGCACCCTGGTTACGGAGGAATACCTCATGGCCATGGAACGCAAGGCTTTCTGCAGCCTGCTGACCCACCCCAAGACGCAAGAACGCATCATGGGCATGATGTCCACCGGCAAGCCGGTGCGTAACTGATTGGCGCCATGACTACGCTCGCTGCCCACGCATCGACTGCCCGGCCCAACCGCTTGGCACGTTCGGTCGCCAAGCTGGACCGCGTGCCTGCGGCCCTGCGCCCCTGGCTGCGCAACAAGGTCATGGGCCGAGCAGTGCCTTTCACCGGCACCGCAGGTCTGGACTTTGCGCACATGGCGCCTGAACGTGTGGAGATTGCCGTGGCCAATGTGCGCCGCGTGCAAAACCACATTCAGGGTGTGCATGCCGCTGCCATGGCGCTGCTGGCCGAAACGGCCACCGGCATGGTCGTGGGCATGAATGTGCGGGACGACTGCCTGCCCCTGGCCAAGAGCATGCGCATCGACTTCAAACGACGTGCCCAGGGCGCCATGCGCGCAGTGGCCACCTTGTCGGATGCGCAGCGCCAGCTCATGCAGCAAAGCGACAAGGGCGAGGTCAGCGTGCCGGTGCTGGTCAGCGACGAATCGGGCGAACAGCCCATTCAATGTGAATTCATCTGGGCGTGGATACCCACCCCGAAAAAATAAAGGAGTTTCCTCATGAAACAAGTCCAAGACGCTTACATCGTTGCCGCCACGCGCACGCCCATCGGGCGTTCCGGCCGCGGCTATTTCCGTAACACCCGCCCTGACGAGTTGCTGGTGTCTGCCCTGCGCAGCGCCATGTTGCAAGTCCCCACCTTGGACCCCAAGGCGATTGAAGACGCCATCATCGGCTGCTCTTTCCCCGAGGGCGAGCAGGGCATGAACATGGCCCGCGTGGCCGTGGGCTTGGCTTTTGACCACCCCGTGGGCGGCATCACCGTCAACCGCTTCTGCGCGTCCGGCATTTCTGCCATTCAGATGGCGGCAGACCGCATCCGTGTGGGCGAGGCCGATGTGCTGATCGCCGGCGGTGCCGAGTCCATGAGCATGGTGCCCATGGGTGGCGGCAAGCCCTCGTTCAATCCCGAAGTGTTTGCCCGCGACGAGAACGTCGGCATCGCCTACGGCATGGGTCTGACCGCAGAAAAGGTCGCCCAGCAGTGGAAGGTGACACGCGAAATGCAAGACGCCTTCGCCCTTGAATCCCACCTGCGCGCCATCAAGGCCCAGCAAGCCGGCGAGTTCACCGACGAGATCACGCCCATCGATGTGATCGAGCGCACTCCCAACCTGGCAACCGGCGAAGTGTCCACCCGCACCCGCACCGTGAACCTCGACGAAGGCCCACGCCCAGACACCTCCATCGAAGGCCTGGCCAAGCTCAAGCCTGTGTTCGCTGCCCGCGGCAGCGTGACTGCCGGCAACAGCTCCCAGACCAGCGATGGCGCAGGCGCTTTGATTCTGGCCAGCGAGAAAGCCGTCAAGCAGTTCGGCCTGACCCCCTTGGCCCGTTTTGTGAGCTTTGCAGCGCGCGGCGTGCCGCCTGAAATCATGGGCATCGGCCCGATCGAAGCCATCCCTGCTGCCTTGCGTTACGCCGGTTTGCAGCACTCTGACATCGACTGGTTCGAGCTGAACGAAGCCTTTGCCGCCCAGTCGCTGGCTGTGATTAACACCCTGGGTCTGGATCCGTCCAAGGTCAACCCCATGGGTGGCGCGATTGCGCTGGGTCACCCGCTGGGCGCTACCGGTGCCATCCGTGCGGCCACGGTGGTGCACGCGCTGCGCCGCCACAACCTGAAGTACGGCATGGTCACCATGTGCGTAGGAACCGGGCAGGGCGCTGCCGGCATCTTTGAACGCGTGTAAGGCGCGTCACACCAAGGCCACCTTCGGGTGGCCTTTTGCATGGGGCTGTATGCTCCGCAGCCATCTGGAGATCGCTTGAATGAGTACCCACGTTTTTGATGAAGCCATTGCGCTGCAGGCGCAGCCGGATGGCAGCTGGACAGGCCACACCCACCCGGCCTATGCCAATATGGTGGGGCCGTTTGGCGGCATCACTGCGGCTCAAGCCCTGAACGGAGTGCTGCAGCACCCGGAGCGATTGGGCGACCCGGTGTCGCTGACGGTGAATTTTTGCGCGGCGCTGGCCGACGGCCCCTTCACCGTCATGGCGCGTGCGGCGCGCACCAACCGGTCGACCCAGCACTGGACCATCGAGATCCAGCAGGGGGATGCGATTGTCATGACCGGCACAGCGGTGACCGCTGTGCGCCGCGAAACCTGGGGTGTGGACGAAGAGCCCATGCCCCTGTGCCCGCCACCCGCCGAAGTACCGCCGCCGCAGGTCATGGCGCCCATGGAGTTTGTGAAGCGTTATGAGCAGCTCCCGGTGACCGGCCAGCTGCCTGCCGTGTGGGATGGCAGCGGCCACAGCAGCCTCACGCAAATCTGGGTGCGGGACAACCCGCCACGCCCCCTGGACTTTGCGTCGCTGGCTTGCATCTCTGATGTTTTCTTTCCCCGGGTGTTCATCCGCCGGGCCACTCACGTGCCTGTGGGCACCGTGTCATTGACGGTGTACTTCCACGCCAGCACCGAGCAACTGGCCCAGACCGGCACCGGTTACCTGTTGGGGCAAGCGCAAGCGCAGGCCTTCCGCAATGGCTTTTTTGACCAGAGCAGCCAGCTCTGGAACGAAGCCGGCGTGCTGCTGGTGACCACGCACCAGATCGTCTATTACAAACAGTGATCCAATCACGCATCCCTTTTTGAGCGAGCGACCATGCAAGACATCCTGATCCACACCGACGCCGGCATCACCACCATCACCCTGAACCGGGTCGAAAAGAAAAACTCTTTTACCCAGGCCATGTACGCCGCCTGCGCAGATGCATTGGACGCTGCGCGTGACGATGCTTCCGTGCGCGTGGTGGTGTTCCAGGGCGACGCCACCGTCTTCAGCGCCGGCAACGACATCGGCGACTTTCTGGGCGCGCCGCCCAAGGCGCAGGACGCACCGGTATTCCGTTTCTTGCGGGCCTTGGCGGCATTCCCCAAGCCCATCGTTGCGGCGGTATGCGGCCCGGCAGTAGGCATCGGCACCACCATGCTGTTCCATTGCGATCTGGTCTATGCCGGTGACAACGCCGCTTTCTCCATGCCCTTCGTGAACCTCGGCTTGTGCCCGGAAGCGGCGTCTAGTCTGCTGGTGCCCCAGATGATGGGTTACCACCGCGCCGCCGAGGCCTTGCTCATGGGCGAGCCCTTCATGGCCGAAGCCGCCCTCGAAGTCGGTCTGGCTAACCGCGTGGTACCGCCCACCGAAGCCAATGCGGTTGCCCAAGCCCAGGCCCGCAAGCTGGCCGCCAAGCCCATCGCCTCGCTGATCGAAACCAAGCGCCTGCTCAAGAAAGGCCAGCTGGCAGACGTGCTGGCCCGCATCGATGAAGAAGCGGTGAGCTTCGGCCGCATGCTGGGTGAGCCTTCTGCCAAAGAGGCGTTCACCGCGTTTATGGAGAAGCGCAAGCCCGACTTCACTAAGGTCTGACTTTTAAGTGTTTTAGGCTGCTGGCGCTCCTTCCATATGCGCGAGCAGCTCCTAAAATAGTAGCAATCTGAAGGTAAGGCGCTGCGTTTGCGCCTCAGCTGCGAAGCGCCAAGACACTCGCGTTTTCCCTGAGTATTTTTGCCAAGCAAGCGCTTGCTGAAAATAGATGAGGCTGGTATGGTCGACGCATGACCACTACCGAGACCCTGCCCGCCGCGCCTGCTGAAGATGCCGCGCCACCCGAGGCCAAACGCCCGCGCGGCCGTCCCCGCAAAACCGAAGACGAACGTGATGACGGCAACCGCCGTCACGAACTACTCAAAGCTGCAGCCCAGCTCTTCCGCCGCCAAGGGTTCGCCGCGACCACCACCCGCGACATCGCCAACGCGGCCGGCATGCAAAGCGGCTCGCCGTTCTACCACTTCAAAAGCAAAGACGCGCTCTTGTTCGCCGTCATGGAGGCGGGCATGCATTCGGCGCTGGCCAACCAGCAGCGTGTGCTGGGCGATGTCGCCTATGCCGCACTGAGTCCGGCCGACAAACTACGCCGCCTCGTCCATGCGCACTTTGAGGTTCTGCTCGGGCCCGGCAACGACTTTGTGCCGGTCATGCTGTACGAGTGGCGCTCCTTGCAGCGCCCGCAGCGCAAGGTGCTGCACAAACTGATTGCCGACTACGAGGCCCTGTGGATGCCGGTGCTGCAAGCCCTGCAGGACAGCGGCCAGCTCAAGGCGCCGGTGGGCGTGGCGCGCCTGCTGATTCTGGGCGCGCTCAACTGGTCGGTGCAATGGTTCGACCCCGCCAAAGGGGCCACGGTAGAAGCGCTCGGCGAACACGCCGTGGCCATGTTCATTCAGGAGGTGTAATGCATTACGGTTCTGTCTTCGCGCCCGGCTTGTTTGCCGGCAAAGTGGTGGTGATTACCGGAGGCGGCTCCGGCATTGGCCGCTGCACAGCCCATGAGCTGGCAGCCTTGGGCGCCACCGTAGCGCTCATAGGCCGCAAGCCCGAAAAGTTGGAGAAAGCTGCAATCGAGATCACCGAGGACGGTGGCAAAGTCAGCCAGCATGTGTGCGATATCCGCAATGAAGACGCCGTGAAGGCCTGCGTGGCTGCCATCGTGGCCCAGCACGGCCGCATTGACGGCCTGGTGAACAACGCCGGCGGCCAGTACATGACGCCGCTGGAAGCCATCAGCGCCAAGGGCTGGGAGGCGGTGATCAACACCAACCTGACCGGCGGTTTCTTGATGGCACGCGAGTGCTTCAGCCAAAGCATGAGCAAGCATGGCGGCGCCATCGTCAACATCGTGGCCGACATGTGGGGCTCCATGCCCGGCATGGGCCACAGTGGTGCCGCGCGCGCCGGCATGGTGAGCTTTACTGAGACTGCAGCCACCGAGTGGGCAGGCCGTGGGGTGCGGGTGAACGCTGTTGCGCCGGGCTACATCGCCTCCAGCGGCATGGACCACTATCCGCCTGAAATGGGCCCTATGTTGCGCGAAATGGCCAAGACGGTGCCCCTGGGCCGCTTTGGCACCGAGGCCGAAACCTCTGCCGGGATTGTGTTTTTGCTGAGCCCTGCAGCGGCGTTTATCAGCGGTACCACGCTGCGCATCGACGGTGCACGGCCCCAAGTGCGCATGGGCTGGCCCATGCGCGTGGCGGACGAAAAGGCGCAAGCCCGCGATGCCATCAAACCCTTCAACGGCTTTCACCGCGCCAGCACGCCCAAGGTGTTTCAGTCATGAGCGCGCTCCCTGATTTAGCGCAGGAGTTCGGCCCGGAGGATGTGGCTGCCGTGGAAGATGCGGCGCGCCGCTTCATCCAGACCGAGGTGGCCCCGCATCTGGCGGACTGGGAAGAGGCAGGTGAGTTCCCCCGCAGCCTGTACCAGCGCGCTGCCGATCTGGGCTGGTTAGGGCTGGGCTACCCGGAGCGCTTTGGCGGCACACCTGCGCCCTGGGCACTGCGCAACGCGCTCACGATTGCGCTCGCTCGCAGCGGGGGCAGTGGCGGCCTCATGGCCAGCCTGTTCAGCCTCAACATCGGTTTGCCTCCGGTGCTGCGCCATGGCTCTGCGGCCTTGCAGCAGCTAGTGGTGCCCGATGTGCTGGCCGGCCGCAAGATTGCCGCGCTGGCGATTACCGAGCCCGGTGGTGGCACGGATGTGTCTGCACTCAAAACCACGGCCCGCCTGGAGGGCAACGAGTACGTGGTGGATGGTGAAAAAACCTTCATCACCTCCGGCATGCGCGCCGATTGGATCACGGTGGCGGTGCGGACTGATTTGAAGAACAAAGGTCCCATGGGCATCTCCATGCTCATGGTGCCTGGCGATGCGCCTGGCTTGTCGCGCAGTCCTCTCCAGAAAATGGGCTGGCATTGCTCGGACACGGCGCAGCTGCGCTTTGACGGCGTGCGGGTGCCGGCCTCCAACCTCGTGGGCGAGGAGGGTGCGGGTTTCAAGATCATCTTGACCAACTTCAACGGCGAGCGCTTGTCCATGGCAGCTATGGCGCTGGGCTTTGCAGAGTGCTGTTATGACGAAGCCTTGAGCTGGGCCCAGCAGCGCAAAACGTTTGGCACCGCACTGATTGATCACCAGGTCATTCGTCACAAGTTCATGGACATGAAGATGCGCATCGAGTCCACCCGCGCATGGCTGCATGCGGTGGCCGCGCGGGCGGACGCCGGTGACCGCGGCGACAAGTCGGCCAAAGGTGCAGAGTGGGTGGCACAGGTGTGCCTGCTCAAGAACCATGCGACGCAGACCATGCAGTTCTGCGCCGACCAGGGCGTACAGATTCTGGGTGGCATGGGCTACATGCGGGGCACGGCTTGTGAGCGCATTTACCGCGAAGTGAAGGTGATGATGATCGGCGGCGGCGCTGAGGAAATCATGAAAGAGTTGGCAAGCCGTCAGCTCGGCCTGTGAGAATGCGGCATGCCTAAAACCCCCCATGCAGAGCCAGCCGCAGCGCCCATCGTTTTTGAGCCGGAGTTCATCGAAGGCCTGACCCGCATCTTTGAAGTGAGCATCGTCTTCAACCAGATGCTAGGGTTGAAGATCACCTCCATCACCCCTGACAAAGTGAAGGCCCGCATTGCCATGCGCCCGGAGTTGGTCGGCCATGCGGCCTACAACCGCATCCACGGCGGCGTAATCAGCGCAGGGCTGGATGCCATGGGTGGCCTGGCGGTGATGGCGGCCATTGGCGCACGCCACATGGACGAAGCACCCTCGCAGCGCCTGCACCGCTTTGCCAAGCTGGGCACCATCGATCTGCGGGTGGACTACCTGCGCCCCGGCATCGGCGAGCAGTTCGAGCTGCACGCCGAGGTGATGCGCCTGGGCTCACGCGTTGCGTCTACCCGCATGGAGTTTCTGGGCGCGGATGGCAAGCTCCTGTCCACCGGGTCTGCGGCTTACATCGTCTCCTGATTTGCTATTTTTTAGGAGCTGCTCGCGCATATCCAATGGGCGCTAGGGGTGTAAATGACCAAGAAGTATGCCCGCTGTGAAGCTTGTTTGTTTCATTGGTGGCGCAAGTAGCATGGGCCAGTTTTTCGATTTGAGGACGGTGTGAAGTGAACGTCTGCCTTGCAGTGGAAGCTACCGTTAGGGTTGGGTATTCTGTTAAGCGGTGTCTGCGCAAGCTAGGTTAACAATGAAAATTAGTGCATTCAACGCCATAGCGGCGATATTGTTGTTCATGCATCGACCGACGTATGCAATCAGCTTCAGTGATGCCGGCGAGAACCTTCTCTACTTTGAATACGCTTCATTGTCCGCGGACTATTGCGAGCAGCGTGGTTACCCTAGCCGCTCGATCTACTCTAAATGGCAGCAAACATATTCACAAGTACAAATAGAAGCCGTCAAACGTGTCTTGGCGGAAGGTCAAAGTCGTGGTCTAACAACTGGCGAACAGCAGCAAGTTCTTTCTCAAGCACTTGCGAGCCACAGAAAAGTTGCAAGTGACAATATTGCCAAGAAAGGCGTTCCGTGTTCGAGATACAGGGAATTTCTAGTTGGTTATAGCGGGCTCCTGAAAAAATAATCGGACCCAATTAACTCGCCAAGTTGCCTCAGTCCTTTGATGGACATGTGTCCGATTTGTGCTGGCAGGTTTGGTGTTGTTCCGAAAACCGCTTTCAGCCTGTAGGTGCCCCAAAACTTCTGAAAGCCTGCAGCCCGCTTAGGTTTAAGTTCTTGTCGCTCCTACTAACTAACAAGGTTCACCAAGACAAAAAAAGGCCACCCGAAGGTGGCCTTTTTCATGGGTAGCTGACGGTGCTTACTTTTTGGCAGGCGCGTCGCTCACGTACTCAGACATGACCTTCCACTTGCCGTCGGTAATCTGGGACAGGCGGGATGCGCCGCTGCCCAGACGCTTTGTGGCGGTGAAGGTTTGGACCGGTGCACCGAACATGTCTGCCGGAATGGTCATGCTGTCCATGACCTTGATGTACGAGTCCGTGGTCAGGTTCTTGCCGGCCTTGTTGGCTGCCGAGGCAAAGGTGTTGATGATCATGTAGCCGTAGACCGAGAAGACGGTGGGGTCCTCATTGAACTTGGTCTTGTACTTGTTGGCCCAGAAGCGGATGCTGGGGGTCTGCTCATCGGTGTAGGGGTTCTGCACGGTCATGGTGGCGTAGAGGCCGTCCATGGCTTTGCCGCCGATCTTGTGGATCAGGTCCGTGTAGGCGGCACTCGACCCGATGAAGGTGGGGTTGTAGCCCAGCTTGCGGGCGGTGCCGATGGCGCCGATAGTCTCGCGGATGATGGTGCCCAACACCACAAAGTCGCAACCGCTAGCCTGCATTTTGGAGACCTGGGACGAGAAGTCAGTGGCTCCACGCTTGTAGGAGGTCTTCTCGGCGAATTCCATGCCGATAGTCTTCAAGCCGTCTTCACCGCCTTTGAGCACTTCGAGGCCGAAGTCGTCATCCTGGTACAAGGTGCAGACCTTTTTGGCGCCTTTTTCCTTCACCAGCTTGGGCACGGCCAGGCGCATCTGGTCGTAGTAAGGGGCGGCAAACGAGTACTTGAGCTTGTGGAAGGGCTCATACATTTCGCGGGCGGCGGTGATCGGGAAGAAGTTGATCACATTCTTCTCGAACTGCACCGGCATGGCCGCCATGTTCTGGGCGGTGCCGATGTGGCCGACCATCATGAAAATCTTGTCCTGGTTGACCAGTTTCTGGGCAGCGAGCACGGCCTTTTTGGGGTCGTAGCCGGAGTCTTCCACCAGCAGTTTCAGCTTGCGGCCATTAACGCCGCCTTGCTCGTTGATTTCGTCCACCGCCAGCAGCATGCCGGCGCGGGCCTGTTTGCCGAAGCCGGCCAAGGGACCGGAGAGGTCCTGGATGGAGCCCAGCAGGATTTCGTCTTTGCTCACGCCTTGTTGGGCGCTGGCAAATGTCGCGGTCAGGGCCAGGGTGCCCAGTGCGATGGCGGTACGCAGTTTCATGGTTGTGTCTCCTCGTTGGTTCTCTTTGCAAAAGGGGGCAGCAGAGCTGCTATCGGTACATGGCCTCTATCCGGGCTTCGTATTTCTTCTCCACCAGCTTGCGTTTGAGCTTCATGGTGGGGGTGAGTTCCTCGTCTTCCGCGGTCAACTGGTTTTCCAGCAGGAAGAATTTTTTGATTTGTTCGACGCGCGCAAATTTCTTGTTCACCCGGTCCAGCTCGGCCTGGATCAGAGCCTGCACCTCTGGTGCGCGGGTGAGGGATGCGTAGTTGCTGAATGGCACGTCCGCATCTTGGGCAAATTTCTCGACGTTCTCTTGGTCGATCATGATGATCACCGTCAGGTAGGGGCGTTTGTCGCCGATGACCACTGCGTCGGTGATGTAGGGCGAGAACTTCAGGTCGTTTTCCAGCTCGCTGGGCGTGATGTTCTTGCCGCCCGCTGTGATGATGATGTCCTTCATCCGGTCGGTGATGCGGAAGTAGCCGTCTTCGTCCACCACGCCCACATCGCCGGTATGCAGCCAGCCATCGGGGGTGATGGTTTCTGCGGTTTTCTCAGGCAGATTCAGGTAGCCGGCAAACACGTTCTTGCCGCGCACCATGATCTCGCCAGTGGCAGGGTCCAGCTTGACCTCATTGAAGCTGGCCGCAGGGCCGATGGAGCCGGGCTTGATCTTGTTGACTGGCACACCGGTGGACGCACCACAGGTTTCCGTCATGCCCCAGACCTCCAGCATGGGCAAGCCCAAGGCCAGATACCAGCGCACCAGGTCGGGCGAGATGGGAGCTGCACCCGTGATCAGGAAGCGCGAGCGGTGGATGCCGATCAGCTTGCGCACATTATTCAGTGCCAGCACCTGGGCCAGCTTGAATTGCAGTTTCAGAGACGTTTCCACGGGCTGACCTGCCAGCACTTTGTCGGCGATCCGGGTGCCCACGTTAATGCCCCAGCCGTACACGAACTGCTGGAACTTGCCGGACTCTTTGAGCGCAATCATCACGCTGGAGTAAAACTTCTCCCACACCCGCGGCACGGCGGTGAACACGGTGGGGGCAATCTCCCGCACGTTTTCGGGGATGGTTTCCGGGTTCTCCACGAAGTTGAGCTTGGCACCGGTGTAGAGCGAGAAGTACTCGCCGCCCAGCCGCTCGGCAATGTGGCACAGCGGCAGAAAGCACATGCGCTCGTCGCTGGCGTCCTGGGCGATCAGGGTGTTGTACCCGCGCACTGAATACACAATGCCTTGGTGCAAATGCATGGCGCCCTTGGGCTTGCCCGTGGTGCCGGAGGTGTAGACCAGAATGGCCAGGTCTTCGGGTTTGCAGGCCGCACTGCGCTGGGGCACTGCATTGGGGTTGGCTGCGTTGTAGGTGCGGCCCATAGCCCGCAGGGCGTCGAGGCTGAGAACGTCAGGGTCATCCAGCCCTCGCAGGCCTTCCATGTCCATGACGATGATTTTTTGCAGTGTGCTGCACTGCGCGCGCACTTCCAGTGCCTTGTCGAGTTGCTCGTCGTCTTCTACGAACAGGAAGCGGGTGCCGGAATCCTCGCACAGGTACTGCACCTGGCTGGGCGCGTCAGTGGGGTAAATGCCGTTAGAAACACCACCGGCCGACAGCACGGCCAAGTCTGCCCACACCCACTCCACCACGGTGTTGGCCAGGATGGACGCTGTGTGGCCTTGCTCAAAGCCCAGACTGATCAGACCGCCGGCGATTTCGCGCACGGCGTCGGCCGTTTGGTTCCAGGTCCAGCTGCGCCACAGCCCCAGGTGTTTCTGGCGCAGCCAGATGTCGGGGCCGCGTGCGGCCACGGCGTTCCAGAACATGGCCGGAATCGTCTCTCCCGCCATGGCGATGCCACTTTGTGGCTGGATGTCGCTGGTATCCCAGAGTCCGTTCATGCTGCTATCTCCAGTTTTTCTTCTTTTTCCAACGACGTTCCCCACGCACTCCGTCCTCCTTCATGCCAAGGTAAAACTCTTTGATGTCGTCTTTTTCGCGCAGGTTGGCGCAGGTGTCTTCCATGACGATGCGGCCGTTCTCCAGCACATAGCCGTAGTCCGAGGCATTGAGCGCCATGTTGGCGTTTTGCTCCACCAGCAGGATGGTGGTGCCGCGCTCGCGGTTGATACGCACCACGATCTCAAAAATCTCTTTGGTGAGCTTCGGGCTCAGACCCAGGCTGGGCTCGTCCAGCAGGATGAGGTCGGGGTCTGCCATGAGCGCTCGGCTGATAGCCAGCATCTGCTGTTGTCCGCCAGAAAGCAAACCGGCATCCTGCGCGGCGCGTTCCTTGAGGATGGGGAAGTAGCCATACACGGTTGCAAGGTCCTTGGCGACGCCATCGCGGTCTGCGCGGGTGAAGGCACCCATGAGCAAGTTGTCATGCACGCTAAGCAGGGGGAACACTTCGCGCCCTTCGGGCACATGGCTCAGGCCTTCCTGCACGATATAGGCAGGATCGCGGGCGGTGATGTCCTGCCCCTTGAATTCGATTGAGCCTTTGCGCGGATCGATGATGCCGGAGATGGTTTTCAAAATGGTGGTCTTGCCCGCACCGTTGGAGCCCAATACTGTGGCAATCTCGCCGCGGCGCACCTGCAAACTCACGCCCCGGATGGCCTTGATGGGGCCGTAGGAGCTCTCGACATTCAGCAGCTTGAGCACAGGCTGGTCGCTGATGGGGGGCGGCAAGGTGCTCATGCGGCCTCCCGGGAAGGTTGGCGGCGCAGGGACGACACATCATCAATAGAGCCCAGATAGGCTTCCACCACGGCGGGGTCGGTTTGCACTTCGCGGGGGCTGCCCATGGCCAGCACTTCGCCCTGGTTCATGGCCAGTACACGGTCCGAGACTTTGGAGACCAGACTCATGTCGTGCTCCACCATCAGAACCGTAATGCCCAGCTCGTTCTTGATGTCCTGGATCCAGAAAGCCATGTCGTCGGTTTCTTCCACATTCAAGCCGCTGGACGGCTCGTCGAGCAGCAGCAGCTTGGGTTCGGTGCACAGGGCTCGCGCCATCTCTACCACCTTGCGCACGCCGTAGGGCAGGCCTGCCACCAGCGAGTCGCGGTAGTGCTGCAGGTCAAGGAACTCAATCACTTCCTCGGCTTTTTCACGGGCCTTGAGTTCAGCCTCGCGCACGGCGGGGGTGAATAGCAAGTCTTGCCACAGGGAGGTTTTGCGGTGCGTGTGGCGGCCGATCAACAGGTTGTGCAGCACGCTGGCGTGCTCGAACAGCTCAATGTTCTGGAAGGTGCGCGCGATGCCCAGTGAGGCCACGTTTTGTGGGGCCTGTTCGGTGAGCTGCAGCGGACCCTGCGGGCCCATATAGGTGATGCTGCCGGTGGTGGGCGTGTAAATGCGGCTGATCAGGTTGAACACCGTGGTCTTGCCGGCGCCATTGGGCCCGATGAGGGTGAAGACCTCGCCTTGCTTGACATCGAAGCTGACTTTGTTGACCGCCAGCACGCCGCCGAAGCGCACGCTCAGGTCTTTGGCCGAGAGAAGTGTGTCGGAGTTCATTTCAACCGGTCCGATTTCTGGAAGGATTTCTGCCGCTTGAACATGCCCTTGCGGTAGAACGGGAACATCTGCAAATAGGTGCGCACCTTGAGCCAGCGGCCATACAGGCCCATGGGCTCAAATAGCACGAAGGCGATCAGCACAGAGCCATAAATCACGCTCTTGAGGCCGGGCGCCTGGCCGATGAACTCTGGTAGAAATTCTTTGCCGGCCGAAATGCCCTGGGGCAGGATGATGAGGAAGATGGCACCCAGAAACACCCCGTGTACCGAGCCCAAGCCGCCGATCACTATCATCAGTAGCAAGTCGATCGACTGCAGCAGGTTGAACTGGTCGGGCGAAATGAAGCGCAAGTTGTGGGCATACAAGGCGCCCGCCATGCCGGCCAAAGCCGCTGAAATGGAGAACGACAGTGTCTTGTAGTACGCCAGATGGATGCCCATGCTCTGCGCCGAAATTTCGGAGTCGCGGATGGCCACAAAAGCCCGGCCTGTCGGGGAGCGCAGCAGGTTCAGAATGCCCAGAGTGCACAACACGGTCACCGTGAGGCACACGAAGTAGAAGCCTTGGCCGCTGCCCAGTTCGTAACCAGCCATTTTGATCACGCCGACCGCTTTGCCTGCATTTCCGCCAGTGACCGATTCCCAGCGGGCAAACACTTCTTCAATGATGAAGCCGAAGGACAAAGTGGCCATACCCAGATAGATGCCCTTGAGCCGCAGCGCTGGCAAGCCCACGACGATGCCCATGAGCGCCGACAGGGTACCTGAGAGGGCCAGCGACACCACAAACGGAACACCGGCATTGGTGAAGTAAGCCTGTGCATAGGCGCCAACACCCAGAAATGCGGCATGCCCCAGCGAGAACTGGCCGGTAAAGCCGGCAAGCAGCATCAGCCCGAGACCCGCAATGGCGTAGATCAATACTAGGTTCAGTTGAGCCAGGCTGTACTCGGTGAGCAGCCACGGAGCGGCCACCAGCAGCACCACCAGCGCGCTGTACCAGAACACATGGCCGCCATGCTTGGCGAGGTTGATGTCCTGCGCGTAATCGGTCTTGAATATGAAACGCATCAGACTTTCTTCCGCAATTTTTCGCCGAACAAACCGTTGGGTTTGACCATCAGCATGACGAGCACCACCACGTAGGCGGCTGTGTCCTTGAAGCCATCAGGCAAGTAGAAGCCGGCAAAGGACTCCACCAGGCCGATCACCAGCCCGCCCACAATGGCGCCCGGCAGGCTGCCGAAGCCGCCCACCACCGCGGCCGGGAAGGCCTTGAGGCCGATAAAGCCCATGTTGGCGTGTACGAAGGTAATGGGCGCGAGCAGGATGCCTGCAATCGCAGCCACCGCAGCCGCCAGGCCCCAAGCCAAACCATTGAGGCGCTGAACCGGAATGCCCATGTAGTAAGCGGCTAGCTGGTTCTGGGAGGCTGCCTGCATGGCGATGCCCAGCTTGGTATAGCGGAACAGCGCAAACAAGAGCACGCACAACACGCCGGTGGCGCCGATGATGACGAGGTGCTCTACGTTGAGCACCAAGGCGCCTATGCCCATGTCATTGCCGCCGAACTTCAGGATCTCGTCTTTGTAGGGCACGGGCAAAGCGTTGGTGTCGGTGCCGATGCCGGGGATCATGGTGATCAGGCCGCGCGCCACATAGCCGATGCCGATGGTGAGCATCACGATCGAGAAAGCAGGCTGCCCCAAAATGGGGCGAATGACCAGACGCTCCAGGAACACGCCGAAGAGGGCCATGCCCAAGATCGCGCTGGGTACAGCAATCCAGTAGGGCATTCCGAGCATGGTCATGCCCACCAGTCCGCCGAAGGCGCCCAGCATCATCAGTTCGCCCTGGGCGAAGCTCACGGTTTCGGTGGCTTTGTAGATCAATACAAAGCCGAGCGCGATCAGGCCGTAAATGCACCCCTGTGCCACGCCGCTGATCAGCAATTGAAGGAACTGCACGTTGTCTCCTTGGTAAGTGCAGTCCGGTTATAGCGTTCTGTCCCCCAATCACCGATAGGGTTCCCACTGATCTCGTAGACCCTAGGAAGTCCCCTCAAGTCCGCTGGGTATCTACAGTGCGGGCTTGAAGTGTTTTGGTTCTCTGGCACCCATGGAATATGCGCGAGTAGCTATCAAAAAAATAGCGCTATTCGTTGGTTTTAGGTATGGGGCGGGGGCGTCCCTGGTCGTCAATCGCGACATAGGTGAGTGACGCCTCGGTGACTTTGGTGTACTGCCCTTGTGAGCGGTAACGCTCGGCATACACCTCGACTTTGACGGCGATAGAGGTGCGGCCGATGCGGCTCACCTTGCTGAAGAAACTCAGGATGTCGCCCACCCGCACCGGTTGCTTGAAGATGAACTCGTTCACCGCCACGGTGGCCATACGCCCCTGGGTGTAGCGAGCAGGCAGCACCGAGCCGGCCAAGTCGACCTGGGCCATGACCCAGCCGCCGAAGATGTCGCCGTTGGCATTGCAGTCGCCCGGCATGGGGATCACTTTGAGCACCAGCTCCTGGTCGGTAGGCAATTGAACGTGGCTGGAACTTGAAACGGTAGACATGGGCACAATCCTGAACTGAAACTATTCCGAATTGTCCCCCATGCGCCCCTCCGGTCTCCCCGCAGCAGCTCCTGCTGCGATCTCCTCTGCCTCCGCTGTGCAGCCCAAGTCCGACTGGAGCACTCTTCAGCGCCTCTTTCCCTACTTGTGGACCTACAAATGGCGTGTGCTGGCAGCCCTGGCGTTCATGGTAGGGGCGAAGCTCGCCAACGTGGGCGTGCCCCTGCTGCTGAAAAACCTGGTGGATGCGATGACCATCAAACCCGGCGACGCTGCGGCGGTGCTGGTGGTGCCTATGGCACTGCTGGTGGGGTATGGCGCTTTGCGCCTGTGCACGTCTTTGTTTAGTGAGCTGCGCGAGCTGGTGTTTGCCAAGGCTACCGAGGGCGCTGCGAGGTCCATTAGCCTGCAAGTGTTCCGCCATCTGCATGCCATGAGTTTGCGCTTTCACTTGGAGCGCCAGACCGGGGGCATGACCCGCGACATCGAGCGGGGCACCCGTGGCGTGCATTCGCTGATCAGCTATTCGCTCTACAGCATCGTGCCCACCCTGATCGAGGTGGCGTTAGTGCTGACGCTGCTGGCGGTCAAGTTCGATGTCTGGTTTGCCTGGATCACCGGGATTGCGCTTGTTGTTTACATCGCTTTCACGGTCACGGTCACCGAATGGCGCACGCAGTTCCGCAAAAAGATGAATGAGATGGACAGCACGGCCCACAGCCGCGCCATCGATTCACTGCTGAACTACGAGACGGTCAAGTACTTCAACAACGAAGAATTCGAAGCCCGGCGCTATGACGAAAACCTGGAGCGCTACCGCAAGGCGGCCGTCAAGAGCCAGACTACGCTTTCGGTGCTCAATACCGGGCAGCAGCTCATCATTGCCACCGCTCTGGTCACCATGCTGTGGCGCGCTACCCAAGGCGTGGTGGACGGGCGCATGACGCTGGGCGATCTGGTCATGGTCAATGCCTTCATGATCCAGCTTTATATTCCGCTGAACTTTCTGGGTGTGATCTACCGGGAGATCAAGCAAAGCCTGACCGACCTGGAGAAGATGTTCAGCCTCATGGAGCGTGAGCGCGAGATCGCGGATGCACCCGATGCACAACCCCTGCAGTTGGCAGCTGATGGCACAGACGCCAGCGTGCGGTTTGAAGGTGTCACTTTCAGCTACGACCCTGCAGGCAGCAAGGCAGCTGCAGGCACCGAGGCGCGCACCATCCTGCACCACATCAGCTTCGAGATTCCTGCGGGCAAAACGGTCGCTGTGGTGGGGCCCAGTGGTTCAGGCAAATCGACGCTGGCGCGCTTGCTCTTCCGTTTTTACGATGTGCAGCAGGGCCGCATCACCATTGCCGGGCAGGACATCCGCAATGTGACACAAAGCAGCGTGCGTCAGGCCATCGGCATCGTGCCGCAGGACACGGTGCTTTTTAACGACACGGTGGAATACAACATCGCCTACGGGCGACCCGGTGCCAGCCGCGCCGAGGTCGAGGCAGCGGCCAAAGCGGCGCACATTCACCGCTTTATTGCGGCAGCCCCCCGAGGCTACGACACCATGGTGGGTGAGCGAGGTCTCAAGCTCAGCGGTGGAGAAAAACAGCGTGTGGCGATTGCCCGAACCCTGCTCAAGAACCCTCCGGTCATGATCTTTGATGAAGCTACCAGCGCGCTGGACAGTGCCAACGAGCGCGCCATTCAGGCGGAGCTGCAAGGCGTTTCCCGCAACAAGACAACGCTGGTGATTGCTCACCGCTTGTCCACGGTCGTGGACGCTCACGAGATACTGGTGATGGATGCAGGTCACATCATTGAACGCGGTAACCATGCCGAACTATTGGCGGCCAATGGGCGTTACGCGTCCATGTGGGCCTTGCAGCAAAGCGGGGAGTAAGCCATGGACATGTTGCTGTTGTTGGCGGCAGCCCTTGGATTTGCTTGGGCCAAGAAGAAAGACCAGAGCGAGCGCATTGCCCTGTTGGTAAGCGTGCTCTCTCGCTTTGACATCGAAAAGCTGATGGAAAGCCTCACGGACGGGTATCTGCGCGCCTTGGGCGAGGAAGACGCGGAGCGCCAGACCCAGGTCTGGAGCTACCTGGAAGTGCAGGAACAAACGCTGAGCGAACAGTTCACTGCCTTCGCTGCCGAATTCGCAACGCAGGATGCAGCTGCCACGCGGGTAAGCCGCCTGCCGGTGGCCATTCCCTATGCGGCCCGCTGGTGGCCGTCCGCCGGCTTTGACGTGCGTGAAGCGTTTGCAGTCCACGCGCGTGGCATCGCGTCGGTGATTGAAAACCAGGCAGGTCTGTCGCCCAAGCGCCGTGCTTTCACCCTGTCTGCAGAACTCTTTTTGATGCAGCACACCTGCCACTGGTATTGCCGCTCCAAGACCGTGGCTTCAGCACGTTTGCTGGCGCGGCACAAGACCACTTACCAACAAGTGTTGCAGTCGGTCAGTGTGGGAACTCGCAATGCCTATCTCGCAATGACGGGGCAGTCTGCAGCCGTCTAATGCGGGCAAAAAAAGAGGGCCCAGCTATGAAGCCGGACCCTCAACCCGTCGCAATTCAACCTTGGCTAACCTGAAATACGCGCGTTCTTAGAACGTCTTGCGCAGGGAGATTTCTGCGCCTTCACCGGTGGCGTTGCTCTTCTCAGAGCCATTGGCGTTGAAACGCTTTTGTGTTTCGCGCACCAGGGAAAAGTGCACGCCGGTAGTGGCATCCAGAAGCCAGGCGTAACCAAGGCCGATGCGGACGCTGTCTACGTCGGAGCTGGCGTCTGTGGCGGACTTGCGAGCTGTTTCATCGATGCTTCGCACCGATGCCCGTATTTCACCCGGGCCATAGGGAATCCGAACACCCGCAGTAAAGACATCTTGCGAGCCACTGCTGGTGATGTTGGCTTTGCTGGAACGGGCGTAGGTGCTGCTCACACGCACAACGCCAAAATCGTAATAAGCGCCCATGGAGAACGTGTCCATGGTCTTCTGGGTGGTGGTGTCCCACTTGTCTTGCTCTTGTTGGAAGCCAATGGCAGCTGATGCTGGGCCTTCGTTGTAGGCCACGTGTGCACCAATGCCGTTGGCGGCTGCTTTTTCGCCTTTGCTGAAAGTCAGTCCGGCATTGAATCCACTGGCGGTTGGCGTGGTGTAGTAGACCGCGTTGTTCCATTGATTGGCCGCCAGAGCGCCTCGTGTTCCCATGGAGGCGTAGCTGTCACCACTGAACGCCTCGTAGCGGCCGGCAGTGGATACGCCGTACTGCGGCGAATGCAAGCGACCGAGCTTCAAGTCGCCGTATTTTTTGCTGGTCAAGCCGACCCACGCCTTGTCTTTGAACAATGCCGCGCTGTCGTTTTGAGCGCCGTTGTCGGCGTTGAAGCGCATCTCAATCATGAAATAGCTGCTCAGATCAGCGTCGATGTCAGATGAGCCGGAAAAGTTCAGACGGGCATTCGAACCCTCATCCACCGCTTCAGAGGCGGTGGTTTCTTTGGACAGGTCCGAAGGGATTGCGCTTTTCAGGCCCACATCCAAGCGTCCGGAGATCTTGAGTGGAATGGCGGACGTCACGGCCGGCGCGCTGGGGGCGGGTGCGGGAGCCGGAGCGGGTGCCGATTGTGCGAATGCATTGCTGATCAACGCGCACAGCGTGAGCGGGAGCAGGGTGGATGGAATGGGGCGCAATTCAAATCTCCTCGTTGATGTGATGTCAAGTCACTCGTCCTAAGTCAGACGTCAGATGACTTGAGGCAAGTCTATGAGGAAGTTTCGAATCCAAAATCAGTGAAAACCCTGCCGGCGATGCTTGGGGGGGGGGGTCAGGCGGGTTCGATCTTGCGACGGAGTCGCTCTCGGCTGTTGCTCAAATGCATGAACATGGCGGCTTTGGCGGACGCTGCATCCTGGCGTGCAATGGCATCAAAAATGGCCTCGTGTTCCCTTTGTGCAGTCTCCTTGCCGTCCGACAAAATGGGAAGCGCTTCGCCGAACTGGCCGGTCGTGACTTTCGCTTTGGTTTGTTCGATTCCTTCATGGGAGTGCGAGCGCAAAGTAGCATTCCCCAGGTTGCCCAGAACTTCCAGGAAATACTGGTTGTCAGTTGCGGCGGCAATCTCAGCGTGGAACCGGTAATCATCTTCAACGGTGCTCTTGCCAGCTTGCCAATTGGACCTGTAGCTCAACAATGCTTCACGCATCACAGCGAGATGTGCGTCGGTACGCCTCAATGCGGCCAGATGAGCCGCCTCAGACTCAAGACTGATGCGCAACTCCAGCATGGCCAAAGTCTGCTTTACATGCAGCTCCTGAGGCGGTGCGGAGAGAAGACTGGCGCTCCCAGTTCGTTCCAAAACAAAAGTCCCGATTCCATGGCGGGTCTTCACAAAACCGCTGGCTTGCAGGCTGGACATGGCCTCACGTACCACCGTCCTGCTGACGCTGAACTCCTCCATCAGCGAAGGCTCGGGCGGAATGCGATCTCCCGTTTTCAATTCGCCATTCAGGATGCGGGCCTGAATGCTTTCAACCACGCGCTGTGGTTGGCTTTTGTTGGCTACGGATTTGGAGGGGGAGGTGGTCATATGAGTCAGATTTTAATGAAGCTGCTATGGACTGCAGTAATGCAAGATAAGCGTCGTCAGGGTAAATACCATCTAAGACGTCTGACGACTAGGTGTACAGTCGTTCCTATCAATTTGCGGACATGTCATGAAGATCGAAAAAGTTATAGGGCAGATATTCACATACCCCACCAAAAGGTCGGTCGACAGCGACGGGCACTCCCATCCCGGTGAGACAACCCAGGCAAAGATGGCGATGTTGACCGTCCAAAGTGACACCGGGGACTGTGGTTACGCATTTGCGCCACCAGAAGTTGTGCGTGCACACGTACTCGACGCATTTGTCCGTCCTGCTGCGTTGGGCGAACATGCGCTACAGCGCGAAAAAATATGGAAGAGCCTCGAGCATCGTCAGCGCGGCAGTGCCGGCCAATTGACCGACAGGGCGCTCGCCGCGGTAGAGCAAGCCTTGTGGGACCTTGCGGGGCGCTCGCTGAATGTCCCGGTGTACCGCCTTTTAGGCGCTTACCGCGACAAAGTACCCGCCTACGGCAGCACGATGTGTGGTGATGAGCTGGCGGGCGGATTGGCCACGCCGGATGACTATGCGAATTTCGCCGTCAAGCTGGTGGCGCGGGGATACAAGGGAATCAAGATCCACACATGGATGCCCCCGGTCCGATTCGCCCCGAATGTGGATATGGACATCAAAGCCTGCGCGGCAGTGCGCGAAGCAGTGGGGCCGGCCATCGCGCTCATGCTGGACGGGTACCACAACTACAGCCGGGTCGATGCGCTACGTATCGGACGTGCGCTGGAAAAGCTCGAATTCTCCTGGTTCGAAGAAATGATGAACGAGCAAAGCATGGAGTCCTATGTGTGGCTGGCAGGCCAACTGGATATTCCCATTCTGGGTCCGGAAAGCCTCTCGGGCAAACACTACAGCCGTGCTGCATGGGTGCAGAACGGCGCCTGCGACATTCTTCGGGCCGGCGTACCGGGCGTCGGCGGCATCACACCGACGCTGAAAGTGGCACATCTGGCAGAGGCTTACGGGATGGACTGTGAAGTTCATGGCAACGGAGCCGCCAATCTGGCGGTGTGCGCGGCGATCAAAAACTGCAAGTGGTATGAAAGGGGCTTGCTGCACCCCTTTCTGGACTATGACGAAGTGCCAGCCTATCTGAACGCCTTGGTCGATCCGATGGACAGCGACGGATTTGTTCATCTTTCCCAAAAACCAGGTCTGGGCGAGGACATCAATTTCGACTACGTCGAAGCCCACACGGTGTCACGCTACTAAAACGCCCTAGCAGCCGCAAGGACCTAATCTATGTACGAAAACAAGACCACAGGCTTTTTGTTTGTGCTTCCCTTTGTGATCGGGGTGCTGGGCTTCAAGCTCTTCCCGTTCGTCATGAGCTTCGCATTGAGCTTCACCCAATACGACTTCATCAGCCCACCCCAGTACATTGGGCTGGAAAACTATCAGGAGTTGTTTCAGAAAGATCCGCTGTTCAAGAAGTCACTGGGCGTTACCTTGCTCTTTGCGGCACTCGCGGTTCCCATGCGGGTCGGATTCGCGTTGTTCATGGCCCATGTCTTGAACTTCAAACTTCGGGGAATCAACTTCTTCCGGTCAGCCTACTACCTGCCCTCCATTCTGGGCGGGTCGATTGCCGCCGCCATCATGTGGCGCTTCATCTTCTCCCAGAACGGATTGGTGAACATCGTGATGATGAAGATGGGCCTGCAGCCCATCGCGTGGTTGGCTGACGAGCACTACTCGCTGTGGACCGTGGTGCTCTTGTTCACCTGGCAGTTCGGTTCTGCCATGGTTATCTTTTTGGCCGCATTGCAGAACGTACCCACCTCTTTGTATGAGGCGGCAGAAATCGACGGTGCCAGCAAGACACAGCAGTTTTTCAAGATCACGGTGCCCCTGATCACCCCGGTGATCTTTTTCAACTTGATCATGCAGATGGTGCATGCCTTCCAGGAATTCAACGGCCCCTACATGATCACCGAGGGTGGCCCCTTGCACTCCACGTATGTGCTGTCTCTGTACATCTATGACCAGAGCTTCAAGTACTTCAACCTGGGCTACGGCAGTGCGCTGTCATGGGTGCTCTTCGCGATCGTGGCGGGTCTCAGTGCAATCTCTTTCTTCACATCCAAATACTGGGTCTTCTACTCCGGTGAAAAGGAGCGCAAATAATGCAAGCCGAACTGAATCTGGCAGAGCGTGCCAGCTCAGACGCCTACGCCAACGAGCTCCAACGCAAAGAAAAAATCAGTGCCGCCGTGCGCTACGGTGTGCTGCTGGTCATGGGCCTGGTGATGCTGTATCCCATGATCTGGCTGGTGGGAGCGTCATTCAAGACCAACGCAGAAGTCTTCACGGAAATCGGCTTCTGGCCCAGCCGGTTTGACTTTTCGGCCTATGCCAAGGGATGGAAGACCAGCACGGAATACACGTTTGCAACGTATTTCCTGAACTCATTCCTGATCATCATTCCCAAGGTAATCGTGACGGTGATTTCGTGCGTCCTGGTGGCCTATGCGTTCGCGCGTTTCGAGTTCTGGGGAAAGAAGTTCCTGTTCAGTGTGATGGTCGGCACCATGATGCTGCCGCTGATCATTCTGCGCTTGCCCCAGTACCTGATGTTCAAGGAGTTCGGTTGGGTTGATACCTACTTGCCACTGATTGTTCCGTCCGCATTTGCCACCGACACCTTCTTCGTATTCATGCTGGTCCAGTTCCTGCGCGGGATTCCTCGAGACATGGAAGAGGCCGCACAGATCGACGGTTGCAACGCGCTCCAGCTTTTGTGGCACATCCTGATTCCGATTCTTAAACCGGCTCTCATATCGGTCGTGGTGTTTCAGTTCATCTGGAGCATGAATGACTTCATGGGTCCGTTGATCTATCTCTCCAGCGTAGAGAACTACCCCGTGTCCTTGGCACTGAAGATGAGCATCGGTGCCACCGAAGAGGTCGAATGGGCCAGTGTCATTGCCATCTCGGTAGTGGCCTTGATTCCATCACTGGTGGTGTTCTTCCTGGCACAACGGCATTTCATTGAAGGTGCCGCCAGCAGCGGTATCAAAGGTTAAAGAGGAGCCTCTTGTGGCGCAATTGCAATTAAAAAAAATCGAGAAGACATACCCCAACGGGTTCAAAGCAGTGCACGGCGTGGATCTGCAAATCCGCGACGGCGAGTTCATGGTGTTTGTGGGGCCCTCGGGCTGCGCTAAAAGTACCATCCTGCGGATGATTGCGGGGCTGGAGAGCATCAGTGGCGGTGAGCTGTTGATCGGTAATCAAGTGGTAAACAGCTTGCCGCCCAAGCAACGCGGCATTGCGATGGTGTTCCAGAACTACGCCCTGTACCCGCACATGAAGGTCTATGACAACCTGGCGTTTGGTCTGAAGCTCGCAGGAACCGCCAAAGCAGAAATAGATGCCCGTGTGCGGGAAGCTGCCAAGCTCTTGGAAATGGACCATCTGCTGGACCGCTTCCCCAAACAATTGTCCGGGGGACAGGCGCAGCGGGTGGCCGTGGGGCGAGCGATTGTGAAACGCCCGGAAGTGTTCTTGTTCGATGAGCCGCTGTCGAATCTGGATGCGAAGCTGCGCGCCTCCATGCGCGTACGTTTGACCGAATTGCATCGCACCTTGCGGGAGCAAGGGCGTCCTTCTACCGTGGTGTACGTTACTCACGATCAGGTGGAAGCCATGACCATGGGTGAGCGGATCTGTGTGCTGAAGGACGGTGAAATCCAGCAAGTGGATACCCCTACGGCCTTGTACGACAAACCCGCGAACGTGTTTGTGGCTGGCTTCATTGGTTCACCGGAGATGAACATCATCCCTGCAGAAGTCACCCAAGATGGCGCGCAAGTCTCCATTGGCGGGGTCACGCTCCAAGTCCCGCAAAAACACATTCCACGCCTCCAAGCACTAAAGGCGGTCAAGTTTGGTATCCGTCCTGAGCACATCACGGCGGGTGGCCATAGCGAATCCGCTGTGCAGATGGTGGACGGCACCCTGCGCTTTATGGAACACATGGGCAGCGAGGTGTACGTGCACTTCACCCTGGGCGATACACCGCTGACAGCCCGTGTTCCTGCAGACCAACTCCGCGATCTTGCAGGCAAAGCCCGCGGGGATCGCCATGCCTTCGGTATCCAGATGGATGCCTGCCACGCTTTCGACATGGACAGCGGGCTGAATTTGTTCTTGTGACATCAAAAAATCAATGAGGAGACAATCATGAAACGACGTTCGATTTGGCTGGCAGGTGCAGCACTATCTTTTGCCATGGCTGCAGGCGCCCAGGAAGCCAGTACCCTGCGCTTTTCCTGGTGGGGTGGTGGTGCCCGCCACGACGCCACGCTCAAAGCCATCGCCGCATTCGAGGCGAAAAACCCCGGCGTGAAAATCAAGGCCGAGTACATGGGTTTCAACGGCTATCTGGAGCGCTTGTCGACCCAGTACGCTGGTGGCACCGAGCCGGACATCATGCAAATCAACTGGGCTTGGCTCTCCACTTTCTCCAAGACGGGGGATGGTTTTCTGGATCTCAACAAGCACAAGTCGCTGATCGGCTTGAACCAGTTTTCCGAGGCTGATCTGCAGACCGGCGTGGTCAACAAAAAACTCAATGCCTTGCCGGTTTCCTATACCGCACGCGTCATGCTTTGGAATCGCGCCGCGTATGAGCGTGCGGGACTCAAAATGCCTGCGACCTGGGATGATTTATTTGCAGCCGGACCGGTGTTCAAGCAAAAGTTCGGCGACAAGGCCTTCGCCATTGATGGTGAGCTGTACGACATGATTTTGTTGTCGCAGACCTACATCATGCAGAAGTACGGAACGCCGTATGTGCACCCTGTGCAGCCCAAGGTGGCTATGACCGAAGCCGCTGCACTGGAGTGGGTGCAAACCTACAAGAAACTAACGGCCAACAATGTGGCGGTGCCCCTGCCGCTACGTGCATCGTTGGGCGGAGCAGAAAAGCCCACCGAACAGCAACAAGACTGGGTGAGTGGAAACTGGGCCGGCAACTACACGTGGGACAGCACGATCGGCCTGCGCGCCAGCACATTGAACAAAGACCAGAAGCTCGATGTGGGCGACTTCCTGATGCTGCCGAATGCCAAGAACAGCGGTATGTTCGGCCGCCCATCCCTGATGTTTGCAGTAAGCAAAAAGACCAAGAATCCGGAAATCGCTGCAAAGTTCTTGAACTACTTGGTAACGGATCCAGAGGCCATTGCCATTCTCGGGACCACGCGAGGCGTTCCTTCTGCCGACAGCCAGTTCCGGGCCATCGTGCGTACCGACGCATTGCAGGGCTCGGAGCTCAAGGCATTCCTCCAGATCAAAAAGCTGAAGGACAACGGCAAGATCGATATGCCTTCGCCCTTGTTCGAGAACGCACGCTTTAATAAGTTCATCCGCGAGGTCTTCGAGACCGTAGCCTACGGAAAGACCACGGACCAGGAGGCCGCGAAGCGCCTGGTGGAAGAGGGCAACGCACTGTTGCAACGCATCAAGTAAAGAGCCGGAAAGTTCATGAGCAAAGCAAGTACCAGACAGTTTGAATTCATCACCAAGTCGGATCCGGATACCGGGGCTCGTGTTACGCGACTGAGCCCGGCGGATACCGCTTGCCATCGCACTTACTTCTACCAAAAGTGCTTTAGCAACGACGGTAACCAGTTGGTGTTCGGTGCCCGGTCCGGTGATGAATGGCATTACCACAGGCTGGACTTGCAGACCCGTGTCGCGACCCAATTGACCGACCAGCCCGGGGAGAACACCTTCGGTGGCTTTCTGAGCCCGGACGACCGCTTTCTGTATTTCGTCCGGGCGGAGCGGGAGTTGATCCGTCTGGAGCTCGCCACCTTGAAGGAAGAGTGTGTCTATACCGTGTCCTCTGACTGGGTAGGCTACGGAACCTGGGTAGCCAATAGTGCCTGTACCAAAATGGTGGGCATCGAGATTCTGGGGACGGATTGGTTTCCGTTAACGGATTGGAAAAAGTTCGGCGAGATGTTCCATTCCAAGCCGCGTTGCCGCTTGATCCGAATCGACTTGGTGACCGGAGCGCGGACGGTGATTCACGAGGAAAAGCTTTGGCTGGGCCACCCCCAGTACCGCCCCTTTGATGACAACACAGTGGCTTTTTGCCATGAGGGTACCCATGACCTCATCGATGCACGCATGTGGTTTGTGAACGAAGACGGTAGCAACCTGCGCTGTGGCAAGGAACACGATCAGGGCGAGAGCTGCACCCATGAATTCTGGGTGCCGGACGGCTCCGCCATGGTGTTCGTGTCTTATTTCAAAGGGCGTTCAGAACGTGCCATGTGTTCCCTGGATCCTGTCACCTTGCAAACCCGCGTGCTCACGACCATGCCGCCATGCTCTCATCTGATGAGCAACGCTGATGGCAGTCTCATCGTGGGCGACGGCTCCGGGACCCCAGTGGACGTGTCTGACAGTTCATCGCACAAGGTCCAGAACGACCCCTACCTGTATGTGTTCGATCTGAAAGCCGGCAACATGCGCAAACTGGCGCGGCACGACAGCTCCTGGCGGGTGTACCTCGGCAACCGGCAGGTCACCCACCCCCATCCGTCTTTTACGCCGGATGAGCGGCAGGTGCTTTTCAGCAGCGATGCGGAAGGCGAGCCGGCGCTCTTCCTCGTGGACCTGTAAATCCTGCAGCTTATAGGGGCGGATCGCCGGATGGAGGGTAAATCCATGCGTTTCGCGCATAATGCGCGCCCATGGAAACCAAATGGCTTGAAGACTTTGTGTCTCTGGCTGAAACCCGGAGTTTCAGCCGATCAGCGCAACTGCGTCACGTAACCCAACCCGCGTTTTCGCGGCGCATCCAGTCGTTGGAGGCGTGGGCCGGCACCGATCTGGTGGACCGCAGCAGCTACCCCACCCGGCTGACCCCGGCGGGCGAGACGTTGTATGACCAGTCGTTGGAGGTGCTTCAAGCCTTGCAAAGCACCCGCGCCATGCTGCGCGGGCATACCACCGCAGCGCAAGACGTGGTCGAGTTCGCGGTGCCGCACACCTTGGCGTTCACTTTTTTTCCGGCGTGGGTGTCCGAGCTGCGCGAGAAATTCGGGCCGCTCAAAAGCCGCCTGATTGCGCTCAATGTGCATGACGCGGTGATTCGTCTGGTCGAAGGCAGTTGCGATTTGCTGATTGCCTATCACCATCCCTCGCAGCCCTACCAGCTGGATGCGGACCGCTATGAGATGGTCAGTCTGGGTGAGGAAGTGGTGGCACCTTATTCCAAGCCGGATGCGGATGGCAACCCCATGTTCAGCCTTCCCGGCAAACTCGGTCAGCCCTTACCCTACCTGGGGTATGCGCCGGGCGCCTATTTGGGCCAGATGGTGGAACTCATCTTGAAGCAAGCCGAAGTACCTGTCCATTTCGATCGTGTGTATGAGACCGACATGGCCGAAGGCCTGAAGGCCATGGCGTTAGAAGGCCACGGCGTGGCCTTCCTGCCCCACAGCGCGGTAAAGAAAGACCTGCGTGCCAAAAAATTGGTGAGTGCCTTGCCGAATCACATGAAGTCGCTGCAGATCACCATGGAAGTACGGGCATACCGCGAACGCCTGGCCGTGCGGGAAGCAGGCCGCAGCTTGAGCGCGGCGCAGCGGGCGCAGACCCGCACGCCCAAGGGCTCAGCCCAAGCCCTATGGGACTATTTGCATTCCCAGGCGACCTCAACGGCATAGTTGTTGCATAACGGTTTTGCATACCGGCCCAATGAATAGGCATTTGCGGCGGTGAAAGGGGCTGGCTAGAGTCACAAATTCAGTCAGGCCCCGTCGTTGGAGAAGTTATGACAAATACATACGCTGCTGCACCCCGTCGTGCAGCGTTTTTTTTGGTGCGTCCGGCAGGACGCTCTCACTAGGAGGTGAAAGACCTCTACTCGCCCTGCAAGGGGAAGGGTTAGCCAATGGCAAGGGCTTCGCGGGCGACTGCGAGTCTGAAGGAAGCCGGATGGCAAAGCGCTGGTTCGACGAACAGGAAGCGGATATGAGGCGCCACAGGGGGGTAAGGAGTCCGAAATCTCTGAAGCCCAAAACTTGCACGGAACTCTGTGGCGTAGATCCGACGGACATAAGCGTGAAAGTGGGTGCGTAATACCCGGAGAGATCTGAGTGTGGTGCCCGTAAGGGCTACCGGCCATCGAAAGGTGACGGGAGGCTCGCTCAGAAGTCAGCAGAGGGCATAGTAGGTGCAACCCAAGGTGATGAGCCACAAGAGGCGGCACCGAAGGCCCGAACAAGTGGAAACGAGAGTAGGAACGAAGTCACTCGATGCCAATCGATGAAGCAGAAGCCCTCGCAAGAGGGGCCCACAGCGAAGGAACCGGACGGAATCTGGGGAGTGCGCACGTGGGTGCTGAGGTGGGTACGGCGTACGTCGAGCAACCGAAATCGGAGAGAGACCGGCTCATGAGCCGAGTCGTGGATCGCGACAACATGCAGCTCGCTTACAGCCGAGTCATGAAGAATCGCGGCGCACCCGGCATTGACGGAATGCGCTGTGAAGACCTCAAGACGTGGCTCAAAGTGAACTGGTCGCAAGTAAAGAAGTCGTTACTGGATGGAACCTACCGCCCCCAAGCGGTACGTCGGGTGGACATACCCAAGCCGCAAGGCGGGGTACGCACGCTCGGAGTGCCCACGGTGGTGGACAGGCTGATTCAGCAGGCGCTACATCAGGCGATGCAACCCCTGTTTGAACCTACCTTCTCGCAAAGCAGCTACGGCTTCAGACCGGGGAAAAGTGCGAAGCAGGCGGTAAGCAAAGCGGCAGAGTACATCCGTGGCGGCAAGCGCTGGGTGGTGGACATGGACCTGGAGAAATTCTTCGACCGTGTCAACCACGACGTGCTGATGGCGCGGGTGGCACGCCAGGTACAGGACAAAACCGTCCTGAGCCTGATACGCAGGTTTCTGGAGGCCGGGATGATGGCCAACGGGGTAGAGACACCACGGTACGAGGGTACACCGCAAGGCGGCCCCCTGTCACCACTACTGTCCAACATCCTGTTGACTGATTTAGACCGGGAGCTAGAGGCACGCAAGCTGCTGTTTTGCAGGTATGCGGATGACTGCAACATCTACGTGAGCAGTCAGCGGGCGGGCCAACGCATCATGGAGGGCATAAAGAGGTTTCTTGCAAACCGGCTCAAGCTCACTGTGAACGAGACCAAAAGTGCGGTTGAGCGGCCATGGAAACGCAAGTTTCTGGGATACAGCGTGACAGCACAACGAGCCAGCAAAATCCGAATAGCCAAGGAAAGCACGCAACGCCTGATGCACGCCGTGCGCACATACTGTGCACAGGGACGGGGCAGGCCACTGCCCCAGACCATCGAAAAGCTAAATCCGGTTTTACGGGGATGGATGAACTACTTCAGCCTGACCCAGAGCCACAAGCCCATCGAAGCACTGGATATGTGGGTACGTAGACGGCTACGCGCCCTGATGTGGAGGCAATGGAAAAGGACAAAGACGCGGGAATCCAAAATGCTCGCACTCGGGCTCGATGCCCAGCGGGCATGGAAGTCCAGCGTCAATGGCCATGGTCCATGGTGGAACGCCGGTGCCAAACACCTGCGCCAAGCTCTCCCGACGAAATACTTCACGCAACTCGGGCTGGTCTCGCTGGTGGCAACCCACCAGCACCTCCAGCGTCCTACTTGAACCGCCGTATGCGGAACCGCACGTACGGTGGTGTGAGAGGGCTGAGGGGGTAACCCCTCACCCTACTCGATGTGCGTCCGGCAGGACGCTCTCACTAGGAGGTGAAAGACCTCTACTCGCCCTGCAAGGGGAAGGGTTAGCCAATGGCAAGGGCTTCGCGGGCGACTGCGAGTCTGAAGGAAGCCGGATGGCAAAGCGCTGGTTCGACGAACAGGAAGCGGATATGAGGCGCCACAGGGGGGTAAGGAGTCCGAAATCTCTGAAGCCCAAAACTTGCACGGAACTCTGTGGCGTAGATCCGACGGACATAAGCGTGAAAGTGGGTGCGTAATACCCGGAGAGATCTGAGTGTGGTGCCCGTAAGGGCTACCGGCCATCGAAAGGTGACGGGAGGCTCGCTCAGAAGTCAGCAGAGGGCATAGTAGGTGCAACCCAAGGTGATGAGCCACAAGAGGCGGCACCGAAGGCCCGAACAAGTGGAAACGAGAGTAGGAACGAAGTCACTCGATGCCAATCGATGAAGCAGAAGCCCTCGCAAGAGGGGCCCACAGCGAAGGAACCGGACGGAATCTGGGGAGTGCGCACGTGGGTGCTGAGGTGGGTACGGCGTACGTCGAGCAACCGAAATCGGAGAGAGACCGGCTCATGAGCCGAGTCGTGGATCGCGACAACATGCAGCTCGCTTACAGCCGAGTCATGAAGAATCGCGGCGCACCCGGCATTGACGGAATGCGCTGTGAAGACCTCAAGACGTGGCTCAAAGTGAACTGGTCGCAAGTAAAGAAGTCGTTACTGGATGGAACCTACCGCCCCCAAGCGGTACGTCGGGTGGACATACCCAAGCCGCAAGGCGGGGTACGCACGCTCGGAGTGCCCACGGTGGTGGACAGGCTGATTCAGCAGGCGCTACATCAGGCGATGCAACCCCTGTTTGAACCTACCTTCTCGCAAAG
The DNA here is from genome assembly GCF_002163715.1 of Curvibacter sp. AEP1-3. Classification (GTDB taxonomy): domain Bacteria; phylum Pseudomonadota; class Gammaproteobacteria; order Burkholderiales; family Burkholderiaceae_C; genus Allorhodoferax. The sequence goes on from NZ_CP015698.1 coordinate 3,356,348, forward strand.
CAGCTACGGCTTCAGACCGGGGAAAAGTGCGAAGCAGGCGGTAAGCAAAGCGGCAGAGTACATCCGTGGCGGCAAGCGCTGGGTGGTGGACATGGACCTGGAGAAATTCTTCGACCGTGTCAACCACGACGTGCTGATGGCGCGGGTGGCACGCCAGGTACAGGACAAAACCGTCCTGAGCCTGATACGCAGGTTTCTGGAGGCCGGGATGATGGCCAACGGGGTAGAGACACCACGGTACGAGGGTACACCGCAAGGCGGCCCCCTGTCACCACTACTGTCCAACATCCTGTTGACTGATTTAGACCGGGAGCTAGAGGCACGCAAGCTGCTGTTTTGCAGGTATGCGGATGACTGCAACATCTACGTGAGCAGTCAGCGGGCGGGCCAACGCATCATGGAGGGCATAAAGAGGTTTCTTGCAAACCGGCTCAAGCTCACTGTGAACGAGACCAAAAGTGCGGTTGAGCGGCCATGGAAACGCAAGTTTCTGGGATACAGCGTGACAGCACAACGAGCCAGCAAAATCCGAATAGCCAAGGAAAGCACGCAACGCCTGATGCACGCCGTGCGCACATACTGTGCACAGGGACGGGGCAGGCCACTGCCCCAGACCATCGAAAAGCTAAATCCGGTTTTACGGGGATGGATGAACTACTTCAGCCTGACCCAGAGCCACAAGCCCATCGAAGCACTGGATATGTGGGTACGTAGACGGCTACGCGCCCTGATGTGGAGGCAATGGAAAAGGACAAAGACGCGGGAATCCAAAATGCTCGCACTCGGGCTCGATGCCCAGCGGGCATGGAAGTCCAGCGTCAATGGCCATGGTCCATGGTGGAACGCCGGTGCCAAACACCTGCGCCAAGCTCTCCCGACGAAATACTTCACGCAACTCGGGCTGGTCTCGCTGGTGGCAACCCACCAGCACCTCCAGCGTCCTACTTGAACCGCCGTATGCGGAACCGCACGTACGGTGGTGTGAGAGGGCTGAGGGGGTAACCCCTCACCCTACTCGATCTTGGCAGCTTGCTTGCATTTGCGGGGCACAGCCCGGCCGCTGCGACTGGTGTTCTGGAGCGTGTCAGTAGTGGCGGCAAATTGGTGATTGCGCACCGCGAGTCGTCCATTCCGTTTTCTTATGTTGATGCTGACAAGAAGCCCGTGGGCTATGCCGTAGAGCTGTGCCTGAAGTTGGCAGAGGCGGTGCGCAAGAAGACCGGTGCCAAGAACATGCAGGTGGAGTTCTTGCAGGTCACACCTGCCAACCGCATCGCCATGGTGGCCGAAGGCAAGGCAGACCTCGAATGCGGATCGACCACCAACAACGCCGAGCGGCGCCAGAAAGTAGCCTTCACCATCCCTCACTTCATTACCGGGGCCCGCATGTTGGTGCGGGCTGACAGCAAGATAGAACGGATTGAAGACTTGGAAGGCAAAAAGCTGGTGTCCACCAAAGGTACGACCCCGCTGAAGGCTGCGGAGCAGGCCAACCGTGAGCGGTTGTTGCGCATCACCATCCTCGAAGCCCCCGACCATGCGAAAGCGGTCGACATGGTCGAGAAAAGTGAGGCGGATGCTTTTGTGATGGATGACGTGCTTTTGTATGGCTTGGCGTCTAACCTGCCCAAGCCTGAATCGTTGCGCGTGGTCGGCAAGTTCCTGACCACAGAACCCTTGGCCATCATGCTGTCCAAAGACGATCCCGAGTTCAAGAAGCTGATCGACGAAGAAATGCGTCGCCTGATCGTCAGCAAAGAGATTCAGCCGATCTACGACAAATGGTTTCTGAAGCCCATTCCGCCGAACGACAAAGCGCTGAATCTGCCCGTGAGCTACCTGCTGAGGGACTTCTGGAAATACCCCAGCGACTTCGTGCCTTTTTAAGCGACTCCGCTCGCATAGCGGGGTGCGCTGCGGTTTTGGGACAATAGGGGCCATGACTTCCACAGCCACCCCCCAGACACTGACCATCACCCGCCCGGACGACTGGCACTTGCACGTGCGCGACGGCGCTGCCCTCAATACCGTGGTGCCGCACACCGCAGCCCAGTTCGGCCGCGCCATCATCATGCCCAACCTCAAGCCGCCGGTGACCACCGCCGAGCAGGCGTTGGCTTACAAGGCCCGCATTCAGGCCGCGGTACCGGCGGGTGTGGAGTTTGAGCCTTTGATGACGCTCTACCTCACCGACAACCTGCCCGCTGATGAAATTGCGCGTGCCAAGGACGCCGGTGTAGTGGCCGCGAAGCTCTACCCCGCAGGGGCGACCACCAACAGCGATGCCGGCGTCACTGACATCCGCAAGACATATAAGACGCTGGAAGCCATGCAGAAAGCCGGCTTGCTCTTGTTGGTGCATGGCGAGGTCACTAGCAGCGACATTGATTTGTTTGACCGTGAAGCGGTGTTCATCGACACCCAGCTCATTCCCTTGCGCCGGGATTTCCCCGAGCTGAAGATCGTGTTCGAGCACATCACCACGCTGGAAGCTGCTCAGTACGTGGCCGCTGCAGACCGCTTTACTGCTGCGAGCATCACTGCCCACCACCTGCTCTACAACCGTAATGCCATCTTCACCGGCGGCATCCGGCCCCACTACTACTGCCTGCCGGTTTTGAAGCGTGAGACGCACCGCAAGGCCCTGGTGCAAGCAGCGACCGGCGGCTCCCCCAAGTTCTTCCTGGGTACCGACAGCGCGCCACACCCCGCCCACCTCAAGGAGCATGCCTCGGGCTGCGCTGGCTGCTACACCGCCCACGCTGCCATGGAGCTGTACGCCCAGGCATTTGACGCTGCAGGTGCCCTCGACAAGCTGGAGGGCTTTGCCAGTTTCCACGGTGCGGACTTCTATGGTTTGCCACGCAACCGGGGCACCATCACCTTGATGCGCGAAAGCTGGACCCCACCCGAGAGCTACGCCTTCGGCGAAACCACGCTCAAACCCCTGGCCGCGGGCGAAGCACTGCAGTGGCGTTTGGTCTAGAAGCGATTAACTGGTCCGCGCCGTGGCTTGACCCGTGGCGCGATGCGGGGGAGGGCTTGGCTCTGCAGGTTGAAGCTGGCCTGACGGTGGCGCAGGCGCTCAATGCGCCCGGCATGGCTCCGGTGCGCTTCATCCCCCAAAGCGAGTTGCCAGCGGGCAGCGCTTACGAGCAGCACATCTACGACACGGGGTGCGTCCCGACCCGTGACGGTTTGCACGATTTTTTCAATGGTCTGTGCTGGATGCAGTTCCCACAGGCCAAGAAGAAGCTCAATCTCTTGCAGGCCCAGCAAATTGCGCAAACCGGCATCCAGCCGGTGCGCGGCCCCGCCCGCGATGCGTTGACGGTCTTTGACGAAAACGCCGCGCTCCTCATGGCGCCGGATGCTTTGTGGGACGCTTTGGCAGCCAAAGATTGGCAGACGCTGTTCGGCCCGCTGCGCCCGATGTGGGCCCACGCCACACTGGTGCTGTTCGGTCATGCACTGCTGGAAAAACTGGTTTACCCACGAAAACCCATCACAGCGCACGTATTCCGTGCGCGGGCAGCTACGAATTCGATAGCGGATATGGATGCTTGGCTGGCAGCCACGCTGAGTGCCCCCATGCTGGCAGCCAAGCCCTTTGCCCACTTGCCGGTGCTCGGTGTACCCGGCTGGTGGCCGGAGAATGAGTCGGCTGACTTCTACGCAGACGCCAGCGTATTCCGTGCACCCCGGTCAGCGGCTGGTTAGCACCTCACTGCTATCACGCGTTGTCAGGCCTTGAGCTTGAGCAAGTGCACCATGACCCGTGCCGTGGTCTGGTCAAAGTCAATTTGCTCATTGAAGTCTTTGCCTGTCAGCCAGGAGGCATCCCAGTGGTTTTGTTTGAGCACGGATTTCCAGCTCTCATGCAAAGTGGCCTGCCGTACCGCCTCCACCATCGCGGCTTGGCGCTCTGCCGGGACCGACTTCCCGGTGAATACGCCGCGCCAGTTGGCCATGTCTACTTGCATGCCCTGGTCGCGAATGGACGGAATACCGAAAGAGGCTTTTCGTGATGACACCCCGATGGCCCTGAGCTGCCCGCCGGCGAGCTGCGAGCTGAATTCGCTGTAGCCAGAGATCCCTACCATCGCTTTGCCGGACAGTACAGCAGACACTACTTCCGCTCCACCCGCAAAAGGCAAATATGTCAAATCGTCGGGGTTCGCGCCGGTCGCGCGGGCAAACACCCCGGAGAAGATGTGATCCACACCACCCGCGGACCCGCCTGCCACCGTGACCGCCTTCAGATTGGCCTTCATGGCGGCCGAGAGGTCGGACGCATTCTTGATGGGCGAGTTGGCCGCCACCACCATGACCAAGTAGTCACTCGTGAGCCGTGCCAGGGGCGCCAGCGTTCCCATATCAATCGCAGGTTTTTGCAGCGCCACGGCACCGACCATCACGGTACCGCCCATGATGAGCGTGTTCGAGTCGGCCGCATATTTCTCGGCGTAGTAGGCCAGACCGATGGTGCCGCCTTTGCCGCCTTTGTTTTCATAGTCGATTTCATCCACAACTCCGGCGGAAATCATGGCCGTACCCAGGGCTCGGCCCGTCTGGTCCCAACCGCCTCCGGCGTTCGCCGGGATCACGATTCGCAATTTGGATGCGAGTTTGGCGGCTGCTTTGGGTTTTGAGGCCGGTGCTTTGGCTGCTTGTCCCCAGCTCGGCGCGGTCATCCCGGCTAAGGTGCCTGCGGCGATGCAGGTGAGAAGCTGGCGGCGATCCATTTTTTTCATCAAGGGCCTCATGGGATTTCACTTTGAATCGGGCATTTTCCCAGCCAAAGCAGGGGAGGCCACGGGCCTCACTTGTAACAAGTTGTGGCAGCGGAAAGGCCATAAACTTCATGGGTTCAAGCGCCTGAGTGCTTGAATTCAGCCCTCGCGCCCCTACCATTCGGCTTAATTCGCCCGGAGCGGGTGCTCTTTCCTGAGACAACTATGAAACGCATTCTTTTGTTTGTATTGACCAACGTGTTGGTGGTGGCGGTGCTGGGCGTCGTGGCCAGCCTGCTCGGTGTCAACAAGTTCTTGACTTCCAACGGCCTGAACCTGGGTGCCTTGCTGGGCTTTGCGCTCATCATGGGCTTTGGCGGCGCCATTTTTTCGTTGCTGATCAGCAAGCCCATGGCCAAGTGGACATCGGGCGTGCAGATCATCGAACAGCCCCAGAACGCCGACGAGGCCTGGATTGTGGACACCGTGCGCAAGTTTGCGGACAAGGCCGGCATCGGCATGCCGGAAGTCGGCATTTTTGAAGGTGAACCCAATGCGTTCGCTACTGGCGCCTTCAAAAACAGCGCCTTGGTGGCAGTGTCCACCGGCTTGCTGCGTGGCATGACCCGCGAAGAAATTGAAGCCGTTATCGGCCATGAGGTGGCCCACATTGCCAACGGTGACATGGTCACCATGACCCTGATCCAGGGCGTGATGAACACCTTCGTGGTGTTCCTCAGCCGTGTAGTCGGTTACGCCGTGGACAGCTTCTTGCGGAAGAACGATGAGCAGAACAGCGGCCCCGGCATCGGCTATTACGTGACGACCATCGTGCTCGACATCGTGCTCGGGTTTGCCGCTGCCATGGTGGTGGCCTGGTTCAGCCGCCAGCGCGAGTTCCGTGCGGACGCAGGCGCCGCCCAGCTGATGGGCCGCAAGCAGCCCATGATGAACGCCTTGGCCCGCCTGGGTGGCATGACTCCGGGTGAGTTGCCCAAGAGTGTGGCGGCCATGGGCATTGCAGGTGGTATCGGTCAGTTGTTTTCGACCCACCCACCCATTGAGCAGCGCATTGCTGCCCTGCAGGCGAACAACGGGCAGTAAGCCCTGCAGCGCACTGCGCTGCGTGTCTTGAGCGAACCCCTTGCCGCTGAGTGCGGCCAGGGGTTCTCTTTTTGTGGCGTGCTACAACCGCGGTTTGCGTTTCAGCCTCTGCACTATGGAACTTTCTACCTGGCTCGCCTTCTTCGCCGCTTCCTGGGCCATCAGCATCTCGCCCGGCGCCGGCGCGGTAGCCGCCATGAGCGCCGGCCTGAATCACGGCTTCCGGCGCGGTTACATCACCACCATCGGTTTGGTGTTGGGCATTTGGACCCAGATCCTCGTGGTGGGGGTGGGGCTGGGTGCCGTGGTAGCTGCCAGTAGCGCGGCGTTTCTGGTTATCAAGTGGGCAGGGGTGGCCTATCTGGTGTGGCTGGGTATCCAGCAGTGGCGTGCACCTGCTGTTCCTCTCGCTGCAAAGGCTGATGAAGCTGTGCCGGCGAGTGTGAGCACACAAATTTTCAAAGCTTGGGTCATCAATGCGCTGAACCCCAAGGGCACGGTGTTTTTGTTGGCGGTGGTGCCGCAATTCCTGAACCTCTCACAAGCCCTCACGCCTCAATACATGATCATCGGCGCAACTTTGGCTTTTACTGATCTGGTGGTCATGGGCTGCTACACGGCCGTGGCCGCCAAAGTGCTGCGCGCACTCAAATCCGAGTCGCACCTGCGCACCATGAACCGGGTGTTCGGCGGCCTGTTTGTGGCAGCTGGCACCCTGTTGGCGCTGTTCAAGCGGACGACTTGACTGTCTGCCTGCAAAGGCTGGATTTCGCAGGTCAGACCGTTCAAAAGGCCAGCTGTAGAGGGGCCCCCGACCCGGGCAAGCGGTTCTGTTCAATCCTGAACATGCTGACCACTTCTTTCAGACGGGCTGCTTGCTGTTTGAGGCTATCTGCCGCTGCGGCGCTTTCCTCCACCAGTGCGGAGTTTTGCTGAGTCACCTGATCCAGCTGCATGATGGCTTCGCTGATCTGAGTGAAGCCTGCGTTTTCTTCCGCTGTGGCGGCAGAGACCTGGTTCATCAGCTCGTTCACGCGTTGCACCCGGCCCACGATGCCTTGCACAGATGCGCCGGCCAACTGGGCTTGCTGCTCGCCGGTGGCCACCCGGCTGATGCTGTCGCCGATCAGCGTTTTGATCTCCTTGGCAGCTTCCGCACTGCGCTGCGCCAGGCTGCGCACTTCAGAGGCCACGACGGCAAAACCCCGCCCTTGTTCACCTGCACGCGCGGCCTCCACCGCCGCGTTCAACGCGAGGATGTTGGTCTGGAAGGCGATACCGTCAATCACCCCGATGATCTCGCTGATCTTCTTGGATGACTGGGCGATGGACTGCATGGTGTGCACCATGGCGTCTACGTGCTGCCCGCTTTCCAGCGCCGCACCGGAAGTTTCATTGGCCATGGCGCTGGCTTCTCGCGTGTGCTCGGCATTGAGCTTGACGGCGCTGGCAATTTCTTCCGTAGACGCGGCAGTTTCTTCGAGGTTGCTGGCTTGTTCCTCGGTCCGCGCACTCAGGTCTGCGGTGCCGGAGGCAATCTGCTCTGACGCAGAAGCCACCTGCTCGCTGCATTCATGGACCAGTCCCGCCATGTGGGTGAGGCTGTATTTCATGCGCAGCATCGCAGCCACCACGCTGTCGGTTTGTTGCTGGTGCGCTGGAATCACCACGGTCAGGTCGCCCTCTGCAATCGCGTTGGCCACCCGTACCACTTCACCCGGCTCGCCCCCCAGTTGACGGGTCAGGCTGCGGGTGATCACTATGGCTACGCCCAAAGCTGCGATGACGGCAAAGACAGAGAACAACAAGGTAGTCTGGATAGCCGCAGCGCCTTGCGCTTTGGCGAGCTGGCCCTCCAAGACTATCGTGTCTGACTGAGCCTCCAGCATGGCATCGGAGGCGGCGGTCAGCTTGCTGAGTGGTCCCCGCACATTCTTTACCAAGTACTCACCAGCCTCTTGCGTATTGCCCGTCTGTATGCGCTTTACGGCTTCTTCTCTGACAGCATTGAAGGCAATCAACGCTTCTTCAACAGGCTTTAAGAGCTCCTGCTCTTTGGCGCTGACGATGGTTTTCTTTAGCTTTCCAAATGCATCATCCGCAGCCTTCTGGCCTTGGGCGATCCGGCTTACGGTGTAAGTCGCTTCTTCTGCATTGCCTATCGCCAACCCCACTACGGCAGCCCGCATATTGCGAACCTGCACATTGATGCCTAGTTGCAGCTGGGAGGCAAGTATCACCTTGACCGCGCTTTCATCTACGATGTGATTGACGTTGTCATTGATGTTACCTATCCGGTAAATGGATGTGCCACTGATGGCCAGAAGCAGTGCGATGAGCAGGCCGAAGCCTGCGGCCAGCTTGGTGCTGACTTTCCAAGAGCCAAATGTTTGCATGGCGCCCTCCCTGTTTTTTGTAAGCACATGCTAAGCCCAGTCGTGACAACTGGGAAGCCCAAAAGCTTAAAAAACCTGATTGGGGTGCGCGCGCAACAGTGGCCGCGCAAGTGCCGCTGCCCTCAGGGAGTGCGCGCTTGGCTCAGCATGTCCAAGGCCAACGCCTCGGCCACTTTGATGCCGTCTACGCCCGCCGACAAAATGCCGCCGGCATACGAAGCGCCTTCGCCTGCCGGGTACAGGCCGCGTACGTTGGTGCACTGCAGGTCTTCACCGCGCGGAATCTTGATGGGGCTGGAAGTGCGTGTCTCCACCCCGGTAAGCACGGCATCTGCCATGTCAAAGCCCTTGATCTTGCGGCCGAACACCGGCAGAGCTTCTCGCATGGCCTCAATCGCATAGGCGGGTAATGAAGGGGCGAGGTCACCCAGTTTCACACCAGGCTTGTACGACGGCGTGACACTGCCGAATTCGCTGGAAGGCTTGGCCGCAATGAAGTCACCCACCAACTGGCCGGGCGCTTCATAAGTGCCGCCACCCAAGGTGTACGCACCGCTTTCCAGCTGCCGTTGCAGTGCAATGCCTGACATGGGGTGTGCAGCCTTCGGGTCGTTGGCTTTCATGGCGGTGGCTTCTGCCGTATAGCGCTTGCCTTTCTCATCGCCGAAGGCATGCACAAAGGCGGCCTCGTCGTCCGGGTAGTCGGGCGGGTCAATGCCCACCACCATGCCGGCGTTGGCATTGCGCTCGGCGCGGGAGTACTGGCTCATGCCGTTGGTGACTACTCGGCCGGGCTCACTGGTGGCCGCCACCACCGTGCCGCCCGGGCACATGCAGAAGCTGTACACCGCCCGCCCGTTGGCTGCGTGGTGCACCAGTTTGTAGTCCGCCGCGCCCAAGAGCGGGTGCCCTGCATGGCGGCCCCAGCGCGCACGGTCAATTACGCTTTGCGGGTGCTCAATGCGGAAGCCCACCGAAAACGGTTTGGCATGCATGGCCACGCCGCGCTCGTAGAGCATGGCAAAGGTGTCGCGCGAACTGTGGCCCAGCGCCATGACCACGTGGCTTGCCGGCAGCTGGTAGCGCCTGCCATCCACAAGGTTTTCAACCTCCAGCGCCCGTATGGATTGCGCGGGTAGCTCCTGATTTGATAGCGATTCGCCCAGTAACACATCCGTGACACGTTGCTCAAAACGGATTTCGCCGCCCAGCGCGATGATCTGCTCCCGGATGCCTTCCACCACCTTCACGAGTTTGAAGGTGCCGATGTGCGGGTGTGCCTCGTACAGGATCTCTGACGGTGCGCCGTGCTGCACAAATTCATGCATCACCTTGCGGCCCAGAAAGCGCGGGTCTTTGATCTGGCTGTAAAGCTTGCCGTCCGAGAAGGTGCCGGCACCGCCTTCACCGAACTGCACATTGCTTTCGGGGTTCAGGTTCTTTTTGCGCCACAGGCCCCAGGTGTCTTTGGTGCGCTGGCGCACCGTTTTGCCCCGCTCCAGCACGATGGGCTTGAAGCCCATTTGCGCCAGCACCAGCGCTGCAAACATGCCGCAGGGGCCAAAGCCCACCACCACGGGGCGCTCTTGCAGGTCGGCAGGGGCCTGCGCCACCATACGGTAGCTCATGTCAGGGGTGGGGCCGATGTGCGGATGGCCCGCATTTCGGGCCAACAACCCAGCTTCCAGCGAGGCGTCCGCCAGCGAGAGGTCGACGATGTAGACCGCCAGCAAATCCACCTTGCGCGCATCGAAGCTGCGTTTGAAGACCTGCAGGCTCGCTATGGCCGTTACGTCAATGCCCAACGCTTGGGCGCACAGCCGTTGAAGGGCCTTTACGGGGTGGGCAACAGGCGCGCGATCAGCCTCGGTTTCGGACGGCGCGTCGGAAGCGCGGCGCTCTTCAACGGGCAGGGCAGACAGGGGGAGTTTGAGTTCAGTGATGCGGATCATGGCGGCTCGTGGTTATCAAGCAAGGCCGCGATTTTACGCGCCGACTCAGTGCGGGCCGTGCTGCCGGGCCTCGGAGGGGCTGTGGCCGAAGAGCTTGCGGTAGTCGCTGGCGAATTGGCTGAAGTGCCAGAAGCTCCAGTCGGCCGCCACGTCACGTACGGCGCTGTCCGGTTTGCGCAGCAGGTCTCTGCGCGCTCCGTTGAGCCGCAGGATGCGAAGGTATTGCACGGGCGTCATGCCCAGTACGTCTTCGAAGCAGTACTGCAGGGTACGGCGGCTCACGAACACGCGCTGGCACAGGTCTGGTACGGTGATGGTCTGGTCGTGGTGGGCCAGCAGGTAGTCGCGTGCTTTGGCGACGATGCGCTGGCGGCGCGCCAGGCTGTCGCGTACCGCACTGTCCACCACGCCGGTGTCCAGCAATGGCAGCAAAGCGTCCAGCGCCAGATGCTGCGGGTCCGTCGCAGAAGCAACATCGCCTGCCAACAGTGCGTGCAATGTGTGCAGGCATTGGCGGCGCGCGGCCGGTGAGGCCTGCACCACTTCGGCACGGCTCAGGCGTTCCCAATCGAGTTCAAAGCCCATGCGTTGTGCGGCATCGCGCAAGGCATCCTGCCGTACCACCACCCCAAAGATGGTGTAGTCCGCCGGTGTGACGAGCTCGAATTCGCAGTGCCCCGGGCGCACCAGCACGCTGTCAGGTGTTGCGGTGCGGCCGTTGATGCGCGTAGCCTGGGCTGAGTAGGGCAGGCCGAACCACAGGGCATCCGGCCAGACGCAGCAGGTCTGCCGCATGCCCTGGCTGGTGCTCTCCCTGAAGACCTGCATGTCCGGCAATTGCATTTCCTCCAGCAAGCCGTGGAAGGTGCCCGGGGTGGTTTGGTCGTAGCACTGTTCCCAGTTGGTGAGGTTGGCGGCGTGCTCGTCCGCATCGCGTGCTTCGATGACCCGGAGGGCGGTGGTGGGCAATGGCGGCGACTGCATGGGCGGGCGATGAATGTGTGCGGAATGTAGACCAAGGCAGTCGCACCGTGAAGGTGCGCAATGCAGGTTTGCCGATTTTTGATACCGGCTTGCCATCCGACTGCCTACATTCACCGCTAGCAAACCCCATGCCGGCGCGCATGGGTGCACTTTCTCAATCCATGTTGGAGGAACCACATGTCAACGTCACAACCCTCATCGGGCGCTCATGCGCTCAAGCCGGTGCTCAGCACCTTGCAGCTCTGGGGCATCGCAGTCGGGCTGGTAATTTCCGGCGAATACTTCGGCTGGAGTTTCGGCTGGGCCTCTGCCGGTACTTTGGGTTTCACCGTCACCGCCCTGTTTATCGCGGCGATGTACACCACCTTCATCTTCAGCTTCACCGAGCTGACTACGGCCATTCCCCATGCTGGCGGTCCCTTCGCCTACAGCAAACGCGCCTTCGGCCCCACTGGCGGCTACTTGGCCGGTGCGGCCACCCTGGTGGAGTTTGTGTTTGCACCGCCCGCGATCGCCTTGGCGATTGGTGCCTACCTGAACGTGCAGTTCCCGTCGCTGGACCCCAAACTCGCAGCTTTGGGTGCCTACCTGGTGTTCATGACGCTCAACATTGTCGGCGTGCAGATTGCCGCCACGTTCGAGTTGTTCATCACCATCATCGCGATCTTTGAATTGCTGGTGTTCATGGGCGTGGTGTCGCCCGGCTTCTCCATGGCCAACTTCACCAAGGGCGGCTGGTCCGGACAGGACGACTTCAGCTGGGCTGCGATCCCCGGCATGTTTGCCGCCATTCCATTTGCCATCTGGTTCTTCCTGGCGATTGAAGGCGTGGCCATGGCAGCCGAAGAGGCCAAAGACCCTAAGCGCTCCATCCCGATTGCCTATATCACCGGCATCCTGACCTTGGTGGTGCTGGCCGTGGGCGTCATGGTGTTTGCCGGCGGCGCCGGTGACTGGACCAAGCTAGCCAACATCAATGATCCGCTGCCCCAAGCCATGAAGCTCATCGTGGGTGAAAACAGTGGTTGGTTGCACATGCTGGTGTGGTTGGGCCTGTTCGGTCTGGTGGCGTCCTTCCACGGCATCATCCTGGGCTATTCACGCCAGATCTACGCTTTGTCCCGTGAGGCCTTCCTGCCTTCGTACTTTGCCAAAGTGCATCCCCGCTTCAAGACACCGCACCGCGCCATCCTGGCTGGTGGCGTGGTCGGCATTGCGGCCATCTACAGTGATTCTTTGATCACTATTGGCGGCCAGTCCCTGACCGCGAACATCGTCACCATGTCGGTGTTCGGCGCCATCCTGATGTACATCCTGAGCATGCTCAGCCTGTTCAAGCTGCGCAGTACCGAACCCGGCATGGCACGTCCTTTCCGTGCACCGCTGTATCCCTTCTTCCCGGCGTTTGCCCTGTTCGGCGCGCTGGTGTGCATGGCCACCATGATCTACTACAACCCCTTGATCTTCGGTTTGTTTGTGGGCTTCCTGGTGCTGGGGTACGTCTACTTTAAGATGACCGGACAGCAACGTGCAGACGCCATGCCCCAAGGCATGAGCGCCCCTATCGCCAAGTAATCACTGCACCTTTGCTACCTGCCACTCTCTTGATTCACTGACGTGCCAAGCCACCCTTACCAGCACACCGTCGCAAGCCATGTCTATGGTTTTCGGGACCTCAAAGACCTGATGGCCAAGGCCACGCCCTTGCGCTCAGGTGACTTGCTGGCCGGGGTGGCTGCACACACGGCGCAGGAACGGGCTGCGGCCCAGATGGCCTTGGCAGAACTGCCCTTGCGCACCTTTCTGACCGAGGCCTTGGTGCCCTACGAATCAGACGAAGTTACCCGACTGATTCTGGATACCCACAGTGCAGACGCCTTTGCACCGGTGAGCCACCTCACGGTGGGAGACTTCCGCAACTGGCTGCTCAGTGATGCGGCAAACACGGAGGCCCTCACGGCACTGGCACCCGGCATCACGCCCGAAATGGCCGCCGCCGTGAGCAAGCTCATGCGCAACCAGGACCTGATTCTGGTGGCCAAGAAGTGCCGGGTGGTGACGGCGTTCCGCAATTCCATCGGCCTGCCCGGCCGCATGGCGACGCGCCTGCAGCCCAACCACCCCACGGATGACGCCACCGGCATCGCCGCCAGCCTGCTGGACGGCTTGCTGTACGGCAGCGGGGACGCGGTGATCGGCATCAACCCCGCGACCGACAACGTGGCCCAGGTGATGAAGCTGGTGCACATGATGGGCGACGTCATCGCGCACTACGACATCCCGACGCAGAGTTGTGTGCTCACCCATGTGACCAACACCATCCAAGCGATTGAGCGCGGTGCGCCGGTGGATTTGGTGTTCCAGTCCATAGGCGGTACCGAGGCCACCAACAGCAGCTTTGGCTTGAACCTCGCGTTGCTGGCCGAGGCGCGGAGTGCGGCACTTTCGCTGAACCGTGGCACGGTGGGCGACAACGTGATGTATTTCGAAACCGGGCAGGGCAGCGCCCTCTCGGCCAACGCCCACCATTGCATGGACCAACAAACCTGCGAGGCCCGAGCCTACGCGGTGGCGCGAGCTTTCAAGCCGCTGCTGGTCAACACCGTGGTCGGCTTCATAGGCCCTGAGTACCTGTTTGATGGCAAGCAGATCATCCGTGCGGGGCTGGAAGACCACTTCTGCGCCAAGCTGCTGGGCCTGCCCATGGGCTGCGATGTCTGCTACACCAACCACGCCGAAGCCGACCAGAACGACATGGATGTGTTACTCACCCTGCTGGGGGCGGCGGGCTGCAACTTCGTGATGGGCATTCCGGGCTCGGACGACATCATGCTGAACTACCAGACCACGTCGTTCCACGACGCCCTGTATGCGCGCAAGGTGCTGGGCTTGCGGCCTGCGCCCGAATTCGAGGCCTGGTTGCAGCGCATGAACATCTTTCAAGGGCAGGGCGCCGACTTGGTGCTGCCGCCGGGACTGCCCGCGGCGTTCGAGCAAGCCTTGTTGCCCTTGGCTTGAGGTGATGCATGTCTGACCCACAGTCACCCGTCACCGCCAACCCATGGGCGGCATTGCGCCAATTCACCGATGCCCGCATTGCCTTGGGCCGCTCCGGCGTGAGCTTGCCCACGAGCGCGCATCTTGCGTTTCAATTGGCCCATGCCCAGGCGCGAGATGCCGTGCATCGCGGGCTAGACGGCCCAGCTTTGTCCGCGCAGCTTAGTGCTGCTTGGCCCGATCTTCCGGGTTCGGTGCTTCAACTGCACAGTGCGGCGACGGACCGCAACCACTACCTGCAACGCCCCGATCTGGGGCGCAGGTTGGACATCGCTTCGCGCGACTTGTTGGCCCCTTCGAAAGGCACTCTGGAGGAACGGCGGTTCGACGTGGCGTTTGTGATCGCAGACGGCCTGTCGGCTTTGGCTATTGAGCAAAACGCGGCACCGTTTTTGGCTGCTTTGCATCAGCGCATGTCGGGTGAAGATTGGAAAGTCGCGCCCCTGTGTGTGGTGCGCCAAGCCCGCGTCGCCATCGGCGATGAAATCGGGCAGGCATTGGGCGCGAAGGCGGTGGTGGTGCTGATCGGGGAGCGCCCGGGCCTAAGTTCACCAGACAGCATGGGCCTGTATCTGACCTGGATGCCCCGCGTGGGGCTCACGGACGCGAGCCGCAACTGCATTTCCAATGTGCGGCCCGCAGGGCTGGTGGTTGACGAAGCAGCCTACAAGTTGCACTTTCTGCTCAACGAATCCCGTCAGCGTCAGCTATCCGGTGTGGAGCTGAAAGACGAAACCGCCGCGGCGGCCACTGCCCTGAACGCAGGCCACGGCAACTTCCTGCTGAAGTAAGCCGCAGCCCTTTGCGTGAGGTCAGGCGGGCAAATAGCCTTCGACCGACAGATAGCGCTCACCGGTGTCGTAGTTGAATCCCAACACGGTGCTGCCTGCGGGGATCTCGGGCAGTTTCTGCGCAATCGCGGCCAAAGTGGCGCCGCTGGAAATGCCGACCAGCAAACCTTCCTCACGTGCGCTGCGGCGGCCGTATTCACGGGCAGTTTCGGCTTCGACCTGAATCACGCCATCCAGCAGATCCGTCTTCAGGTTTTTGGGGATGAAGCCAGCACCAATGCCTTGGATCGGGTGGGGTGCGGGTGCACCACCGCTGATCACGGGGGATGCGGAGGGCTCCACGGCAAACACCTTGAGCTGCGGCCATTTGGCTTTGAGCACTTGGGCCACACCACTCAGGTGCCCGCCGGTGCCCACGCCAGTGATGATGTAGTCCACGCCATTGGGAAAGTCGTTGGCGATTTCCAGAGCCGTGGTGCGCACGTGCACGTCGATGTTGGCGGGGTTCTCAAACTGCTGTGGAATCCAGGCGCCGGGGGTCTGAGCTTTGAGTTCTTCGGCGCGGGCGATGGCGCCTTTCATGCCTTTCTCGCGCGGGGTCAGGTCGAAGCTGGCGCCGTAAGCCAACATGAGGCGGCGGCGCTCAATGGACATGCTGTCGGGCATGACCAGAATCAGTTTGTATCCCTTGACCGCTGCGACCAGGGCTAGGCCCACGCCGGTGTTGCCCGAGGTAGGCTCAATGATGGTGGCGCCGGGTTTCAGCGCGCCGCTGCGTTCTGCATCTTCGATCATGGCCAAGGCAATGCGGTCCTTGATGGAGCCGCCCGGGTTGGTGCGCTCGCTTTTCACATACACCTTGTGGCTGTTGCCGAACAGCTTGTTGATGCGGATGTGGGGTGTGTTGCCTATGGTTTGCAGGACGTTGTCGAATGCCATGGTGTGTCTCCGTGATGGGGTCTGAACCTAAATATTCTGAAGCAAAGTGACGAAACGGCTTCGACAGTTTGCACATATCGATATTCCTGCTCTGGCAGGACCGATAATCGGGGGGTGAAGCCCGCCAGACCACCGCTGGTGCAATTCTGGAAACAGAGCACTGGAGGAACGTCCGGACTGCATAGGGCAGCGTAGCAGCTAACGGCTGTCCACCGACAAGTCGGCCACGCAAGTGGAAGGCCCTAAGGTGAGGATTAGAGCAGCAGAGACGAGCCGATTCAGTTCGGGTGAAACGGGCAATCTCTACGCGCAGCAATACCAAGTAGGCACACGTTGACGGGGCCCCCGGAGTGTGCGGGTAGGTAGCATCGAGCCGTCCGGGTGACCGGCGGCCCAGAGTAATGGTGGTCACGTGGGGGAAACCCCATGCACAGAATCCGGCTTATCGGTGGGCTTCACACTTTATTTGTTGTATGGTCGAGTCTTCACAGTGTTTTTGGCGGAGGCTTTATGCGACCGATTCTGGAACTGTTGGAGAAACACGGGGGCTCTGTCTGGAGCCTGAACCCGGATGACAGCGTCTACCAGGCGCTCGAAATGCTGGCCGACTGCAATGTCGGCGCGCTCATGGTGATGGAGGGCGACAAGCTGGTCGGCATCTTCTCGGAGCGGGACTACACCCGCAAAATCGCACTGGCCGGCCGATCCTCCAAGGACACCAAGGTGAAAGACATCATGACCTCGCAGGTCATGGTGGTCGGCCCCAAGACACGTACCCAGGAGTGCATGGCCTTGATGAGTCAGAAAAAGATCCGCCACTTGCCGGTAGTCGACGGCTCCAAGGTGCTGGGCATGGTGTCTATCCGTGACTTGATGGACGACATCATCAAGGACCACGAACAGACGATCAGCCAGCTGCAGAGCTACATCGCGAGCTGACGCGCTCTCAAAACTTCTCCCAGCCCGCCAGATACCGCCATTGCCCGACCGGCAGGTCGGACAGAGCAACGCGCCCCAGCCGGATGCGTTTCATTCCCAGAATGTGCAGCCCGGCTTTTTCGCACAGGAAGGCAATCAGTCCTGGGTGTGAGCCCTTGATGGCAAAGCGCAGGCGGCTTGACTCCGGGGTGGTGCTGTTCACACTGACTTTCACCTGAGGCAGGTCCAAGCGCTCGTCTTTGAGCGCGTAGGCTATAGGCTTGAGCGCATCAAGCTCCACCTCCCCCTTCACCTCGACCAGAAATTCATGTTCCATGGTGGACATGTCCTCGGTGAGCTTGCGGGTGGTGCGCCAGTCCTGGGTGAAGACCACCAGGCCGGTTGCGCCGGTTTCCAACTCTACATCCGCTTCAAGGTGGTTGAAGTGACGCTTGAGCACGCGGGTGTCAGTCGGGTCACCTTCCCAATGGTTGGCAGGGGTCAGTAGCGTACGGGCATTTGCCGGAGGCGCTTTGCGTCCCGGTGCGCCAGTGCGTGCCGGGGCACCGGCGCGCACCGGAGTTAGTTCTTCCAGCCCGTCGGTGTGGCCGGCCGGCTTGTTCAGCAACAGGGTGACCGGTGTGAGTTCCATCAGGCTGGCGTTGGGGTCCAGGGTGATGGTCTCAAGGTCCACCCGGTGCTGGGGTTCTTCCACCACTACCCCATTGACCTGCACCCAGCCGCCTTCGATATATTGCTCGGCTTCCTTGCGGGAGCAATCTTTGAGGGACATGACGCGTTTGGAGAGGCGCTCACCGGTAGTGGCTGCCGGTGCTTCTACGACGGGCTCTTTGCGGGGCTTGCGCAAACGAGGCTTCTTGGTGGATGGCGCAGGTGTCTGAGCTGTTGTGGTGGGGCCTGGACGATGGGCTGCCTCCGGACTCCGCAATACAGAGGGGCCACGCGGTCCCGAGGGTGTCCGGGCCGCTCCGGTTGCACGCTGTGGCTGGGGGGCGGATGCGGGTGCTCTCGCCGGTGCCGCGGCGCGCGTCGGTTTGATGGGCTTGGTCAGTATGGGGCGTGGGGGCTTGGCGCCGGATGTGCTCATGCTTGGCCTTCTTCGTTATGTTGCGCGCCTGGATTGTCCAGTGCGTAAATGCGTTCTACATGGGCTAGCAGGGAGCGTTTGGCCACAGGCCAGATGCGCGGGTCTACATCGTCGTAGGCCAGGGGCAGCCAGTCGTCCAGGCTGCCTTGGGGGTTGGCTTGCATGACAGCCGCAATTTTGGCTTCGCGTGCCAGGCGGTGCGCCTTGAGCTTGGCAATGGCATCGCCCGCACCGTCGATCACATGGCCGTGGGCCGGCAGGATGTATTGCGCCTGGTAGTCGCGGCAGGCAGTAGCCAGTGCGTCCAGCGAATCCAGATAGTCCCGCATGTTGCCGTCCGGCGGGTCGATGACCGTGGTGCTGCCACTCAAGATGTGGTCGCCGCTGAAGAGCAGGCCATCTTCTTCCAGCAGCAGGCATACGTGATTGGCGGCATGGCCGGGGGTGTAAATCACCTGCAGGGTGTGCACAGGTTTAAGTGCGGTTTCGACCTCTGGCGCAGGCAGCATATGCGCGAGCAGCTCTCTATTTTGTAGCGGTCGGTCCGGAGTGAACTCGCTGGCGGCGCGTGCGGTGGACGCTGAGGGCAAGCCCAGAATCGGCGGGCCGCCCTGGCACAGGGCCTGCAGCGGTGCAGCGCCGGGCGAATGGTCGGGGTGCGAATGGGTGCACACAATGCGCAGGATGTTGCCGCCACTGCCGTCTTCAAACGCAGCCGCCTGCCACAGGCGCTGCAGGTGGTCGGGGTCTGCGGGGCCCGGGTCAATGACGGTATAGCCCGTGGCGGGTTCGCCCACCAGGTAGCTGTTGGTGCCGGGGCCTGTCATCACGCCGGGGTTGGGGGCGGTGAGGCGCAGCACATGGCGCATCAGGGGCACGGGTCTGTCGGTTTGCCAGGCATCAAGTAGCGAGGCGGCGGCCGGCGAGAGTTCGCCGGGCAGAAGGTGGGTGGGTCTGGCCATGCGGCGGATTGTGCAGCCAAACGGGGATAATGAACGGATGCGAATCCAGTTCACCAAAATGCAGGGCGCGGGCAACGACTTCGTAGTGCTCGATGAAACCAAGGGTCGCTTGGGTTTGACCCCTGCGCATTACCGCTTTCTGGGCGATCGCCACTTCGGCGTGGGGGCCGACCAGATTCTCACTGTGCGCCCCTCGCCCGCCGAGGGCATCGACTTCGAATACGTGATTCACAACGCCGATGGCAACGAGGTAGAGCAGTGCGGCAATGGCTCCCGCTGCTTCGCCCGCTTTGTGCGCGACCAGGGCCTGACCGGCAAAGACCGCATCCGCGTCAAAACCATGAAGGGCGTGATCGAACCCTTGCTTACCTCCGACGGCCGGGTGACGGTGGACATGGGCGGGCCGGTATTCACTCCGGCAGACATTCCTTTTGACGACAGTGGCCTGAGTCTGCAAGCCATGGGATCATGGGGAAATTGGCCTCTGGCGCCCGTGGAATCTGCGCAAGCAGCTCCTCTTTTGGTAGCAACGGTATCTATGGGTAACCCCCATGCGGTCACGCTGGTGGCTGATGTGGATGCTGCACCGGTCGCCACACTGGGCCCGCAGGTGCAGGCCAACCCGCGCTTTACCCAAGGTGTGAACGTAGGCTTTTTGCAGGTGGTGAGCCGCAGCCAGGTGCGCTTGCGTGTGTACGAGCGCGGTGTGGGCGAGACGCTGGCCTGTGGCACGGGCGCCTGCGCGGCCGTGGTGGCCGGTATCCGTCTCGGCCTGCTGGACGCACGTGTGGATGTGCAGACCCGTGGCGGCATGCTGACCATTGCTTGGGACGGTATGGGCGCCTCTGTTTTCATGACCGGCCCCGCCACCACGGTTTTCCGTGGCGAAATTGATTTACCCGAATAACCTGAACCCGCAGACCATGACTCCACCTCTGAACCAAGCCTTGGGCAATCCCATCACCGAAGACGACATTGCCAACTATTTGGTGAACAACCCCGACTTCTTCCAGCGCCACGCGGAGTTGCTGGCCACGGTGCAGTTCACCAGCCCGCACAGCCACCGCGCAGTGAGCTTGCAGGAGCGCCAGGCCGAGATGCTGCGCGAGAAGATCAAGTTGCTGGAGCAGCGCATCATGGAAATGATCCGCCACGGCAACGAGAACGTGATGCTGTCCGACAAGATCCTGCGTTGGGCGCGCTCGCTGTTCCTCACCATCAACCCGGCCGAGTTGCCCGAGGAGATCGTGCGCGAAATCAAGGACCAGTTCGCCGTCCCGCAAGTGGGCTTGCGTATCTGGGGCGTGGCTGAAGGCTTTTCTGCTTTGCCGGCGGCCCAGGAGGTCAGTGAAGATGCCAAGGTATTCGCCACTTCTTTGAATGAACCTTTCTGCGGCCTGAATACCGGCTTCGAAGCCGTGAGCTGGCTGGAAGAGCCGGGCACGGTCAGCTCGCTGGCGCTGATTCCCCTGCGCAGTGGCATGGCCGGCAGCCA
Source organism: Curvibacter sp. AEP1-3 (assembly GCF_002163715.1). Taxonomy (GTDB): domain Bacteria; phylum Pseudomonadota; class Gammaproteobacteria; order Burkholderiales; family Burkholderiaceae_C; genus Allorhodoferax. Next base: position 3,376,787 of record NZ_CP015698.1, read on the forward strand.
GGCGCCCGCCTTCGGCATGCTGGTGCTGGCCTCGGGCGACGCGCAGCGTTTCAACAGCGGAATGGGCACGGATTTCCTGGCCCGCATCGGCGAAATCGCCAGCGCTGCGCTGTCCCGCCTGCGTTAAGCCATTCCCATACCGCCATGACTGCGGACGACTCGGCACTGGTGGAGAAATACCTGGAGTTCGTCCGCGTCGAAAAGCGCTTGGCCGCGCGCACCGTGGAGCTGTATTCGCTGGATCTGGGGCGGCTGTCTGAGCAGGCCACGCGTGCCGGCGTTACCTTGAGAGACGTCAGAAATCACCACATCCGCCGCTGGGTTGCCCAGATGCACAGCGCCGGGCGCAGCGGGCGCGGCATCGCACTCATTCTGTCGGGATGGCGCGGTTTTTATGCCTGGCTGGGCCGCGAGGGCTTGGTGAGCAGCAACCCGGTGCAGGATGTGCGCTCGCCCAAGGCGCCCAAACCATTGCCCAAAGCGCTGGCGGTGGATGACGCGGTGCAGTTTGCCGATTTCGAAAGTGATGACAACGCTTGGCTGGAAGCCCGCGATGCCGCCATTGTCGAACTGCTCTATGGCAGCGGCCTGCGCGTGGGAGAGTTGGTGGGGCTGGATGTAGTAGCCGGCAAAGATGCCAAGGGCTGGATCGACATGCAGGCCGCAGAGGCCCATGTGCTGGGAAAAGGTTCTAAGCGCCGCAGTGTGCCGGTGGGTGCCACGGCCATGCAGGCCTTGCAGCGTTGGTTGGTGTTGCGTGGCCCTTCGGGTACCACCACAGCCGCACCTGTGGACGCATTAGGGGCCGATGCCGCCTCCGCGCTCTTCACTGGCCGCAATGGCACGCGCCTCACCGCGCAAAGTGTGTGGCAGCGGCTCAAGCGGCGCAGCCAACTGGCGGGCCTGAATGTACCGGTGCACCCGCACATGCTGCGCCACTCGTTTGCCAGCCACGTGCTGCAAAGCAGTGGCGACTTGCGTGGCGTACAGGAGCTGCTGGGTCACGCCAATATCACCACCACGCAGGTCTATACCCGGTTGGACTTTCAGCATCTGGCCAAGGCCTACGACGCTGCGCATCCGCGCGCCAAACTCAAGCGTCAGCCCTGACGGGGGCATGAGCTGCCTCCTCTTTTTCGCAAAAAGTTTTGGGTTTCTTGAAAGTTGCCAAAACGCGGTATATAATCATGGGCTTGTAACGCGGGAATAGCTCAGTTGGTAGAGCGCAACCTTGCCAAGGTTGAGGTCGAGAGTTCGAGACTCTTTTCCCGCTCCAAATTCACCCTCAAGGGTTTCAAAAAAGGTCAGCAGTTTGCTGGCCTTTTTTGTTTTCCGGGCCAGTCTGTCTAAGAGCAAGACCCGCCCGCACCTCCAAGCGACAATAGCCCCCATGAAAACCATTCGACTGCGCGCCGGTAAAGAGCGCTCCTTATTGCGCCGCCACCCCTGGATTTTTGAGTCCGCCATCGCCAAAGGCGGCGGTGACAGCGGGGAGACCGTGCGGGTCGAATCAGCCGAGGGGGCATTTCTGGGTTGGGCTGCGTTCAGCCCGCAGTCCAAAATCCGGGCGCGTGTCTGGAGTTTCGATGAAAAGCAGCGCATTGATGCTAGCTTTTTTGTAGCTGCTTGCGCACAAGCCATAGGCGCCAGAGCCCGATTTGACATAAAAAGCGACGGTGTGCGCCTGATCCACGGCGAGTCGGATGGCTTGCCCGGATTGATCGTGGATCGCTACGGCGACACGCTGGTGGCGCAGTTCACCTCGGCCGGTGTGGAGAAGTGGAAGCCTGCGATTGCGGATGCCTTGCTCAGTGCCACCGGGCTGACCAAGCTCTACGAGCGCTCGGATGCCAGCAGCCGCGCCTTGGAGGGCTTGCCCGAGGCCACCGGCTGGCTGCGTGGCGAAGGGGCTACGGACCTGGTGCTGCGCGAGCATGACTGGAAACTGGCCCTGAGCATCGCCGAAGGCCACAAAACCGGCTTTTATCTGGACCAGCGTGACAGCCGGCACAAATTTGCCCAGTACACCCGCCGCCTTGGTTTCCAGCGGGTGCTCAACTGTTACTGCTACACCGGCGGTTTCTCGGTGGCGGCTCTGGCGGGCGGCGCCGGGCACGTGACCTCGATCGATTCCAGCGGCCCGGCCATCGAAAAAGCCAAGGCTAACGTCGCGCTAAATGGCTTTGATGCAGAGCGCACCACTTTCATGGACGCGGATGTGAATGCCTCGCTGCGCGCTTTTGCGGCTGAGGGGCGCACCTTTGATGCCATCATTCTGGACCCGCCCAAGTTTGCGCCGACCGTGGCGCATGCCGAGCGTGCGGCAAGGGCTTACAAGGACATCAATCGTCTGGCCTTCAAGCTGCTGGAGCCGGGTGGGGTGCTGTTCACCTACAGCTGTTCCGGCGGCATCAGTGCTGACTTGTTCCACAAAATCATCGCCGGTGCGGGCTCCGACGCGGGTGTGGACGGCTTTATCACTGAGCGCATGGGCGGAGCTCCGGACCATCCGATGACCATTGCCTTCCCTGAAGGCGAGTACCTTAAGGGCTTGGTCGTGATACGGCGACAAGCCTGACACCGACAAGTCTTGAATTGCTGACTACACTCCCCAGTTGCTTCTTTTGCACTGCACCATTTTTGGAAGTTGAACGATGAGCTTGATTCCCGCCACCATCCTGACCGGTTTTCTGGGTTCCGGTAAAACCACTTTGCTCAAGCGCGTGCTGGCTGAGGCCCACGGTCAGAAGATCGCCGTGATCGAAAATGAGTTCGGTGAAGAGAACATCGACAGTGACATTCTGGTGAGTGACACCAACGAGCAGATCATCCAGATGAGCAATGGCTGTGTGTGCTGCACCATTCGCGAAGACTTGCGCACCACGCTGAAAGACCTGGCTGAGAAAAAGCGCAAGGGCGAGCTGGACTTTGAGCGCGTCGTGATTGAAACCACCGGCGTGGCCGATCCCGGCCCGGTCGCACAGACCTTCTTTATGGATGACGAGATCGCGGAGACTTATCTGCTGGACTCCATCCTGACGCTGGTAGACGCCAAGCATGCCGTGCAGCAGCTCAATGACCGCCAGGAAGCGCGCCGCCAGATCGGTTTTGCGGACCAGATATTCATCAGCAAGTCAGATCTGGTGTCCAAAGATGAGCTGGATGCCCTGATGCACCGCATCAAGCATATGAACCCGCGGGCTCCGCAAAAAGCAGTGCACTTCGGCGATGTGGCCATCAAAGAGGTGTTTGACCTGCGCGGCTTCAATCTGAACGCCAAGCTCGACATCGATCCGGATTTCCTGAAGGATGACGATCACCACCACCATGACCACGAACATGCCGAGCACTGTGATCACCCTTCCCATGCTCACGACCACGCGACCCACGGGCACCACCACCATCATGAAGACGATGTGAAGAGCTTTGTGTTCAAGTCGGACCGTCCGTTTGACCCCGCCAAGCTGGAAGATTTTCTGGGGGCCATCGTCAACATCTATGGCCCGCGCATGCTGCGTTACAAAGGCGTGCTCTATATGAAGGGTACCGAGCGCAAGGTGATTTTCCAGGGCGTGCACCAATTGATGGGTAGCGATCTGGGACCCGCCTGGGCGGATGGGGAGGCCCGTATGAGCAAGATGGTGTTTATCGGCATCGACTTGCCCAAAGACATCTTCTTGCAAGGCATGGAGCAATCCTTGGTGTAACGGCTCTAAGTCAAGAGGGTAGGGCGCCTTATGTTTGTCTCGCTTTTGCAACTAATGGGTTTTCCCATGGGTAAGCCTGTACACTCGCGCGCCGAAGAAACCCGCTCTGACAAGCCCCTGAAAGGGCGCAAAGCGACTGCAGCCACCAGCGACCATGCGCAGGCCGTACCTGCCAGGAGACAAGAAGTGAACGCGAAATCCGGGAAAGATAGCAAGGTGAAACCAGCCCCCAGCAAAGCAAAACCTGTTGCGAAAAAGGCTGCCACTGCCAAAGCTGCCACCAAGGCTGCTGCAGCCAAAACCCCTGCCAAACCAGCTGCAAAAGCAGCTGCAAAAGCTCCTGTCGCTACCAAATCGAGCAGCAAAGCCGCTGTCAAAACCGTGGTTTCTGCACCTGTGAAAACTCCTACCAAAGCCGCTGCCAAAGCGCCAGCCAAAACCGCTCCTGCAGCGGCCAAGTCCACCGCCAAAGCAGTGGAAAAAGCTCCAGTCGCGGCCGCAAGTAAAATCAAAGCGGCCGCAACCAAAGCGGTCGCGAAGCCACTTGAGGTGGTCAAGGAAGCACCTGCAACCCCAGTGCGCGCCGTGCCCGCTGTTGTTGCCGTGCCTTCAGTTCCTGCCAAAGCAGGAAGGCCCTCATCCCGTCTGGCCCAGTTGACGGTCCCGTCGATGGCGCAAACTGTGGCTTCCACAGCTGCAAAAGCCAGTTATAACCAAACCATGTCTGCTCCAGTCATTGCTCCCGTGATACCTGCCATTGTGAAAAAAGACGCCAAATTAGCCAATAACTGGAAAAGCAAAACGGTTACCGAACTGTCGGATGCCGAGTTATTGGCGATGCCCGACTCGGAATACATGAATGAGGTGCAACTTGCGTATTTCCGCCTGAAGCTCTCCAACCTAAAGCGCGACATCTTGACCAGCGCCGGTGAAACCACTGAACACCTGCGTGAAGATACTTCCGTAGTGCCCGATCCTGCAGACCGCGCCACCATTGAAGAAGAGCACGCTTTGGAGTTGCGCACGCGTGACCGTGAGCGAAAGTTGCTGAAGAAGATCGAACAATCGATTGCGCGCATTGATGCTGGCGATTACGGTTATTGCGATGAAACCGGTGAGCCCATCGGTGTGGGTCGCCTTTTGGCGCGTCCCACGGCGACCTTGTCGCTGGAGGCGCAGCAGCGCCGTGAGCTCAAGCAGAAGATGTTCGGGGACTGAAGTCCCGATCGCTGCGCACCTCCGTATCCGATATGTCAACCAAAGACGAACGACCTGGCTTACTTTCCAAGGTGGCGATGTTCGTTCGCAATCCGACCAAAGACTGGTCGGAGTTATCGCGCACGGAAACCGAGCCGGATAGCAGTTACGACAAACAGGCCTTGAAGGCCATGATTGAGCGCAAGCGGCAAAACGACTTCGTCCGCAAGCGCGAGTTCGATCAATTGCGCAAGCTGCGCAATCGCGATCCATCTGCAGCAGCCAATCTTGCTCGTCCGTCATTCTTCCAGAGCAGTATTCCGACTGATCCTGATGGTCGTGCGGTGACGTTGAAGAAGATTGATGAAATCGAAGCCCAGATGTCCAAGCAGTGGTGGAAAGGCAAGCAAGAGGCTGCCGCCATGCAGGGCGCAGGACCGACAGCACCACAAAGCATCCCGCCATCCCTCCCGGCGGCTCCCAACCCGGGATCGCAACCGTCCGTGGATGCACCGATTTCAATTCCTTCTGTATTTGAGTCGACAGAATCCACTGGTTTGAGGGTATTGAACACCGTCCGAGATCCGGCGCCCTCCACCGAATATGCCCCGACGGAGATGGGCTCGGGCATGCCGCCCATGTCCTCCCATGTTCCTTTGGCTCCGGTGGTGAAGGGTCCCGTTACCCACATCACGGCAGATCCTTCTGAATTGAGCTTTTCCACTTCCAAGCTTTTTGCCATGGATGTGGCAGATATGGCAACGGACCCCGAGTTGGAGGAGGCTGCCATTCGCTTTGCCAATGGAGACGACGCAGGTGCTGAAGCCGGTCTGATTCAGGCACTAGGGAGAGGTCATCCGGATGCAGAGGTCGCCTTCAATTGGGCCGCCGCGCTCATGGATCTGTACCGCGCCACGCAGAATCGCGACCGGTTTGATTGGGCCACCGTGGAATACGCGCATCTTTGGAACGGCCGGGTGCCCGGGTGGGAAGTGTTGCAGCTCGATTCCAACCACGGTATGGACACGACCGCAGCAGCCCCGTTTGTCCCTGAGCCTGTGGAAGGCGAGTTCGGAACTGAGGCGGCCATGTGGGACTGCCCGGCGACCCTGACGGTCGACGGCATGGAGTCCTTACGCATGGTGCTGTCCAGCAATCCCATGCCGTGGACATTGGCGTGGGCTCGGCTGCAACGCATCGAGCCTGAAGCCATGCCCCTGCTTTCAGGTCTGTTTGCCAGCTTGTGTGATGAGCCTGTGTCCTTGCGCTTTGCTGGCGCGGATATGCTTTTGCAAGCTTTGCGCAACCTGACCCCCTCCGGCGACAGGTCGGTGGATTCCGTGTGGTGGACGGTGCGCCTTAACGCTTTGCGTGCCTTGCAATTGCTCGACGAGTTTGAGTTAGTGGCGCTGGATTACTGTGTGACGTATGAAGTTTCGCCGCCAGCATGGGAGCCTGCGAAGTGTGATTACGCAGCATGGTCCGGTCCTTCCGTTGCACGGTCTACAGCAGACTTTATTGCCACCGTGCCTTTGGGGCTGGATTCGGTAACGATTACCAGCCAGGAGCTCCGTGGGGACGTGGTCGGGGATGCCATGACCGTTCTGGCGGGCATCGATGGCGCGCGTGATGCGTCCAACAGCATTGCCGTGTCCTGCCGCTACCTTGTGCGAGTCGATTTTTCTGCTGCCGGCAGCATTCTCAATTGGGTTGCCATGCGCCAAGCCGAGGGCTGCATGGTGCAATTCCAGGATGTACACCGGCTTGTAGCCGCGTTCTTCAACGTGATCGGCATCAGCGAGCACGCACGCGTCATTCCCCGTTCGCTCTAAGGCGAACGCAGCAAGCCGGCGAGTGCCCGGCTTGCTTTTCTTGCAACCATCCTCATTTATCCGCCATGGAACAATTTCACGGAACGACCATCATCAGTGTGCGTCGTCAGACCCCAACCGGTATGCAAGTGGCCATCGGTGGCGACGGGCAAGTGACGCTTGGCAACATTGTGATCAAGGGTACGGCCCGTAAAGTACGCAAGCTTTACCACGGCAAGGTCTTGGCGGGATTTGCGGGTGCCACGGCTGACGCATTCACCTTGTTTGAACGTTTTGAAGCCAAGCTTGAAAAGCACCAAGGGCACTTGGTGCGTGCGGCCATTGAGCTCACCAAGGATTGGCGCACTGACCGCGTCTTGCGCAAGCTGGAGGCGATGCTGGCGGTGGCAGACAAAGATGCATCACTCATCATCACCGGCAACGGGGATGTGCTGGAGCCTGAAAACGGGATTGTGACGATTGGTTCCGGTGGGGCCTATGCGCAAGCAGCTGCAGTGGCGTTGCTTAACCACTCGGAATTGTCGGCTGCCGACATCGTGAAGCGCTCGCTGGAAATCGCCGGCGAGTTGTGCATTTACACGAACATGAACCACACCATTGAAACCCTCTAAGCAGGGTTGCTGCTTTCAATTTTTATGCAAACACTTACGCCTCAAGGCATTGTTGCCGAACTGGATAAACACATTGTCGGGCAGGCGCAAGCCAAGCGCGCCGTCGCAATTGCGTTACGCAACCGGTGGCGCAGGCAGATGGTGGAGGGCACTCTCCGCACGGAAATCACGCCCAAAAACATTCTGATGATTGGTCCCACTGGCGTGGGTAAGACCGAGATTGCCAGACGCTTGGCCCGTTTGGCCGACGCACCCTTCATCAAGGTGGAAGCGACGAAGTTCACCGAAGTCGGCTACGTGGGCAAGGACGTGGACGCCATCATCCGCGATCTTGCAGAGATTGCAGTCAAACAGACGCGCGAGACAGAAAAAGCCAAGGTCCGCGCGCGGGCAGAAGATGCAGCGGAAGACCGCATCCTGGATATCCTGATTCCAACGCCGCGGGCAGACTTCGGCTCGCTCTCTACTAATGAGACTCCAGAAAATGCTACACGCCAGGCTTTTCGCAAGAAGCTGCGTGAGGGGCAATTGGCAGACCGCGAGATAGAGTTGGAAGTGGCTGCGCCCGCGCCCAGCCTGGACGTGATGGGGCCAGCCGGAATGGAGGAGATGACCGAACAGATTCGCGGTTTGTTCGGTCAAATGGGGCAGGGCAAGAAGCAAACCCGCAAGCTCCGTATTGAGGATGCCGCCAAGCTGCTCTCCGATGAAGAAGCTGCCAAGTTGGTCAATGAGGAAAACGTCAAGACCCAGGCCATCCAAATGCTTGAGCAGAACGGCATTGTCTTTATTGACGAGATCGACAAGGTCACCTCGCGCAGCGAAGGCAGTGGCGCAGAGGTTTCCCGTCAGGGTGTTCAGCGGGACCTATTGCCTCTGGTGGAGGGCACCACGGTGTCCACGAAATACGGAATGGTAAAGACGGATCACATTCTCTTTGTGGCATCCGGAGCGTTCCATCTGAGCAAGCCCAGCGATTTGATTCCTGAGCTGCAAGGGCGCTTTCCCATTCGGGTGGAGTTGCAGTCGCTATCGGTTCAAGACTTCGAGGCCATCCTGACCCAAACCCATGCGTCCCTGATCAAGCAATACCAAGCGCTATTGGCGACAGAACGCGTGCAACTGCATTTCACCGATGACGGCATTACCCGCTTGGCCCAGATCGCCTTCGATGTGAACGAGCGCACGGAGAATATTGGAGCCCGCCGCTTGTCCACCGTCATGGAGCGCCTGCTCGATGAGGTGAGCTTTGAGGCCACTTCATTGGCGGGGCAAACGGTTCATATAGACGCAGCCTATGTCGACCAGCGTTTGACGGCCCTGAGTCAAGACGAAGATTTGTCACGATTCATCCTTTAGGAAGGCATGGATCGGATAAACGGTTGTTGCTTCAAGCATCACTTTCAGAGCCTCTGCTAAGTGCTTAATTTAGAACGGTTTTTAAGCTCGGAAAGCCTTCGAAAACGCGTCTAAGTCCTTGATTTCATTGGAAAATTTTCGCGCAGGCCCTATTGCGAACGCGTGTTTTGCTGATACAGTGCAAAAAAGTGCAATTTAGTGGTGAAAAGTGCCGCGAAATTGCTGTTTCGACACTGCTGCAGCAAAAAGGTGTTTTTTCGTGTTCCAAGGGGCTTCGTCTCTCAGTCTTGATGCCAAGGGTCGCCTGTCGGTGCCGACACGGCATCGTGACGTCTTGAGTGCGACGGCTGCCGGACAGCTCACGATCACCAAACACCCCCACGGCTGTTTGATGGTTTTCCCGCGCCCTGAATGGGAAAAGTTCCGTGAACGGATTGCGGCTCTGCCCATGTCCGCCCAGTGGTGGAAACGGATTTTTCTGGGCAATGCCATGGACGTTGAGATGGATGGCACCGGCCGTGTGCTGATTTCACCGGAGTTGCGTGAGTCCGCGGGCATCGCCAAAGACACCATGCTGCTGGGCATGGGCAATCACTTTGAGCTGTGGGACAAGGCCACGTACGACGAACAAGAAGCGAAGGCCATGCAAGGTGAAATGCCCGACGTCTTCAAGGATTTCTCTTTTTAAGGCCACACGGTGGAAGCTCCTCGGACCCATACCACCGTATTGTTGAACGAAGCGGTAGATGCCTTGTTCAGTGATGGCGGCACCCCCTTTGACGCAGCTTTGCAAGCCACCTATGTGGATGCGACTTTCGGCCGGGGCGGCCACTCTCGCAGCATTCTCTCGCGCTTGGATGCTTCCGGCCGGCTGATCGCCTTTGACCGTGATCCTGAGGCCGTGGCCCAGGCAGCGCTCATTACGGATCCCCGCTTTTCAATTCGCCACGAAGGTTTCTCGAACCTCGGCGTCTTGCCGTCCGGCAGTGTCGGCGGCGTGCTGATGGACCTTGGTGTGAGTTCCCCCCAGATCGATAGCCCGGAGCGGGGCTTCAGCTTCCGCTTCGACGGCCCTTTGGATATGCGCATGGACACCACGCGCGGTGAGAGTGTGGCCCAGTGGCTGGAAACAGCCGAGATCAATCAAATCGCGGAGGTGATACGTGAATATGGTGAAGAACGGTTTGCTGGGTCAATTGCAAAGGCGATTGTTGCTCGCCGACAGGAACGGGGCCCAATTTCAACCACCTCCGAGTTGGCCCAACTCGTGGCTGACACGGTCAAAACCCGCGAGCCGGGCCAGAACCCTGCAACGCGCACATTTCAGGCTTTTCGGATTTTCATCAACGCCGAGCTTGAGGAGTTGCAACAGGCGCTAGACGCCAGCCTGGAAGTCCTCCAGCCCGGCGGACGTCTGGCTGTGATCAGCTTCCATTCGTTGGAAGACCGTATCGTCAAGCAATTCATCGCCAAGCACTCCAAGGAAGAGTACGACCGCCGCGCGCCCTTTGCGGCTCCCAAGGTCATGAAGCTCAAGGCCTTGGGACGAATCAAGCCGAGTGCAGAAGAAGTGGCTGCCAACCCTCGCTCACGCAGCGCGATTCTGCGTGTGGCGCAAAGGATGCCGGCATGATGCGCATCAACCTGGTGCTGTTGGTGGCGGTGGTTTTCAGTGCGCTGTACCTGGTGGGGATTCAGTACGAGTCGCGCCGTGTGTTTACTGAGCTGGACAAGGCCCGTGCAGATTCCCGTCGTCTGGAAACCGAGTTCGGGCGCCTTCAGGTCGCCAAACGTGAACAGGCGACATCCGCACGCGTGGAGCAGCTCGCGCGTGAAAAACTGCAAATGCGCCAAGTGACGCCCGCGATCACCAGTTATGTCACCTACAGCGCGCCTGTGCCCCAAGCTAGCGCGTCGGCGGCAAAGAAAGGTGTCCAGTGACACGCCGGGGCATTCAGTACACCTCCAGCCCCTTGTTGGCCAGCCGCACTCCGGTATGGCGCAGCAAGTTTGTAGTGGGTGCGATTGCGCTCGGGTTTACAGGTTTGGTGGCGCGTGCCGCCTACATCCAGGTGTATGCCAATGACTTCTTTCAGCGCCAGGGCGAAGTACGCTTCGCGCGCACGATTGATTTGCCGGCGGATCGTGGGCGCATCCTGGACCGCAATGGCTTGATTCTTGGTTCCAGTGTTCCGGCCCCCAGCATTTGGGCCATTCCTGAAGACGTAGAGCTGGAAAAGGGTCAGCTGGCCCAATTGGCCAAGCTACTGGATATGCCGGCAGCCGACATCGCAAAGAAGCTGCAGGACGAGGACAAGTCCTTCGTCTGGATCAAGCGCCAGGTCAATGCGGACATTGCCAAGAAGATTGCCGAGCTGAATATCAAAGGCATCTATCAGCGCAAGGAATACAAGCGCCAGTATCCGGAAGGCGAGGCGGCTGCGCACATCGTGGGCTTTACCAACGTCGAAGACAACGGTCAGGAAGGCGTGGAGCTGATGTTCAACAAGGAGCTGCTCGGACGTCCGGGCATGCGCCATGTGATCAAGGACCGGCTGGGTCGCGCCGTGGAGGATGTGGGTGAAATGGTTCCTCCGGTCCCGGGTCGAGACCTGCAGCTCAGCATTGACAGCAAGGTGCAGTTCTTCGCGTACCAGAAGCTGCGTGACGCCGTAGTCACCAACAAAGCCAAAGCGGGCAGCGTGGTGGTACTGGATGCCATCACTGGCGAAGTGCTGGCGCTTGCCAACTACCCCAGCTACGTGCCGGACAAACGTCACAACCTCACCGGTGAGCAGTTGCGCAACCGTGCATTGACCGACACGTTCGAGCCTGGTTCGGTCATGAAACCGTTCACAGTCGGTCTTGCGCTGGAGTCTGGTCGCGCCAAGCCGACTACCGTGATCGATACTGCTCCAGGCTCGGTCACCATCACCGGTGCCACCATCCGCGACTCGCATCCGCACGGCGCCTTGACGGTGGAGCAAGTCATCCAGGTCTCCAGCAACGTGGGCACCACCAAGCTGGCTATGCAGATGCCGGCCAGTGAAATGTGGCAGACCTTCTCGCAAGCGGGTTTCGGTCAGAAGCCGCAGATCGAGTTTCCCGGCGCAGTGTCCGGGCGGCTGCGTCCCTACAAGTCTTGGCGCCCCATTGAACAGGCCACCATTTCTTATGGTTACGGCATGTCTGCTTCGTTGTTTCAGATGGTGCGTTCGTACACCGTCTTTTCCCATGATGGCCAGATTATTCCTGCCACTTTGCTGAAAACCAGCCAGCCTGCGGTAGGCGTTCCCGTGTTCTCCGAGCAGACCGCGGCCAAAGTCCGCCATATGCTGAAAATGGCTGCTGGACCGGGCGGCACGGCACCCAAGGCTCAGACCATCGGTTACTCGGTGGGTGGAAAGTCGGGAACCGCCTACAAGCAAATCGGCAAGGGCTACGGGAGCGACGGAAACCGCAAGTACCGCAGCTGGTTTGTGGGCATGGCGCCCATCGAGCAACCGCGCATCATCGTGGGCGTCATGCTCGATGAGCCCAGTGCCGGCAAATACTACGGCGGTGAAGTGGCCGCGCCTGTATTCAGTGAGACCGTGCAGCAAACCTTGCGCATGTTGGGGGTTCAGCCTGACATGGCTGTGCAGCCGCATATCGTCGCGGATGCGGTGGAGGAGAGCTTCTGATGGCCACCTTCACTACCCCCGCGCAGGCCGTGGAATGGCTGCGTTCCCGCGGCGTTCAGGGCCTCACGACAGACAGTCGCGAAGTGACCGGCGTGGATGCATTCATTGCATGGCCGGGTGCCGCGACCGATCCACGGCGCTTTGTTGCGCCCGCACTGGCGAAAGGCGCTCTCGCCTGCCTCGCGGAGCAGTCGGGTGCAGAGGCCTTCGAATTGGATCCCGATCGCACGGGCTTTTACTCCGGACTCAAGGCCGGTTCTGGGCCGATAGCAGCAGCGTTTTACGGCATGCCTTCCCGCGAGTTGGCCGTGATGGCGGTGACCGGCACCAACGGAAAAACCAGCACTGCCTGGTGGTTGGCACAGGCACTGGGCCAAGTGGGGGGCAAAGAGGCTATGCCGTGTGGCGTCATCGGCACGCTGGGCGTTGGTCGCCCGCCTGCATTGAAGGCCACAGGCTTCACGACGCCTGATCCGGTTCTCTTGCAGAAGACCCTGCGTTCTTTCACGGAGCAAGGGCTCAAGGCATGCGCGATGGAGGCTTCGTCCATCGGCATCGAAGAACTGCGCATGGCCGGCACGGTAATCCATACCGCCATCTTTACCAATTTCACCCAGGACCATCTGGATTACCACGGCAGTATGGCGGCTTACTGGGCCTCCAAGCGCGCGCTGTTTTCCTGGGACGGGTTGAAGGCCGCGGTGGTGAATGTGGATGACGACAAGGGCGCCGAACTGGCCGCTGAGCTTGCGTCCACCTCCTTGGATGTGTGGACTGTTGGCGTTCAGCGTGACGCACGTCTGGTGGCCCGCAGCGTGACCCATTCGGCACACGGGCTGGCGTTCGATGTGGTGGAAGGCGGAAATTCCGTGCGTCTGCAGTCGCACGTTATCGGTAGCTACAACGTGTCCAACTTGTTGGGGGTGATTGCAGCCATGCGCACTGTGGGTATCCCTCTGCAGTCCGCGGTGCAATCCTGCGCAACGCTGTTGCCGGTACCCGGTCGTATGGAATGTGTAGGTGGAGATTCTGCTCCCCTGGTGGCGGTGGACTATGCCCATACGCCGGATGCTTTGGCGCAGGCTTTGCGCGCATTGCAGCCGGTTGCCCAAGCCCGTGGCGGAAAGCTCTGGTGCGTGTTCGGTTGCGGTGGTGACCGCGATGCGTCCAAGCGTCCCCTGATGGGGGCGGTGGCCGCTGCCCAGTCGGAGCATGCAGTAGTGACCAGCGACAACCCCCGCAGCGAAAAGCCTGAAGCCATCGTGGCGCAAATTCTTTTGGGCATGGTGGAGTGCCCCCATGTGGATGTGCAGGTCGATCGCGCCGTGGCGATTGCCGACGCCATCCGCAGCGCCGATGCCCGCGACGTCATTTTGCTGGCCGGCAAAGGTCATGAAGAAACCCAGGAAATTGCCGGTGTGAAGAACCCGTTCTCCGATATGACGCACGCCCGGGCTGCCTTGGCTTTGCGCAGTCCCAATGAGGAGGCCATGCGATGAGCGCCATGATGACACTGTCTCACGCGCTCAAGTTGATACCGGGCGCTACGTTGGTAGGCGATGGATCTACGTCTATTCACCGCGTACACACCGACACCCGGACGATTGAACCTGGCGACCTGTTTGTGGCACTGCAGGGCGAGCGTTTCGATGCCAACGACATGCTGCATGAAGCCTTCGCCAAAGGCGCCGCCGCCGTGCTGTGCCATGCAGGTCTGACGGCCAGCGCTTATCCCGCCGGCTTGTCGCGTATCGAAGTGTCCAACAGCAAGCTGGCCTTGGCTACATTGGCCACTGGTTGGCGCGCCCAATTCGATCTGCCGGTGATTGCCGTGACGGGCAGCAATGGCAAAACCACCGTCACGCAAATGATTGCCAGCATCTTGCATGCGCACGCTCCGGATGGTGCGGCGCTTGCAACAGTGGGTAACTTCAATAACGACATCGGCGTGCCATTGACGCTTTTGCGCATGCGTGCATCGCATCGCATCGCTGTGGTGGAGCTGGGTATGAACCATCCCGGCGAAATCGCGGTGCTGGCTGCCATGGCCCAACCCACCGTCGCGTTGGTGAATAACGCGCAGCGTGAGCACCTGGAGTTCATGCACACCATCGAAGCGGTGGCGCGTGAAAACGGCAGCGTGCTGTCTTCATTGCCTGAAACAGGCACCGCGGTGTTTCCTGCGGATGATGATTTCGCCCCTCTATGGCGCGAGCTGTCTGCCGGCCGTGTTGTAGCGACCTTTGCCCGCGGTGACGCTGGCGCAGATTTCGTGGTGCGCAGCGCAAGCTGGCAGGATGGTGCCTGGCAGGTCGTGGCCGGCACGCCCCAAGGGGAGCTGCGCTACCGCTTGGCCATTGCAGGTCGCCACAACGTGAAGAATTCCTTGGCCGCAGCGGCTTGCGCTCTGGCCGCTGGCGTGCCTGCTATCACGGTGGCACGCGGGCTGGAGGCCTTTGTGCCCGTCAAGGGCCGCTGCCGCGCCATGCAGGTGCGCCAAGGCGCGCTGGACTTCACCTTGGTGGATGACACCTACAACGCCAATCCGGATTCCATGCGCGCCGCCATTGATGTGCTGGCAGATTTGCCCGGCCCGCGCTTGTTGGTGATGGGTGACATGGGTGAAGTAGGCGAGCAGGGTCCCGCCTTCCACGCGGAAGCGGGTCGCTATGCGCGCGATGCAGGCATTGAGCATGTGTTGGCTCTGGGGGATTCCAGTGCCCATGCGGTGCAAGAGATGCCGGGTGCCCGGCATTTCAAGGATGTGGCCGACCTGAATGCTGCTGCCTTGGCTTTGGCGCCTGCGGTGGCCAGTGTGCTCGTCAAAGGCTCGCGCTTCATGCGCATGGAACGTGTGGTGGAGGCCCTGTCGGCCCGCCTCGCGCAGGAGGTGGCGGGTCATGCCTAAATTGTTTGGAGAAGTTTCATGCTGCTGAGCCTGGCCCAATGGCTGCAAAGTTTGTCGCCCGAGTTCGGTGTGTTCCGGGTATTTCAGTACCTCACTTTCCGTGCCGTGATGGCTGCGCTGACCGCGCTCTTGATCGGTCTGGCTGCTGGCCCGGCCGTAATTCGTCGTCTGCGCGCACTGAAGATCGGCCAGCCCATCCGTGGTTACGGCATGGAAACCCACTTGGCCAAAAGTGGTACGCCCACCATGGGTGGCGTACTCATCCTCTTGTGCATTGCCACCTCCACGCTGCTGTGGGCAGATCTTTCCAACCGTTTTGTCTGGATCGTGCTCATCGTGACCCTGGGCTTCGGCGCCATCGGTTGGGCCGACGACTGGCGCAAGGTGGTGCACAAAGACCCTGAGGGCATGCGCTCCCGCGAAAAGTATTTCTGGCAAAGCCTGATCGGCCTGCTGGCCGCGCTGTACCTGGTGTTCAGCATCTCCGAGAGCTCCAACCTGCGGGTGCTGGAGCTGTTTTTCAATTGGGTTCGCTCGGGCTTTGATGTGAATCTGCCCCCCAAAGCCGGCCTGTTGCTGCCTTTCATCAAAGAGGTGAGCTATCCCCTGGGCGTGTTGGGCTTTGTGGTCATGACCTATCTGGTCATTGTGGGCTCCAGCAATGCGGTAAACCTGACTGACGGCCTGGACGGCCTGGCCATCATGCCGGTGGTAATGGTGGGTTCTGCGCTGGGTGTGTTTGCTTACGTAACAGGCAGCTCGGTGTTCTCCAAGTACCTGTTCTTCCCTTATATCCCCGGTTCCGGCGAGTTGTTGATTTTCTGCTCCGCCATGGCCGGTGCAGGCCTGGCTTTCTTGTGGTTCAACACCCATCCCGCGCAGGTTTTCATGGGCGACGTCGGCGCCTTGGCACTGGGGGGCGCTTTGGGCACTATCGCCGTCATCGTTCGCCAGGAAATCGTGTTGGCCATCATGGGGGGCATCTTTGTGGCTGAGGCCCTGTCGGTCATGCTGCAGGTCACCTGGTTCAAGTACACCAAAAAGAAATTCGGTGAAGGCCGCCGCTTGCTCAAGATGGCGCCGCTGCACCACCACTTCGAGAAGTCCGGCTGGAAAGAGACCCAGGTCGTGGTCCGCTTCTGGATCATCACCATGCTGCTCTGTCTGGTCGGCCTGTCCACCCTGAAATTGCGATGAACACGCCCGAGCAGCACCTCCCGCTTGAACCCCAGCAGACACCGGCAGTTGACGCCGGTGTGCTGCAACACGCCTCTATGGCGCAAGAGGTTCAGCCTGTGGTGTCTGCAGTGGATGTGGAAAGCCAGCCTGCTGAAGAGGTCGCTCAGGTGTCCTTGCCTCCAGTTCCAGCTTCCGCCGGTCCCAAGGCATTGCCAACTACCTTGACCGCTGCCAAAGAGGCTGCCGAGTTTGTGGCCCGCATCTTCGCGGAAACCGAGGCGGAAAAAACAGAAGCTGCAGAGGCGGAATCGACGGTGACGGAGGTCAGCGTTGACGAAGCGGTGGCAGAAGAAGTACCCGCAGCCGAGCAGGTCTTTGCGCTGCTGGCCGGTCAAAAGGTGTTGATTCTGGGACTGGGTGCCTCGGGTCTGGCCATGGCCCGTTGGTGCGTGTTAACGGATGCGGCGCAAGTGACGGTGGCCGATACCCGCGAAACCCCGCCTCAGTTGGCCGTGTTGCAGCAGGAGCTGCCCCAAGTGCAATTTGTAGCCGGTCCGTTTGTTGCGTCCTTGGTGGAAGGGCGCGACCTGAACGCCGTGTACCGGTCGCCAGGTTTGAGTCCCGAAGAAATTGCTCCTGTTTTAGGAGCTGCTGGTGCACATTCCATCAGCGTTGGCGGCGAGTTGAGCTTGTATTCCATGGCCTTGGAAGCGCTGCGTACTGAGCGTGCTTACCAGCCCGCGGTGTTGGCAATTACCGGCACCAACGGAAAGACGACTGTCACCTCGCTGACCGGGCAACTGATCGCCCATGCAGGCAAAACCGTTGCGGTGGCCGGCAACATCGGCCCCACGCTGTTGGACACGCTGACGCAGCATTTGCAAGCTGAGACCCTACCAGACGTTTGGGTGCTGGAACTTTCCAGCTTCCAGCTGGATGCCGCAGGAAGTTTCGAGCCTACGGCTGCCGTGGTGCTCAATGTGACGCAAGACCACCTCGATTGGCACGGCAGCATGCAAGCCTACGCGGGGGCCAAGGCCCGCATCTTCGGCCAGCGCGGCATGATGGTGTTGAACCGCGAAGACGCCACCGTCATGGCCATGCGTCCGGAACCTGTGCGTGTGCGCCTGCAGAAGCCGCAAGAGCGCGCATACATTTCCTTTGGCACCGACATGCCCCAACGTCCCGGCGATTTTGGCATCGAAGACGTCAACGGCATGGTCTGGCTGGTGCGTGCACTGGAAGCAGACGAAACGCGCAAGCGCCGCAAGGATGAAGAGGAAGAGATCCACATCCAGCGCCTGATGCCTGCGGACGCCTTGCGCATCCGTGGGCGCCACAACGCCAGCAATGCCTTGGCAGCTTTGGCACTGTGCGCCTCCGCCGGTTGTGCGCTGGCCCCCATTTTGTACGGTCTGCGCGAGTACCGTGGTGAGCCGCATCGCGTGGAGCCTGTCGGCATCATCAATGACGTAGAGTTTTTTGACGATAGCAAGGGCACCAACGTGGGCGCCACGGTGGCAGCATTGCAGGGCCTGGGCGCTGACCGTCGCATCGTCGTCATTCTGGGCGGTGAGGGTAAAGGTCAGGATTTCGCGCCTTTGGCTGCCCCGGTGGAGCGCTATGTGCGCGCCGTGGTGCTGATCGGCCGGGATGCTCCCCTGATCCGCGCAGCCCTGGAACTGACCGGCATTCCTTTGGTGGATGCTGACAGCATGGCTTCCGCCGTCACGCTGGCCAATGCCAAAGCCCACGCAGGCGACGCGGTGCTCATGTCCCCCGCCTGTGCCAGCTTTGACATGTTCAAGAACTACGAGCACCGCGCGCAAGTGTTCTGCGACGCAGTGAAAGAACTGGCCCTGTCCAACGGCACTGAGTTGGAGCAGCTTCCATGAAGTTCATGCCCAACATCGTCGCGGGTTGGTTTGCGCCCAAAGAAGCTGAGGCTGCCGGTGCCCTGCCTGTGCGTCTGGGCGGACGTGGCTCGTTCTCTGCCAGTACCACTCCCGCGCAGGTCAAGGGTTTCGACCAGCCACTGGTCTGGGTCACGGTGGCTTTGCTGCTCTGGGGGCTGGTGATGGTGTATTCCGCATCCATCGCGATGCCGGACAACCCCAAGTTCACCTTCTATTCCCACACACATTTCGTGACCCGTCACGCCATGTCCATGATGGTGGCCTTTGTGGCGGCACTGATTGCCTTCCAGGTGCCAGTCCAGACCTGGGAGCGCCTTGCACCCTGGTTGTTTGTGGTCTCCCTGGTGCTGCTGATTCTGGTGCTGGGCGTGGGCCGCGGTGTGAACGGCGCCAAGCGCTGGATCTCTCTGGGGGTCATGAACTTCCAGCCTTCCGAGCTCGCCAAGTTCGCGGTGCTGCTCTATGCGTCTGACTACATGGTCCGCAAGATGGAAGTGAAAGAGCACTTCTTCCGCGCCGTGGCTCCCATGGCGGTGGCAGTCGCGGTCATCGGTTTGCTGCTGTTGGCAGAGCCTGACATGGGCGCCTTCATGGTGATTGCCGTGATCGCCATGGGTATCCTCTTTTTGGGCGGCGTGAACGCCCGCATGTTCTTCCTGATTGCGGCGGTGATCGTGGTGGCTTTCGGGCTGATGATCGCCTTCTCGGAATGGCGCCGTGAGCGCATTTTTGCGTATCTGGACCCATGGAACGAAAAGTACTCCATGGGCAAGGGCTACCAGCTCTCTCACTCCCTGATTGCTATCGGTCGCGGCGAGATCTTCGGTGTCGGTCTGGGCGGGAGTGTGGAAAAACTGCACTGGCTGCCCGAAGCGCATACCGACTTTTTGCTGGCCGTGATCGGCGAAGAGTTCGGCTTGGTCGGGGTGGTCGCCGTGATCGGGATGTTCTTGTGGATGACCCGTCGCATCATGCACATCGGCCGCCAGGCCATTGCGCTGGACCGCGTCTTTGCCGGTCTGGTGGCCCAAGGTGTGGGCGTGTGGATGGGCTTTCAGGCCTTCATCAATATGGGCGTGAATTTGGGTGCCTTGCCCACCAAAGGCCTGACCCTGCCACTCATGAGCTATGGCGGCTCCGCCATCCTGATCAATCTCGTCGCCATCGCCGTGGTGCTGCGCGTGGACTATGAAAACAGACAACTCATGCACGGAGGCCGTGTATGACGCAAAAGACGGCATTGATCATGGCCGGCGGCACGGGCGGGCACATCTTCCCGGGACTGGCTGTGGCCCAAGCCCTGCGGGACAAAGGCTGGCGCGTGCACTGGCTGGGTGCCCCCGGCAGCATGGAAAGCCGCATCGTGCCGACCCGCGGCATTCCGCTGGAGCTGGTGGAGTTTGGTGGCGTGCGCGGTAAAGGCATCAAGACATTGGCACTGCTGCCGCTCAAGCTGCTGCGCGCCTTCTGGCAAAGCCTGCAAGTGGTGCGCCGTGTGAAACCTGACGTGCTGGTGGGCCTCGGTGGCTACATCACTTTCCCCGGCGGCATGATGGGCGTGCTGTGTGGCAAACCTTTGGTCTTGCATGAGCAGAACTCGGTAGCCGGCATGGCCAACAAGGTGTTGGCCGGTGTAGCCGACCGCGTGTTCGCTGCCTTCCCCCAAGCCATGCCCAAGGCGGAATGGGTGGGCAACCCCTTGCGCGCTGAATTCTTGAACCTGCCTGCACCGGAAGCGCGTTTTGCTGGCCGCAGCGGCCCGATCAAGGTGCTGGTGGTGGGTGGCAGCTTGGGCGCCCGCGCACTTAACACCGTGGTCCCCCAAGCCCTCGCGCTGATTCCTGAAGCCCAGCGTCCCGTGGTGACGCACCAGGCCGGCGAAAAACAGATTGACGAGTTGCGGGCCAACTATGCCGCTGCCGGCGTCCAGGCCACGCTCACCCCATTCATCGACAACACCGCGCAGGCGTTTGCTGATGCCGATCTGGTGATTTGCCGGGCCGGTGCCAGCACGGTGACCGAGCTGGCCGCCGTGGGCGCTGCGGCGGCGTTTGTGCCGTTTCCTGCTGCGGTGGATGACCACCAGACCTTCAATGCCCGCTTCCTGGTCGATCAGGGCGGTGGCTGGCTTTTGCCGCAAGCCACCCTGACTCCCGAAGCGCTGGCAGAGATGCTATTGAAAACAGAGCGACCCGCACTGATGCAGCGGGCGCTGGGAGCCAAAAAGATGCAACAACTACACGCTACCGAAGCCGTGGTGGCCGCCTGCGAGGAGCTTGCGAAATGAAGCACGCAGTCAAACACATTCATTTCGTTGGCGTGGGCGGATCCGGCATGTCCGGCATTGCCGAAGTGCTGAGCAACCTCGGCTACGAGATCTCGGGCTCCGACTTGGCTGATAACGTCACAACCCGCCGCCTGGCCGCTTTGGGCATCAAGACCTACGTGGGCCACGCCGCAGAGAACGTGACTGGTGCGGACGCCGTGGTCACCTCCACGGCGGTGCAGTCCGACAATCCCGAAGTCATCCGCGCCCGCGAGATGAAGATCCCTATCGTGCCCCGTGCGTTGATGCTGGCAGAGCTCATGCGCTTGAAGCAGGGCATTGCGATCGCAGGTACCCACGGTAAAACCACGACCACCAGCCTGGTGGCGAGCGTGTTGGCGGAGGCCGGTCTGGACCCTACTTTTGTGATCGGTGGCCGCCTCAACAGCGCAGGCGCGAATGCGCGTCTGGGCAGTGGCGAGCACATCGTGGTCGAGGCAGATGAGTCGGATGCGTCCTTCCTGAACCTCCTTCCCGTGATGGCAGTGGTAACCAACATCGACGCCGATCACATGGAAACCTACGGGCACGATTTCGGCAAGCTCAAGAAAGCCTTTGTCGATTTCCTGCACCGCATGCCTTTCTATGGCGCAGCGATTCTCTGCACCGATGACCCCGCGGTGCGCGACATCTGCGAGCAGGTCACCTGCCCGATCACCAGCTACGGCTTCAACGAAGACGCTGAAGTGCGCGCTGTGAATGTGCGTGCGATGGGCGGCCAGATGCACTTCACCGTGCAACGCCGCAACGGTGTAGTTCTGCCCGATATGGAGGTGGTGCTGAATTTGCCCGGCCTGCACAACGTGCTCAACGCGCTGTCGGCCATTGCAGTAGCCGTGGAGCTGAACATTCCAGACGCGGCCGTCGTCAAGGCGTTGGCCGAGTTCAAGGGCGTGGGACGCCGCTTCCAGCGCTATGGAGACCTCGCTTTACCCCAGGGTGGCACGGTCACGGTGATTGATGACTACGGTCACCACCCCGTCGAGATGGCCGCCACGCTGGCAGCCGCACGCGGTGCCTTCCCCGGGCGGCGTCTGGTCCTGGCTTTCCAGCCGCACCGCTACACCCGCACACGGGATTGCTTTGAAGATTTTGTGAAAGTCATTGGTGCCGGTGCCGACGCGGTGCTGCTGGCCGAGGTGTATGCCGCCGGTGAAGCGCCCATCGTGGCGGCAGACGGCCGGTCTCTCGCGCGTGCCCTGCGCATTGGCGGCAAGGTGGAGCCCCTGTTTGTGGACGACATCGCCGCCATGCCTCAAGCCGCCATCGACAACGCGCGCGATGGCGATGTGCTGATGTGCATGGGTGCCGGATCGATTGGCGCCGTGCCCGGAAAAATTGTTGAATTGCTACAAAATCAGGAGCTGCTCGCGCAGCAGGGACGGGCGCTATGAGTCAAAATAATCTGAATCTAGGGAAGGTGGCTGTGCTGATGGGCGGTGCCTCGGCAGAGCGCGAGGTGTCACTGATGTCGGGAAGTGGCGTGCTCAAGGCACTGCGTTCGCAAGGCGTGGACGCCCATGCCTTCGACCCCTCTGAGCGTGCGCTGGATGAACTCAAGCGTGAAGGCTTTGATCGCTGCTTCATCGCGCTGCACGGTCGCTTCGGCGAAGACGGCACCGTGCAGGGCGCGCTCGAATTGCTGGGTATTCCTTACACCGGCTCCGGCGTGATGGCCTCCAGCATCTCCATGGACAAGGTCATGACCAAGCGCATCTGGCGCTTTGAAGGCTTGTCCACTCCTGCATGGCAGCAGGTCAAAAGCGCCGCCGAAACCCAGGCTGCGTTCGCAGCGCTGGGCGCACCCATGATCGTGAAGCCCGCACGTGAAGGCTCTTCCATCGGATTCACCAAGGTGATGAGCGCGGACCAGTGCGATGCCGCCTATGCACTGGCCTCCAAACACGACAGTCATGTGCTGTGCGAGCAGTTCATTGCGGGTGATGAAGTGACCTGCCCGGTGTGGGGACCAAGCTCTGCGCCTGAGGCGCTGCCGGTGATCCGCATCGTGGCGCCCGAAGGTAACTACGACTACCAGAACAAGTACTTCACTGACACCACCCAATACCTGGTCCCCGCTGGCTTGCCCGCCGGCGAAGAGGAAGCCATCCAAGCGCTGGTGTGCAAGGCCTACCAGGTGCTGGGCTGCCGCGGCTGGGCACGGGCTGACGTCATGATTGATGCCAAGACCCGCACCCCCTACTTGCTGGAAATCAACACCTCACCGGGCATGACCGGCCACTCCCTGGTGCCCATGTCTGCCCGTGCAGCCGGCATCAGCTACGAAGAACTGTGTGTGCGCCTGCTGCAAAGCACCGCCACAGACGGAAAGGCGGACGCGTGAATTCCACTGTCGCTACTCCGCTGGACGTCAAGCTCATGAATGGGACCGCTGTGCTCCTGTTCATGGCTTTTGTCGTCCTCGCAGTGGTGACGGGTGGCCGCTGGCTGGGGCGTTTGCCCATGTTTGCCATCCAAGGCATTACGGTAACCGGCGACATGAACCACAACAGCCCGCTTACGTTGCGGGCCAATGTGGCCCCCGGCTTGAATGGCACTTTTTTCTCCGTTGATCTGGCGCGGGTGCGCTCCGCTTTCGAGGCGGTGCCATGGGTGCGCCACGCGGTGGTGCGCCGCGAGTTTCCGAACCGCTTGCGGGTGGATTTGCAGGAACACGTGGCAGTGGCCTATTGGGGCGCGGAGCCGGAATTGCGCCTGCTCAACAGCTATGGCGAAGTGTTTGAAGCCAACGTGGGCGAAGTGGAGCAGGACGTGCTGCCCAAGCTTAGCGGGCCTGACGGCCAGAGCGGTGACGTCTTGGCCATGTACCGCACGCTGACCCCTTTGTTTGCCGGCATGGAGCTGCCGCTGGAACAACTGGATTTGTCAGGTCGTGGCAGCTGGCGCGCCCGTCTGGACGGTGGCGCCGTGATTGAGCTCGGGCGCGGAACGCCAGAGGAAGTCACCGAGCGCCTTCAACGGTTTTTGAGAACGCTGACGCAGGTCACCACACGCTATGGACGGGCGCCGGGCTCCGTCGAATCGGCGGACTTGCGGCACGCCAACGGATACGCAGTCAAGCTGCGCGGCGTTACCACGCTGGCAGCGGACAGCACCAAGAAATAGCGGAAACGAAGCAGGGTACAACTATGGCTAAAGAATACAAAGATCTTGTCGTCGGGCTGGACATCGGCACTGCCAAGGTGATGGCGGTGGTTGCTGAAGTCATGCCCGGTGGCGAGCTCAAGCTGGCCGGTTTCGGCGTGGCGCCGAGCAACGGACTCAAGCGCGGCGTGGTGGTCAACATTGATGCCACCGTCGCCAGCATCCAGCAGGCGCTTAAAGAGGCCGAGCTGATGGCCGACTGCAAGATCACCCGGGTGTACACCGGCATCACCGGCAGCCACATCCGTGGCATCAACAGCAGCGGCATGGTGGCGGTGAAGGACCGCGAAGTGACGCAGGCCGACGTGGCCCGTGTGGTCGAAACTGCCAAGGCCATCAACATCTCGACCGACCAGCGCCTGCTGCTGGTTGAGCCTCAGGAATTCATCATCGACGGCCAGGATGTGCGCGAGCCCATCGGCATGAGCGGCATCCGCCTCGAAGCCAAAGTGCATATCGTGACCGGTGCACAAAGTGCGGCCGAGAACATCATTAAGTGCGTGCGCCGATGCGGCCTGGAAGTCGAGCAGCTCATGCTCAACCCGCTGGCCAGCAGCCTGTCGGTATTGACGGAAGACGAGCGCGAGTTGGGTGTGGCGTTGGTGGATATTGGCGCCGGTACGACCGATGTGGCCATCTTCACCAATGGTGCCATTCGTCACACCGCTGTGATCCCGATTGCGGGTGACCTGATTACCAGTGACATTGCCATGGCTCTGCGCACGCCCACCAAGGACGCAGAAGACATCAAGGTGGAGTCCGGCCACGCCAAGCAGTTGCTGGTGGACCCCGAGACGCAGGTGGAAGTGCCCGGTCTGGGGGATCGCGGCCCCCGCATGCTGAGTCGTCAGGCCCTGGCCGGTGTGATTGAACCGCGGGTGGAGGAAATCTTCTCCCTGGTGAATCAGGTGATGCGCGAGTCCGGCTATGAAGAAGTGCTGTCCAGCGGCATCGTGCTAACCGGCGGCAGCTGCATCATGCCCGGCATGGTGGAGCTGGGTGAGGACATCTTCCTCAAGCCCGTGCGCCGCGGCATCCCCAAATACAACAGTGCTTTGGCCGACATGGTGGCGCAGCCCCGTGCAGCCACGGTGATGGGCCTCCTGGAAGAGGCCCGCATTGCCCGCATGCGCGGCTACAAAGTCGCGCAGAAGTCCGGCACCATGAAATCAGCGTTCAGTTCCGTCAAGGACTGGTTTGTAGGGAACTTCTGATCATGTCTCACACGCAACTGAATTTTTCTGTGTTGAACCAGCTCCCGCGCAGCTGCTGAGGACTCATCAGGGTCGTCGTGCATCGAGGCTTGGACCCGCCTTCATAGCCGGTAGGAAATGTTTGCAAAAGATCGTTGGAAATACATCGTCGAAGAAATATTGGATCGAAGGAGATAACAAATATGAAAGCCCAGATACAGGCTGAAATTCGCGAAGCAAACATGGCCTACTTGAACATGGCCCAGAGCCTCATCCGCCAAGACCTGAAGTCGGCGGTGAAGATCCTGGGAATGTCTGAGGACGCAGCAGAAATCATCAAGACCTTGTCAGAAAGCCAGAAAGCCAGCATTGCAGACAGCGACATCCTGCTGTGCCGCTTCGGAGTCAGTGATGACGTGGTGTGGAACCTCCTCACCAGCCATCCCGCTCCCAAGCCGGAAGCAGAAAGCGCTACCCGTCTCCTCGCCGACATCTTGTTGGCAGGCCGGTTTGCGATGGCAGCCTGAGCCCTGACGGTCACCCGGTTCACCCACATTTAAAGATTGCAATTCAAGGAGTAACAACATGAGCATCGAAATGATCGAAGAAGAAGCCTTCAACCAAGGCACCCAAATCAAGGTCATCGGCGTGGGCGGCGGCGGCGGTAACGCTGTTGAGCACATGATCACCACCTCAGTGGGCGGTGTGGAATTCATCTGCGCCAATACCGACGCGCAGGCACTGAGCCGCAGCTCTGCTCACAAAACCATTCAGCTTGGCGGAACCGGCCTGGGCGCCGGCAGCAAGCCCGACAAGGGCCGCGAAGCCGCTGTGCAGGCAGAAGCCGACATCCGTCAGGCCATCGAAGGCGCACACATGCTCTTCATCACTGCAGGCATGGGCGGCGGCACTGGTACCGGCGCGGCACCTGTGATTGCCAAAGTGGCCAAGGAAATGGGCATCCTGACCGTGGGCGTGGTGACCAAGCCTTTCGATTTCGAAGGCGGCCGCCGCATGAGCAACGCTGACTCCGGTCTGGCCGAGCTGGAAGCCAACGTGGACTCCCTGATCGTGGTGCTCAACGAAAAGCTGCTGGAAGTGCTGGACGACGATGTCTCACAGGACGAAGCCTTTGCACATGCCAATGACGTGTTGAAAAACGCCGTGGGCGGCATTGCTGAAATCATCAACGTCAAGGGCGAAATCAACGCCGACTTTGAAGACGTGCGCACCGTGATGGGCGAGCCCGGCAAGGCCATGATGGGTACCGCGACTGCCAGTGGCCCGGACCGTGCCCGCATTGCTGCTGAGCAAGCCGTGGCGTGCCCGCTGCTGGAAGGCGTGGACTTGTCCGGCGCCAAGGGTGTGCTGGTGCTGATCTCCGCTTGCAAGGGTTCCTTGAAACTGAAGGAGTCCAAGATGGCCATGGAGACCATCCGTGCCTGCGCATCTCCAGACGCGCATGTCATTTACGGCACCGCTAACGACGAAAAGTTGGGCGACGAAATTCGCGTGACCGTGATCGCTACCGGACTGAGCCGCCAAGGCGGTGCCCGACGCACTGCGCCTCCCCTGCAAGTGCTGCGTACCGGTACCGACAACGTGCCTTTCCATGTGCCGACCCTGAATACGATTGCCAGCCCTGCTGGAACTACCGCTTCGATGGGCAACGCCGGTGCAGCCGTGGCACAACCTGACTACGGCAGCATGGCAACCCCCAGCGTGTGGCGTACCAACCGCACACAGGCGGCGGCCAAGGTGGATGCGCTCTCCAGCGGCGGCATGGATGACTACGAGATCCCTGCTTTCTTGCGCAAGCAGGCGGATTGATTTAGCACACCCCCCGGCTACGCGCACTGCGTGTCGCTTCGCTTTCCCCCTTGCAGGGGGCAACACCTGTGGCCCGGCGTAGCCGGTTCCACGGTGTTCATTTGCTAAGTCACGCCGCCCGGAGGTTTTTTGCGCTACTTTTACAATAGACCTGTGCTGAAACAACGAACTCTCAAATCCCTGACCCGCGCCGTTGGCGTGGGCCTGCATAGCGGCCAGCGTGTCGAGATCACCTTGCGCCCTGCTGCTCCGGATACGGGCATCGTGTTCAGACGGGTGGACTTGCCGAATGCACCTGACATCGTGGTGTCTGCCGAATCGGTGACGGATACGCGCCTGGCCTCCACCCTGTCCTGCGGCAACGCCAAAGTGCATACCGTGGAGCATTTGATGTCCGCCTGCGCCGGTCTGGGCGTCGACAACCTGTTCGTCGACATCACGGCCGAAGAAGTGCCCATCCTTGACGGCTCTGCGGCATCGTTCGTGTTTCTGCTGCAAAGCGCCGGCATCGAGTTGCAGAACGCCCCACGACGTTTTATCCGCTTGACCCGCCCGGTCGAAGTCCGCGAGGGGGAGGGTGCCAATGAAAAGTGGGCCCGCTTGGACCCGTACCACGGCTACAAACTGAGTTTCGAGATCGACTTCAACCACCCCGCCGTGGATTCCACCGGCCAGAAGGTGGAGTTTGATCTCAGCACCGACAGCTACTCGCGCGACATTGCCCGTGCACGCACCTTCGGATTTACCAAAGATGTCGAAATGATGCGATCCAACGGCTTGGCCCTGGGTGGCGGCTTGGACAACGCCATCGTGATGGACGATTACAAGGTCCTCAATGCCGACGGCCTGCGTTATGACGACGAGTTTGTGAAGCACAAGATTCTGGACGCCATCGGCGACCTGTACATCGTGGGCAAACCCCTGTTGGCCGCCTACAGCGCACGCCGTTCCGGGCACGCCTTGAACAACAAGCTGTTGCGCGAACTCCAGGCTCACCCGGAAGCCTGGGAGGTCGTGACGTTTGAAGACGTCAAGCAGGCCCCGCAGGGCTTCGCCCAGCCAGCGCGCGCCTGGTAACCCTGCCGTCTATCCGGTCAGCGCTTGCCTGCGCTCATCCGCTGCCGATAATGGGGCATCCTGTTTCCCACGGGAAATAACCCGAGGCAGTTGCTCATGAACTCCATTTCTTCTATCGCTTTATCCGGTTTGAATGCGGCCCAAACCAGCTTGAACGCGAGCGCCCATAACGTGGCCAACCTCGCGACCGAAGGCTTCAAGCGCCAGGAAACCGTGCAAACCGCACAGAGCGGCGGTGGAGTGACAACTAGCGTGCGAGAGGCCAGTACCGCAGGCAATGCCTTGGAGCAGGACGTGGTGACCCAGTTGCAAGCCAAAAACAGCTTTATCGCCAATCTGGCGGTATTCAAGACACAGGACAAAATGGCCGGCGCCCTCCTGGACACCAAGGTCTAAACCCTCTCAAAGGCCGCTGGAATACTGGCGGGTAATCGCGTCTAGGCGCCCGCTGCGCCGCAGCTTGTCCAATGACGCCTGCATGCGCTGTACGACCGCAGGGTCGGTTTGCAGGTTCAGGGCGAAGTAATAGGCCCCGTCTTCACTAAGCTTGCTGGCTTTAGTCACAGCACCTGACGTCAGGTTGGCACTCCGCAGGCTCCAGGCCATCCCTACCTCGGTATCGACCATCGCATCCACCGCATCGGCCAACAGCAGTCTCAGCACCGCCGCGTTAGAGCTATCCTCAATCATGGCGCTAGCGGGTACCCCGGCTTGAATCAGGTCCTGGCGAGCTGCTTCATCCCTGACAATGCCAAAACGGAGCTGGCTGATCTCGCGGTTGGCGACGCCTCCTTTGTCCGGCGCAGTTTTGACATACACCCAGGTGCTGCGCGGGAGCAGGGGGCCGACCCAGAGAAACTCTTTCTCACGTGACGCCTTGCGCGCCGTAGTGAAAAGCACCGTGTCCGGCAGATTGCTCACGATTTTGTAAGCGCGTGCCCACGGTACGAGATTGAGCTTGCAAGTCAGCTTGGCATCTGCACATACCGCTCTAAGCACATCACTGGCAATGCCCTTGACTTCGCCAGACTCCTCAAAGTTGTAGGGTGGCCACTGCTCGGTGTAGCCGGTGAGTGTCTGGGCTTGCAAGCACCCCATCCCTGCCATCGCCCAAAGTGCGGCTGAGGCAATGTGTCGTGAGAGGTGATTCACCTGCATGGACTGTGTTCCGGAAGGGCCAGTTAGTCCATAAATTCTATTGGCTACGACCATCCCGGTAGCGGATTTTTCCATTGCCGCCCACACCGTTGGCTCCCGCCAACAAGGCCATGGACTTTCCAGCATGGGCGTGCGTAATGGCGAGGCCCAGCGCATCCGCGGCATCAGGGCCGGGCAGTCCGGGCAAGTGCAGCAGGCGCTTCACCATTTCCTGAATCTGGTCCTTGTGCGCGCGTCCGTGTCCAGCCACGGCTTGCTTCATCTGCAGCGCGGTGTACTCCGCAACGGGCAGGTTTGCGCACACCAGTGCGGTCACCAACGCGCCTCGGGCCTGGCCCAACAGCAGGGTGGACTGCGGGTTCACGTTGACGAACACAATTTCCACTGAGGCACAGGTGGGCTGGTAGCGCTCCACGACTTCGCCGATGCCGTCAAACAGAATCTTCAGACGCGCCGGCAGTGCTCGCGTATCCAAGTGCTCAGTGCGTATGGTCCCGCTGGCCACATAGCGCACATCGGCGCCCACCACGTCCACCACGCCGAAGCCGGTGGTGCGCAAGCCGGGGTCAATGCCAAGGATTCGCATGCTATGAAATCAGGAGCTGCTCGCGCAATATATACGTGCGCTAGAGGTCAAAATACCATCTGGCGGAGTGGAAGAAAACCGGTGCCGCGAAGCACAGGGCATCCACCCGGTCCAGCAGTCCACCGGCACCTGTGACAGAGCGCACCGGCCCGCCCCAGCTGGGAATGCCGCGGTCGCGCTTGAGGGCCTTCATTACAAAATGCCCCATGGAGCCTGCCACGCAGGCGATGAAGGAAAACGCAAATGCGGTACCAGGTACCCAAGGCGTGATGCCGGCCAACAGCGCACCAAACAGGCTTGCCACAAACACACCTATCCACCAGCTGGGCCAGTTGAAGCTCTGGCTGATGGCAGGTGCTGCCGGTGGCAGCTTGAGCTTGCGGGACACAAGGTGCTGCACTGCCATGCAGAACTGCACCACCAGCACCAGGAAGAAGACCATGAATGCGTTCTTGTGGTCGTAGCCAGGGAACTTGAGCATCAAGAGCGCAGGCACATGGCTCATGCCGTAGATGCACACCATGATGCCCCACTGCAGCTTGGCATTGCGCTCCAGAAAGCGCAGCGGGTCATTGGCCAGTGCGCTGGCGACCGGCAAGGCCAGGAATACATAGACCGGAATGAACACGGCAAACATGTCGAAGTGCTCGGTAGCCACCAGCCAGTACTGCAGCGGCAGCACGACAAAAAATGCCAGCACAAGGCTGCGATGGTCGCCCAGCCGGGTGGGGGAGAGCGTCATGAATTCGCGCAGCGCAAAGAACGATACGCCGCCAAACAGGGTGAGTGCGACCAGCGGGTCGCTGAGCCAGCCGATCCAGAACACAAACACCATGAACCAACTGGTGCGGATGATGCCGTCCAGATTTTTCAGCTCACCGCGGCGGCGGTCGCCAGCTTCATCATCCCCGTATTCGCGCAGCGACATGACGAAGGCCACGATGCTGGCCAGAAGCAGCAAACCGAAAACGATGATGAATAGGGCGCCGACCTGCTGTGTGGGGCCGAGATTCTTGAGATAAAAATACATAGCTGTCTTACACGTCCCGCAGGGCTACGACTGCGCTGCGCGCTCTGTCCAGAAAGGCACGGCGTTCTTCACCTTCGCCGACTTGCATGGGCGCGCCAAAGGTGACCGAGCAGAGCACCGGGACCGGTACCACCTCGCCCTTGGGCAGCACGTGTTGCACATTGTTAATCCATGCGGGGACCAGCACCACGTTCGGGAAGCGGGTGGCCAGGTTGTAGAGACCGGCCTTGAAGGGCTGTGGTTCGCCGGTATGGCCACGGGTGCCTTCGGGGAACAGGATGATGGAGTCACCATTGGCCAGCGCCTCGATCAGCGGCTCCAGAGGGTCTTCCTCAGAGCTGCGGTCACGGGAGACGTAGATTACGTGGAACACCTCGGTGGTAATCCACTTCTTGAAGGGCGACTTGGTCCAATAGTCTTTCGCGGCAATGGCGCGGGTGATGTGGCGCAGCTCTTTGGGAAGTGCAGCCCAGATCATGACCAGATCGGCATGGCTCTGGTGGTTGGCGAAATAAATGCGCTGTTCAGCCTTGGGCGGGCATCCGTGCCAGCGCGCTTGGGCACCGGTGAGGAAGCGGATCAGACCCAACAGAAAGTAACTCATCAACTTGGCAAGCATGGCGGGGATGATACAGAGCGGATGTGTCGCTTCTGGTGCTTGTTGTGACTGTCAACCGAGATGGTTGGTTGGCGCTGGAAGCGATGGGCGGGATACTCTGCACCGTTCGTGTCCCCCGCGCTGCGCGCTCCTCCTTGACCTCACTATGCAGAACACCCCGCCCACCGATTCCGATGGTCTGGACGGAGTCGTGTTTTCAATGCAGGTTCGCATTCGACTCTAGCAGTGGAGCAGGGGAGAGTCTCAAAGCGAGGTCAAGGAGGAGGCCGAAGGCCGGGGGACACGAGCGGCGGGACTCTCCCCTGCTCCGCTGCGGGCGAAAACAATAAACACCCAGCGAAGATAAGGCCTTAAGGCAACTGCGCATCCGGCATCCGCGCCACTATGGTGCCGGCACGGCTGCTCAGGTAGCCCGAGTTGGGTGTCTTCTCGAAAAACTTGGGGCGCGGCAACATCACCGCCAAACGGGCCGCCTCGTAAGCGCTGAGCTTGCCGGCGGGCTTGCGGAAATAGTGCTGGGCAGCGGCCTCCGCACCGAATACGCCTTCACCCCATTCCACACTGTTGAGATAAATCTCCAGGATGCGCTGCTTGCTCAGCAAGTGCTCCAACAACATGGTGAGTACAAACTCCTGCCCCTTACGCAGCAGGGTGCGCTCGCCCGACAAAAACAGGTTTTTGGCCAGCTGCTGGGTGATGGTGGAGCCGCCCACAATCTTGGGCGGTTTGGTCGTTTTGCGCTGCTCGGCACGCTGCTCCGCCTTGGCGTTTTTGGCCCAGGCTTTTTCCAGGGCATCCCAGTCGACGCCATCATGCTGGCTGAAACCATCGTCCTCCGAGGCTATGACGGCGCGCTTCAGGTTGTCAGAGATGCGGTCATACGGCATCCATTCCTGCCGCCAGCGCAAGGCGCCGGTTTCGGTGGTAACCCGGTACGCCTCGGAGCGCTCAAAGGCCGTGGATTGCGGGTCTACGACCGCCATGGCGGCAATGCGGCCCACAAAGTACAACTGCAGCGCTACAAAAGACAGCGCGCACAGCACGACCAAACGCAGCACCTGCTTCATTGTGAGTTCGAGGACGAGACCTTGGCTTCCAGCGTCTCTTCGCGGGTGAATTTAAAGCGGGACACCACCAGAATCTGGTCGGCCTGGCGGCGCATGGCTGCATTGAAGTTCCCGAAGGGGCCTGCAGACCGCGCAATAGCCTGCGCCCGCTTGTCGAGCACCGGATTGCCGGAGCTCTGCACGACTTCGGTGTCGAGTACGCGGCCATCGAAGTTGATGGTGACGATCATGGTCAGCTCGCCATAGAGTTTTTTGCCGCCGCTTTGCGGAAAGTTCTCGGTGCCTTTTTCTTCGATGGACTGGCGCAGCTGGTCGTAGTACACCGCATACACCTCCTCACGCACGGCTGGGCTCACATACCGCTTTTTGGGTCGTGAGTTTTCCATGTTGATGCGCCGCTCAATCTCGGCCAGCAGCTTGATGAGCTGTTTGCGCTTTTCTTCCCGCTCGGCGGCCTCTGCCTTGTCGGCCAGCTTGCTGGGGTCGGGTGGGGGCAGGGCGGCGAGCTGGTTTTTGACCTGCGCGAGCAACAGGTTCTGCTGCTCCTGCAGGCTTTGGAGCTTGCGGGCGCTTTCTTCTTCCAGCGAGTCGCCGATATCCGTCAGCGCGGACGGGGGCAGCGGGCTGGTGGCGCGGCCTTTTTCCACATCGCCGCCGCCGGCCATATTGGTCTGGGCGATGGCCTGCGCTTTGTCCGGTTTCTCGTTGCTCTTGGCATTGACCAGGATGACTTCCAGCGGCTTGTCTTCAAACACGCGGTTGAAAGCCTCCGGATCCACAAAGCGCACTGTCAGCAACACCCCGTGTATCGCGATGGATACACCCAAGGCCCATTGAAGTGTGGTGAGTTTGGGGAGCGTCACGGGGTGGGATTATCGCCGCCGGCTTCAGGCGCTTCGTTCACATCCACCGCAATCGCGATCGGGCCGGCCACCTCGTCTTCGCTGTCGTCCTCGTCGTCCTGGTTGTCGGCTTCCACCGGCGCATCCAGACGTTCCAGCACCGTGCCTTGCACATCCAGGGTGATGAGGTCCATCTCGCCCAGCTTGACGCGCACCTTGGCGTGGCGGGGCAGTCCCTGCGCACCCAGGACGGGCAGCACCAGCGGAATGTCGTCCGCGCGCACCATGCCGTCTTTGAACAGGCTGGCGGTGAGCTCGGTGATGCCGTGCTGCTGGGCGTAACGCATGGTCCAGAACCGCTCCATGGCGCCCTGGTAGCCGTTGTAGGCGCTGTAAGCCGCGTCAAACGAGGAGATGATGGCGAACAGCTCCGCGTCCTTGGGCTTGAAGGGGGCGACCAAAGCCGCCGTCTTGCCATGGCGTGCACAGGCAATGATCTGCCACTGGTTGACCAGGTCGGTGTAGCGGCGCAGTGGCGAGGTCGCCCACGAATACGCTTTGACGCCGATACCCGAATGCGGCAAGGCCTTGGTACCCATGCGTACCTTGACGCCGGGTGCCAGCGACGCCTGGCTGCGGTAAATGCCGGGCACGCCCATCTCGGCGAGCCAGCTGCCCCAGGTGCTGTTGGCCAGAATCATGGCTTCGGCCACGATCAGGTCCAGCGGGGCGCCGCGCTGGCGGATGCTGATGAGCACGGTCTCGTCACCTTGCGGCTCCGCGCCATCGTTGCCTTGCAGGCGGAAGTTGTAGTCCGGGCGGTTGAAGGTCTCGGGTTTGCCGCGCACGATCTCGCGCTTGGCCTTCAGGTCGCGCGCCAAGCGGTGCAAAAATGATAGCTGCTCGCGCAGACCTGCTGAGGCCTGGGTGTCATTTTCATGGTTAAACGAGGCGTCGGTCAGCCACTGCTCGGTGACCACGCTGTCGAGCTGGTCGTGGCGCAGATTGTGGGCAATCGGCACACGTTCCAGCTTGGTCTCGCTGTTGGTGATCTCCAGCGTCTCCTCGTTGAAGGTGACATAGAGCGAGACGGACGGGCAATCCCTACCTTCCATGAGCGTGTAGGTCTGAACCACCTCGTCGGGCAACATGGTGACCTTGTAGCCGGGCATGTACACCGTGGACAGGCGGGCGCGGCCCAACACGTCCACCGGGCTGCCGGGCTGCACGGCCAGGCCGGGCGCGGCGATGTGGATACCCACGGTCACGGTGCCGGAGCCCAGGCCCTGCACGCTCAGGGCGTCGTCAATTTCAGTAGTCTGGGAATCGTCAATCGAAAAGGCCTGTACGGCCGCCACCGGCAACTCGTCGGCAATGGCGGGTGCGCTAATGGCGGGAAAGCCGGTGCCCTTGGGGAAGTTCTCCAGCAAAAAGCGTTTCCAGTGGAACAGGTAGGGCGAAGCAATCGCACCGGCCTTTTGCAGCAGCTCAAGAGGCGCAATGTGGCTGGCGCGGCTGGCCTCGACCACGGCCTTGTACTCAGGGGCGTTCTTGTCCGGCTTGAACAGGATCTTGTACAGCTGGTCCTTGATAGCCTGCGGGCAGCTGCCTGCTGCCAACTCTTGGGCCCACTGGTTGATTTGCTCGGCAATCAGGCGCTTTTTCTCAATCGCAGCCAAAGCCTGGGCAATGATTTCGGCAGGCGCCTTCTTGAAGCGGCCTTTGCCGGCACGGCGGAAGTAGTGCGGGGTGTCGAACAGCTTGAACAGCATGCCCGCCTGCTCCGCCTGGCTGGCCTGGGCGGAAAAGTAGTCTTTGGCCAGGTCCGCGAAGCCGAACTCTTCGTCGGGCGCGAATTCATAGGCCATGTCCAGCTCGATGCCCGCCGCCTGCGTCTGGGCGGCCGCAACGAACTCCGCCGGGGCGGGCTTTTCAAACTTGATCAGGATGTTGGCGCCCTTGACCTTGACGCGCTTGCCGGAATCCAGCTCCACCTGCGCCGAGGCTTCCGCCTCGGACAGGACACGGCCGGCCATGAATTTTCCGGCTTCTTCAAACAGTACAAACATAGGGGGAGATTGTCCCCGCAAAACTACCCGCTCCGGATGCAGGGGCTTGCACCCCTCATTTGTTCGGGGGCAGACCCATAAACCGGGCGAAATCCGGCAGGTATTCCTCAAAGCCGGTCAGGGCAT
Source organism: Curvibacter sp. AEP1-3 (assembly GCF_002163715.1). Classification (GTDB taxonomy): domain Bacteria; phylum Pseudomonadota; class Gammaproteobacteria; order Burkholderiales; family Burkholderiaceae_C; genus Allorhodoferax. Next base: position 3,412,267 of record NZ_CP015698.1, read on the forward strand.
GGTCCCCGCCTTCCAGCAGCGTGACCTGCGTGTGACCGTAGCGGGCATGCATTTCGCGCCAGTCCAGTACCTCATCCCCTTTGGCCAGGAGGGCTCGGTAGCGCTGTGGGTGCTGCAATTCGCCGACCTGCAGGGTGCGCAGCTCGTCCACATATTCGGGCAAAAAGAAAAAGCTTTCCTCCGGTGCATGCCATTGGCGGTTCTCGCCTATGTATTTGCCCAAATCCCGTGCAGGGTCCACTGCCGGGTTGATCAGCATGGCCCGACATTCTGTGGCCTCGGCAATGTGGGTGGCATAGAACCCACCCAGCGAGGAGCCGACGACCGCCATGCTGTCGCGCGGCCAATCCGCAATACCGTTCAACAACAGCTCCATCGCTGCCCTCGGTGAGGGGGGCAGCTGCGGGCACCACCAATGCACCTGCGGGTGGTGCTGCGCCATGTAAGCCGCCATGGCCTGTGCTTTGTGCGAATGAGGCGACGAGCGGAAACCGTGAAGGTAAAGGAGGTGGGTGGTAGTCATAGGGGGATAGTACGGGCTGGCCGCATACTTTTCCTGCCTCTATGATGCTCTGTCGCTCAGTGGGAGCATCAAGACAGGTCGACCTCCTATTGCAGTGTTTCTTCAGGCTCTTTCCTTGAACTGTTTTTCAGCACTTGTCCTTTTCTGCCTCCGGGCGCTGTTGCCACGTACGGTAGTGCTGGCCTTGGCACTTTTGTCGTCGTGGGGAGGACTGCACGCGGGTCAGCTGCAGTTTGAAAACGCGACCGTTTCCACCACCATCGACGGCAAGGTATCGAGGGATATCGTGACATTGCCCTTTCGATGGGATCTCCAATACCCCGGGCTGGCAGGTTCGGCTGTATTGGAATTCGAATTCATGGCAGGCCAGTTGCCGCAAAGCCCTGTCGGTCTCTATTTTCCAAAGCTGGGGTCTGCATATGTGGTGTCCCTGAATGGAGTCGTCATCGGGCGGGATGGGGATCTTTTGGTGTCAGGCGGGCAGGACACCGGGAAAGCCCCCCGTCTGATGCCGGTGAACGCTGAGTTGATCAAGCCACACAACATTCTTCGAATTCAGTTGCGTGCTGACAGTGGCCGCAAGGCGGGAGTTAGTGCGGTAGTCATTGATGAGTGGGGAAAGGTAAGCGCGCTTTTCGACGAGTACCGCCTATGGCGGGTAGGCGTACCTGGAGCCATCGCCGCTGCGCATGCATGCTTGGCGGTCCTTAGCGTATTGCTGTGGTGGTGGAGTGGGCGAGCTCGTTTGGATGGCGCTGGTGCCCAGCCGATCTTTTTGTTCAGTGCCGTCGCATTGTTTTGCTGGGCATTGCGGCTGACGGATTCGATATGGGAGACGCCTCCCTTGCCGTGGCCACTCTGGGGCGCGGTACCGGTGCTGGGGCTTGGCATCTGGGGATGTTGTTGCGCGCACGTTTGCATGGTGGTCGCCAAGTGGGATGACAGGCCTTGGGCTACCGCCTTCAGGCTGTGGCTGGTCGCGATCCTCCTGTCTGGATTGGTCTTTGTGCCTTGGGGGCTGATCGGGGCGCATCCTGCGCTGTTGACGATTTGGTATGCCGTACTGGGCCTGACCTTGCTTGCATTCAGTGTGGGTTTGGCCAAGCATTCCATGGGCAGTGGTGGCAACGCTGGGGGTCGCTTGCTGTCCGGAGCCGTTTTGCTGAGCGTCTGCATCGGATTGCTGGATCTTTTGCGCATGCGGACCCATGCGGGCGTGGCGGATGTCGCATTGTTGTACTACGCGTCTATCGTCTTTGGCCTGATTCTGGCAATCACAACTTTCCAATATGCGAGGACAAACCGGCAGGTATCTCCCAAAGCGCACCAAGCCGCTTAGGGATAATCACGCCCATGTCGTACCAATTTGGAAAAGTCCCCCTGCGCCAGCGCATTGCGCCCTGGTTTTCGGGGTTTGACGGGCCGTTGGCCTTTGCAGTCTTCATTCTGGCCTGTGCCGGGCTGCTGACCATGTATTCATCCGGCTTTGACCATGGCACCCGGTTTGAGGACCATGCCCGGAACATGCTGATCGCGGGCACCATCATGTTTGTGGTGGCCCAAGTTCCACCCCAGCGCTTGATGCTCGTTGCAGTGCCGCTGTACACCGTGGGCGTGGCCCTGCTGATAGCGGTTGCCATTTTCGGAATCACCAAAAAGGGCGCCAAACGCTGGATCAATGTCGGCGTGGTGATTCAGCCCAGTGAAATTCTCAAGATCGCCATGCCGCTGATGTTGGCCTGGTGGTTCCAGAAACGCGAAGGCCAGTTGCGTCCGCTTGACTTTGTGGTGGCTGGGCTGCTGCTGGCCGTCCCCGTGGGCCTGATCATGAAGCAGCCGGATTTGGGTACTTCGTTGTTGGTGCTGGCGGCCGGCATGGCGGTGATCTTTTTTGCCGGCATGAGCTGGAAACTGGTGATTCCGCCCTTGGCGATCGGAGTGATCGGTATCTTCCTGATCGTGGTCTTTGAGCCGCAATTGTGTGCTGACGGCGTACGCTGGCCGGTGCTGCACGACTACCAGCAGCAACGCATCTGCACGTTGCTGGACCCTACTCGCGACCCACTGGGCAAAGGCTTCCACATCATCCAGGGGATGATCGCCATCGGCTCGGGCGGTGTGACCGGCATGGGTTTCATGAAGGGCACGCAGACGCATCTGGAGTTCATTCCCGAGCGGACGACTGACTTTATTTTTGCTGCTTATTCGGAGGAGTTCGGCCTGATCGGCACCACCTTCCTGATCTGCGCCTTCATCTTCCTGATACTGCGCGGCTTGGCCATTGCGCTGGAGGCGCCGACCCTGTTTTCCCGACTGTTGGCTGGCGCTGCCACCATGATCTTTTTCACCTACGCGTTTGTGAACATGGGCATGGTCAGTGGCATTCTGCCGGTGGTGGGTGTGCCTCTGCCCTTCATCAGCTACGGCGGGACAGCCATGGTGACATTGGGGCTGGCGCTCGGCATCCTGATGTCAATTTCCAACTCCAAGCGCCTGGTCCAGTCATGAGTGCGCCTTTGCCGGTGACCGTGATCGGCGTCGGCAATATGGGCGGGGCCATGGCGCAGCGCCTTTGTGCACTGGGTTGGACACCATGGGTGCACGACATCGATGTGAGCAAGGTGCAGTGTTTGGTGCCTTTCGGCGCTCTAGCGCCCGCGGATATTGGGCGAGCAGCTACTGAATCCATAGCAACCATCATTTGCGTGGTCGATGCCAATCAGACCCGTGAAGTGCTGTTCAGCCCCGGAGGGCTGGCTCCGCATCTGCCTGCCGGGCATGTGGTGATCTTGTGCCCGACCATTGGACCGCAGGATGCGGAAGACATTGCAGCGCAGCTAGCGACCTTTGGTGTACTCACGCTGGATGCCCCTATGTCAGGCGGCCCTGCCCGTGCGAGGGAGGGCAGCATGAGCCTGATGGTGGCCGGCCCTGCGGCGGCGTGGGAACGCTGCCTACCGTTGCTCCAAGCGCTGTCGGCCAAGTTGTTTCATATCAGCGACCGGCCGGGTGATGGCGCACGGACCAAGCTGGTCAACAACCTGTTGGCGGGTATCAACCTCGTGGGGGCAGCCGAGGTCATGGCGCTGGCCGCTTGTTTGGGGTTGGACCAGGGGCGCACGCTGGATGTCATTGAACAGTCCAGTGGCCAGAGCTGGATCGGTAGCGACCGCATGCGCCGCGCCTTTGCGGGCGATCTGGCTCCGCGCGCCCACATGACCTTGTTGGCCAAAGACACGCGACTCGCCTTGGAAGCGGCATCCCAAGTTGGCTTTTCCGGCCCCCTAGGTGTCCATGCTTCTGCCGTGTTTGCGGCCGCAGTAGCCGCAGGATTGGAAGGGCTGGACGATGCGGCTCTGCTGGAGTTTCTGCAGCGGCCTAAAATGGCCGGATGATCTCCCGCGAACCCACTATCGAACGCTTGGCCACGGCCAAATCCCTGTTGCTCACGCCTTTCGGCCTGGATGAGAGCCATCTCACCCGCGCGCTGAACGAAATCAAGGCGCACCAGGTGGACGAGGCGGACCTGTACTTCCAGTACACCCGCTCCGAGGGCTGGAGTCTGGAAGAAGGCATCGTCAAAACCGGTTCCTTCAGCATCGACCAAGGCGTGGGCGTGCGTGCAGTGAGTGGCGAGAAAACCGCCTTTGCGTATTCCGACGATATTTCTGAGGCCAGCCTGCTGGATGCTGCCCGCACCGTGCGCACCATTTCGGCTGCGGCGCAGAACAAGCGTGCGAAAGCCGCTACACCAAAGATAGCGGGCGGCCGCAAACTCTACGCCGGCCTGGACCCGATTGTCACCCTCGACAGCACCGCCAAGGTGGAGCTGCTGGGCAAGGTTGAGAAACTGGCCCGTGCCAAAGACCCGCGCATCATCCAGGTGATGGCCGGTTTGGCTGCTGAATACGACGTGGTGCTCGTCGCCCGCGCGGACGGCACGCTGGCCGCCGATGTGCGCCCGCTGGTGCGCCTGAGCGTGACGGTGATTGCCGAGCAAAAAGGTCGTCGCGAAGTAGGCTCCAGTGGCGGCGGTGGCCGCTTCGGGCTGGCGTACTTCACCGATGCGCAGATTGAAGACTATGTAGACCAGGCCGTGCACGCCGCGTTGACCAACCTCGATGCCCGTCCTGCGCCTGCCGGCGAGATGACTGTGGTGTTGGGGGCCGGATGGCCCGGCATTCTGTTGCACGAAGCCATCGGCCACGGGCTGGAAGGCGATTTCAACCGCAAGGGCAGCAGCGCCTTCAGCGGCCGCATCGGCCAGCGCGTCGCAGCCAAAGGCGTGACGGTGCTGGACGATGGCACCATTGCCGACCGCCGTGGCTCGCTCAACGTGGATGACGAAGGCAACCCCAGCCAGCGCAATGTGCTGATTGAAGACGGCATATTGAAGGGCTACATCCAGGACAGCATGAACGCCCGCCTGATGGGCGTGAAGCCCACCGGCAACGGCCGCCGCGAGAGCTACGCCCACCTGCCCATGCCCCGCATGACCAACACTTACATGCTGGGCGGCGACAAGGCGCCGGAAGAAATCATCGCAAGTATCAAAAAGGGCTTGTACGCCCCCAACTTCGGTGGCGGCCAGGTGGACATTACCAGCGGCAAGTTTGTGTTCTCTGCCAGCGAAGCCTATTGGGTGGAAAACGGCAAGATCCAATACCCCGTCAAAGGCGCCACGCTGGTGGGCAGCGGCCCGGAGTGCCTGAAGCGCGTCTCCATGATCGGCAATGACATGAAGCTGGACCCTGGCGTGGGCACCTGCGGCAAAGAGGGTCAGAGCGTGCCTGTGGGTGTGGGTCAGCCTACGCTTCGCATCGACGGTTTGACCGTAGGTGGAACTGCCTAGTGGCAAGCGTAAGCCGCTGTCAGAAACCTGTGCTACATTGAACCCCATGCATTCCGCACGTTTCTTTTTTAGCTACTTTTGGTTCTCACGCGCATCCGGCGGTCGAGAGATCTGAACGTACCCAAAAGAAACGTCCTGAATCTTCCCAAAAACCGCCGGCACCCCCGGCGGTTTTTTTATGCCTTTTTCAACCTGTTTTTCGCAACTTGGACTCTGGAGACCTGACATGAACGCTAAAGCCTCTGCAACCGGTGAGTGGTACGGACAACCCCAGCCCGCCGACCGCACCAGTAAAACCGACGACGAACGCATCAAGGACATCACCGTGTTGCCCCCTCCAGAGCACCTTATCCGTTTCTTCCCTATCCGCGGATCCGCGGTGGAGACCCTGATCTCCGACACCCGCAGCACCATCCACAACATCATGGCCGGCAAGGACGATCGTCTGCTGGTCATCATCGGACCCTGCTCCATCCATGATCCCGCCGCGGCGCTGGACTACGCCCGCCGCCTGAAAGTGGAGCGTGAGAAGTACAAAGACACGCTGGAAATCGTGATGCGCGTCTACTTCGAGAAGCCCCGCACCACCGTGGGCTGGAAGGGCTTGATCAATGACCCCTACCTCGATGAGAGCTACCGCATTGACGAAGGCCTGCGCATTGCACGCCAGTTGCTGATCGAGATCAACCGCTTGGGCATGCCCGCGGGCAGCGAGTTCCTGGACGTCATTTCCCCCCAGTACCTGGGCGACTTGATTTCCTGGGGCGCCATCGGTGCGCGCACCACTGAGAGCCAGGTGCACCGCGAGTTGGCCTCCGGCATCTCTGCGCCCATCGGCTTCAAAAACGGCACGGACGGCAACATCAAGATCGCAACCGACGCTATCCAGGCAGCAGCCGGTGGCCACCACTTCTTGTCGGTGCACAAAAATGGCCAGGTGGCGATTGTGCAAACCAACGGCAACCCGGACTGCCACGTCATCCTGCGCGGTGGCAAGGCGCCCAACTACGACGCTGCCAATGTGGCCGCGGCTTGTGCGGACCTCGCCAAGGCGAAGTTGCCCCAGACCCTGATGGTGGACTGCAGCCACGCCAACAGCAGCAAGCAGCACGAAAAGCAGCTCGATGTGGCCAAAGACATTGCCGGCCAGATCAGCGGCGGTTCGCGCAGCGTTTTCGGGGTGATGGTGGAAAGCCACCTGAACGCCGGAGCCCAGAAGTTCACCCCCGGCAAGGACGATGCGTCCGCGCTGGAATACGGCAAGAGCATCACCGACGCCTGCCTGGGCTGGGACGATTCGGTGGAGTCTCTGGAAGTGCTGTCTGCCGCCGTCAAGGCGCGCCGCGCAGCGTGATGGCGCCATAAAAAAGCCGGAGTTGATGCTCCGGCTCACATTACCTAGCGGGCCTGAGTGCCCGCTTTTTTTGTGCCTTATTGCAGCGGAGCAGGGGCCCGCAGTGACTCCATCACCGCGTCCGGCGTGCCGCCAGCAGCCAGGTGGGTTTTGTACCAGACGCTCAGGATGGTGCTGATCACCGGGCCGGGGTTCTCGCGCACTTTTGCCACATCCCACTGGTTGAGTTGGCAGATGCGCTCGACGAGGTCCATGTCCATGTCGATGGCTTCGGCGTCGCAACGGCGCAGTTTCAGGTCGGTGAATTTGGCGCCTTCCGGGAGGCGGAGTTGAAAGTTCGGATCGGTTTGCATGGGGTTGTGGGTCAAATATGCTGTAGCCGCTTATAGATAGTGCGCGAGCAGCTATGAAGTTTGTAGCAAGCTGGCGAGTTTGGCGTGGATGCCGCCGAAGCCTCCATTGCTCATGCACAGCACGTGGTCGCCCGGCTGCAGGGCGGCGGCCACTTGGGCCAGCACGGTGTCAATGGTGTCGCCCACCTGCGCTCGTGCACCCATGGGGGCCAGCGCCTCGGCTGCGTCCCAGCCCAAACCGCCGCTGTGGCAGAAGGCGAGGTCGGCTTCTTCCAGGCTCCAGGGCAACTGGGCCTTCATGGCGCCGAGCTTCATGGTGTTGGAGCGCGGCTCGAACACGGCCAGAATGCGCCCCTTGCCGACTTGGCGGCGCAGGCCGTTGACGGTGGTGCGGATGGCGGTGGGGTGGTGCGCAAAGTCATCGTAAATGGTGACGGGGGCGCTGCCCGGTTGACCTGCCAACGGGGCTTTGGCGCGCACTTCCATGCGGCGCTTGACGTTCACGAATTGGCCCAGGGCTTCTGCAGCGACGGCAGGCGACACGCCTACATGCTCGGCGGCGGCGATGGCGGCCAGTGCGTTGAGTTGGTTGTGCACGCCGCCCAAGGCCCACTGCACCCGTGCGACCTCGTGGCCGTGGTGGTGGACGGCAAAGTCATGGGGCTCGCCGACGGCAGAAAAGTCGCTCACGGCGGCGCCGAAGCTGCGTTGTTCGCTCCAGCAGCCTTGGTGGAGCACGCGGGTGAGGCTTTCTTCCAGGCCGTTGACGACCACGCGCCCGGTACCGGGCACGGTGCGCACCAGGTGGTGGAACTGCCGCTCGATGGCGGCCAGGTCGTCAAAGATGTCGGCGTGGTCGAATTCCAGGTTGTTCAGGATGGCGGTGCGCGGGCGGTAGTGCACGAATTTGCTGCGCTTGTCGAAGAAGGCGGTGTCGTATTCGTCGGCCTCGATCACGAAGAGTTTCGCTTCGGAGGCGGGGCGGAGGGGCGTCTGCGCCCTCTGCTCCTTGTCCCCCGCCCGCTGTGCGGGCTCCTCCTTGACCTGCGCAGAGGGCACAGACGCCCCTCCGCCCAGTCTTGCCGATACTCCGAAATTCAGCGGGACGCCTCCGACTAGGAATCCGGGCTGCAGTCCGGCGTACTCCAGCACCCAGGCCAGCATGCTGGTGGTGGTGGTTTTTCCGTGGGTGCCGGCCACAGCCAGCACGTGCCGACCTTGCAGCACGTGTTCAGCCAACCATTGCGGGCCGCTGGTGTAAGGGGCGCCCGCATCAAGAATGGCTTCCATGAGCGGAAATTTGGGCGTTCCGTCGGCGAGTCGTGCGCGGCTGACGACGTTGCCGATCACGAACATGTCGGGCTGCAAAGCTATTTGCTCCGCGCCGAAGCCTTCGATCAGGTCGATGCCCAGGGCCCGAAGCTGGTCGCTCATGGGGGGGTAAACGCCGGCATCGCAGCCGGTGACTTTGTGGCCGGCTTCACGCGCCAGCGCGGCCAGGCCACCCATGAAGGTGCCGCAAATGCCCAAGATATGAATATGCATGGGCGGTATTCTACGGGGCGGACCAGCTGTCGTGATTAAGCATGATTTAGGGCTCTGGCGCACGTGGAATATGCGCGAACAGCTATTAAAAGAATAGCAAATGGGCGCGTAGCAGGGCTTTCGGCGGGCAGGCACAATCGGCCCATGGATGATTTGAAAGAAGAAATCGCGGCTACGGCGGCGCGTTTGGTAGTGGAAGAGGGGCTGGAATACGGTCCGGCCAAGCGTCGCGCGGTCAAACAGCTGGGTGTGCCACCACGTTCTGCACTGCCGGATAACGATCAGGTAGAGGCTGCGGTTGAGGAATACATTGCGATCTTCTGTGCCGAGAGCCAGGCTGAGGAGTTGCAGGCCCTGCGTGAGCTTGCAGTGCAATGGATGCAGCGGCTGGAAGCCTTCCGGCCCCACCTGGGCGGCGCAGTGTGGCGTGGTACGGCCACACGGCGGTCCGACATTTATCTGCAATTGTTTTGTGATGACCCCAAATCGGCGGAGATCAGCCTGATTGACAAGGGTGTTCGCTTCGAGGTGCGCTCTGTGCCCGGTTTGCAAGGGGATATGGTGGACGCCCTGAGCATTCACGCGATGTGCCAGCCCTTGGGTGAGCATGTGGGTGTGCATTTGTTGATCAACGACCTGGATGACGTGCGGGGTGCCTTGCAGCCGGATGGCAAGGGCAGGGCGCCGCGTGGAAATTTGGCGGCAGTTCAAAAGCTGTTGGGAGATGTTCGTGATAGATAGTAAGGATTTGGCGCAATTCCCCTCTTCTCGCAGGCGCACGGTTCTCTGGGGTGTTGCCGCCGGTTTGGCGGGTGCCGCGGGGCTAGGGTTGTCGCTGCGCCATGCCAAAGATGCGGCTTTGGCTGTGGTCGACCCTGTGCCGGGTTTCTGGGAGCAGCAGTGGCAAACCCCGCATGACACTACTTTGGCCATGGCTGGACTCAAGGGGCGGCCAGTCTTGATTAATTTCTGGGCGACCTGGTGCCCACCATGCGTAGACGAACTACCTCTCTTGGACAGTTTTTATAAGGAGCAAGGCAGCCGCGGTGTACAGGTACTGGGGTTGGCCATCGATCGCAATGAGGCTGTGGTGCCATTTCTCAAGAAGCTGCCTTTGAGTTTTCCGGTCGCCATGGCCGGATTGTCGGGAGCAGATCTCGGGCGTGCATTGGGCAACATCACAGGTGGTTTACCGTTCTCGGTGTTGTTGGCTTCGGATGGATCCATTGCGCAGCGGAAAATGGGGCGGGTGACCGAGTCGGACCTCGCTGCTTGGGTTGCGGTAAAATAGAGGCTCCTACCTAGTGGATTCGGTCTGAATCCACTGTCTCAAGCCCCTTCGGGGCATTTTTATCTAGACATTTTTCCGATCTTTTCCCTTGTTTTGGGCGGAGATATGGTTTTTTGGTGGCGATTTGCTGTAAATTCGCCGCTTTACTAATGTCGGTTGTTGGAGATTCCATGGATTTACGCAAACTCAAAACCCTGATCGATCTGGTGTCTGATTCCAATGTGTCGGAACTGGAAATTACCGAAGCCGAAGGCAAGGTCCGTATCGTCAAGGGTGGTGGTGCAGTGGTTCAGGGCTATGCGCCCGCTCCTGTGTATGCAGCACCTGCTCCGGCAGCAGCGCCTGCAGCTGCCGCCGCTGCCCCAGCACCGGCTCCCGCAGAAGCCGCCGTGCCCGCCGGCCACACCGTAAAGTCTCCGATGGTGGGTACTTTCTACCGTTCTTCTGCCCCGGGCGCGAAGCCGTTCGTGGAAATTGGTGATTCCATCAAGGAAGGCGACACCATCTGCATTATTGAAGCGATGAAGATCCTGAACGAGATCGAAGCTGACAAGTCCGGTACGGTGACGCAGATTCTGTGTGAGAACGGTCAGGCTGTTGAATACGGCCAACCTCTGTTCATCATCGAATAAGACGCAGCACCCATGTTCAAGAAAATTCTGGTCGCCAACCGGGGCGAGATTGCGCTGCGAATCCAGCGCGCCTGCCGCGAGTTGGGAATCAAAGCCGTCATGGTCTATTCCGAGGCGGACCGCGAAGCCAAATACGTGAAACTGGCAGAGGAAGCGGTGTGTATCGGACCGGCTCCGTCCGGTCTGAGCTACCTCAATATGCCGGCCATCATTTCGGCCGCGGAAGTGACCGATGCGGAAGCCATTCACCCCGGCTACGGTTTTTTGAGTGAAAACGCGGACTTTGCTGAGCGCGTCGAGAAGAGCGGTTTCCAGTTCATCGGTCCTACACCCGAGTCCATCCGCATCATGGGGGACAAGGTGTCTGCCAAGCAGGCCATGATCCGCGCGGGCGTGCCCTGCGTGCCCGGCTCTGAAGGCGAGCTGCCGGATGACCCGGTCGCAATGAAGCGCATTGCCAAGGCCATTGGCTACCCGGTGATCATCAAGGCTGCCGGCGGTGGCGGTGGTCGCGGTATGCGTGTGGTCCACACCGAGGCAGCGCTGGTCAATGCGGTACAGATGACCAAGGCGGAAGCGGGCGCGGCGTTTAACAACCCGGCGGTGTATATGGAGAAGTTTCTCCAGAACCCCCGGCATATTGAAATCCAGATCCTGGCAGACAAGCACAAGAACGCGGTGTACCTAGGTGAGCGCGATTGCTCCATGCAACGTCGCCATCAGAAGGTGCTGGAAGAGTCACCCGCTCCCGGTATCAACCGCAAGCTGATTGAGCGTATCGGCGAGCGTTGCGTGGCTGCCTGCAAGAAGATCGGCTACCGCGGTGCGGGCACGTTTGAGTTCCTCTATGAAGACGGCGAGTTCTATTTCATTGAAATGAATACCCGTGTGCAAGTGGAGCACCCGGTGACGGAGATGGTGACGGGCATTGACATCGTCAAAACCCAGATCATGGTGGCGGCCGGCGAAAAACTGCCTTTCACCCAGCGTCAAATTGAAGTGCGTGGTCACGCAATCGAATGCCGTGTGAACGCAGAAGATCCTTACAAGTTCACCCCGTCCCCAGGGCGCGTCACCATGTGGCATGCACCCGGCGGTCCCGGAGTGCGTGTGGATTCACATGTGTACACCAACTATTTCGTGCCTCCGAACTACGACTCGATGGTCGGCAAGATCATTGTTCATGGCGATACCCGCGAGCAGGCCATGGCGCGCATGCGTACCGCTTTGGCAGAGACCGTTGTCGAAGGTATCAGTACCAACATCCCCTTGCACCGCGAGTTGATGGTGGACGCCAAGTTCATGGATGGTGGAACCAATATCCACTACCTTGAGCATTGGCTGGAACAACACAAGCGATAAGGTTTTGCATGTTTGAATTGCGTTTGATGTGTCCCGAAGACCGGGTCGAAAACCTGAGTGATGCGCTGGACGCGTTGGATGCGCTGAGTGTCAGTGTGGAAGATGCTGATGCCCAAACCGATGCCGAGCAAGCGTTGTTCGGTGAACCCGGAATGCCGCCGCCCAAAGACGGGTGGCAGCGTTCCCGCGTGATTGCATTGTTTGCGGATCGCGCCCAAGCGGATGAAGCGGCCCAGTTGTTGTCTGCCCAAGACTTCTTTGAGGGTTGCCGTATCTTGGGTATCGAGGTGCTCGAGGACCAGGACTGGGTGCGTTTGACCCAGTCGCAGTTTGCGCCGGTAGAGATCACCCCTGAGTTCTGGATCGTGCCGACCTGGCATGAGCCGCCGGTACAGGCCAAAGAGGTAATTCGTCTGGATCCTGGCTTGGCGTTCGGCACGGGGACGCACCCCACCACGCGCATGTGCTTGCGCTGGATTGCGCGTAATGGCGGTTCCGGTCGGGTGCTGGACTATGGGTGCGGATCAGGCATTCTGGCCATAGGTGCAGCCAAATTCGGTGCTACGGAAGTGATCGCTGTTGACATTGATCAGGCCGCTGTGGATTCCACTGTCTTGAATGCCGAAGCAAATCACGTCACATTGGTGTCCGGGTTACCTGAGGCAGCTCAAGGGGTATTCGATGTGGTGCTCGCCAACATCCTGGCCACGCCCTTGAAGGTGCTTGCTCCGCTGCTATGTGCGCATGTGAAGGCGGGTGGCCATCTTGTGCTTGCCGGGATTCTGGAGCGGCAGGCGGAAGAGTTAAAGGCAGCTTATTCGCCGTACTGCAAACTGTCTGTGGCAGACACCGAGGACGGCTGGATCTTGATGACTGCCGCAGTCTGATTGCGGTGATTGCGCCCACTACAATGTGACGCAATGAGTCTGATTACCCAATGCCCGGCATGCTCCACGATGTTCAAGGTCGTGCCGGACCAGTTGCGTATATCCGATGGTTGGGTTCGTTGTGGGCAGTGTGATGAAGTTTTCGATGCCAACGCGAATCTTCACTCCGAGCCTGTTCCCGTGTCTCTGGAGCCGGAGCCCCCGCGTGATCCTGTAGCCACCACCAGCCCTGATCCGGACTGGGCTGCTTCTCTGCGATTCGCGTCTGACGAATCTCCTAAAGAGACAGAGGATGATGCCTCCAACATGTCATTCACTGCGGAACAGTCAGACGCCGCTTTACGCGATCACTTACATCCTGACGAATCTCTTCCGGTCGGCACACCGGTCAATGAGTCCTCTGACACGGGATTGGATGATTTCTTGTCGCAGAGCCCCAAATCACTCGCGCAAACTCCCGGTGTGGATCACGAGACACCGCCGTTGGATGCGCCTGCGGAGCCCCCTCTGGAAACTTTGTCGGGTGCGGCGCCCCGTTACACACAAGCCCATGTGAAAGTCGCAGAGAAGGATGAGGTTAAACAGCCCTCGTTCATGCGGGAAGGGCGGGGCAAGAGCATTTGGCACAAAACAGGCGTACGTATTGTTCTGGGGCTATCGGGCATGGTGTTGATCGGGGCGTTGGCAGTGCAAGTTGCCGTCCATGAGCGAGATCGTTGGGCCGCCTATGAGCCATCCACGCTGCCTGCGCTGGAGGCTTTGTGTGAGGTGATGGATTGCAGCGTAAGTCCATTGCGTAACATTGAAGCGGTGGTGATCGATAGTTCATCGTTCACCAAGGTTCGAACCGATGTGTATCGGCTCAATGTTGCTTTGAAAAATAATGGTCCTGTCCCTGTTGCTCCGCCCGCGTTGGAGCTGACTCTCACGGATATGCAGGACCAAAGCCTGATACGTCGTGTTCTTAAGCCGCAAGATATAGGTTTTAAAGCGAATACCTTGGAGCCAGATGCAGAGTTTTCAGCGGTACTTCCCATTGCTGTGAAAGCAGGGAACTCTTCAGAGCGCGTGTCTGGGTACCGGCTACTTGCCTTTTATCCTTGATCGGCTTGTGGTGCCAACAAAAAAGCCCGGGGCCTATGGCGCCGGGCTTTTCTACTTCAGGCAGGCCGCTTAGGGCTTGCTGGAAGTAGGGAATGGCCACGCAGCTTGTGGATTCAGCGTGGTTTGTGCCGCAGGGGCAGCGGCAGGCTTGGCAGCTGGTGCCTTTGCAGCCTTCTTTGCAGCAGGCTTCTTGGCAGCAGGAGCTGCGGCCTTTTTGGCGGGAGCGGCTTTCTTCGCTGCTACGGCCTTTTTGGCAGGAGCTGCTGCTTTTTTAGCAGGAGCTGCGGCCTTTTTGGCGGGAGCGGCTTTCTTCGCTGCTACGGCCTTTTTGGCAGGAGCTGCTGCTTTTTTAGCAGGAGCTGCGGCCTTTTTGGCGGGAGCGGCTTTCTTCGCTGCTACGGCCTTTTTGGCAGGAGCTGCTTTCTTCGCGGGAGCGGCCTTCTTAGCGGCCGGTTTTTTTGCAGTTGCCATCATGTTCTCCTTGATCAAGGTGCAAGAAGCACTTTCCGCTGCGTATCTGGCAGAAAGTGATTCATGCCACTGGGCGCTATCCCAGCGGCATGAACTCGGTGTCGCACACCCATTGCACTGAACGAGCAGCAGCAGAACAGGGGCGAAAACTGGAGCGGCATAACGAGTTGATTAATCCCAGGACAGCGCGCCGCCGGACTGGTACTCGATAACACGCGTTTCGAAGAAGTTACGTTCCTTCTTCAAGTCAATCATTTCGCTCATCCACGGGAACGGATTTTCCTCATTCGGGAAAAGCGGCTCCAAGCCGATTTGTGTGGCCCGGCGATTTGCGATGTAGCGTAAGTAGCCCTTAAACATCGAAGCATTCATGCCGAGCACACCGCGTGGCATGGTGTCTTCCGCATAACGGTACTCGAGTTCGACGGCCTTCTCGAAAAGTGCCTTGATCTCCGCCTTGAATTCGGGCGTCCACAGATGAGGGTTTTCCAGCTTCAACTGATTGATCAGGTCGATACCGAAATTGCAGTGCATCGACTCATCGCGAAGAATATATTGATACTGTTCAGCAGCACCAGTCATCTTGTTCTGGCGACCCAAAGCGAGAATTTGGGTGAAGCCCACATAGAAGAACAGGCCTTCCATCAGGCAGGCAAATACGATCAGGGACTTCAGCAGCACTTGATCGCTTTCAGGCGTACCCGTGTGGAAGTTCGGGTCCATGATAGCTTCAATGAAGGGGATCAAAAACTCGTCTTTATCGCGGATGGACTGGACTTCGTTATACGCGTTGAAGATTTCGCTCTCATCCAGACCCAGGGACTCCACGATGTATTGATACGCGTGGGTGTGAATGGCCTCTTCGAATGCCTGACGCAACAGGAACTGCCGGCATTCAGGCGCGGTGATGTGGCGATAAGTACCCAACACAATGTTGTTGGCGGCCAAGGAATCTGCAGTCACAAAGAAGCCGAGGTTGCGCTTGACGATGCGGCGCTCGTCTTCAGTAAGTCCATTGGGATCCTTCCACAACGCGATGTCGCGCGTCATGTTGACCTCTTGGGGCATCCAGTGATTGGCGCATGTGGCGAGGTATTTTTCCCAGGCCCATTTGTATTTAAACGGGACCAACTGATTGACGTCAGTTTGTCCGTTGATGATGCGTTTGTCGGATGCCTTGACGCGATGTCCGCCGGCACTCAGCTTGGCAGCTGGCATCGCAGCGGACAGCGGGGTAACTGATGTTTGAGCCGCGAATACAGAAGACACTGGTGCCTGCGCTACTGCGTCATTTCCAGACGGATTGCGCGCGTAATTCAACGGCGATGCGGGCTTGACTTCTTCGTCCCAGGACAACATAGATGATTCCAATTTGCAGATTATGTGAGCAGTGAATTGAATTGAAAAGTAATCATGCAATTCACTGAAAATTTGTGTTGTTCAATAGCATCGCAATTTGCACCGCGACGCTATTGAAATCATTGGCAGGACTCGCAAGTCGGGTCATCAACGCCGCAGAACTTGATGTCAGTTGCAGCATTGCTGGCCAACTCCATCTGGGCTTGTGCCGCAGCAGCCGCAGCTTCCAAGGCGCTCGACATTTTGGTGGAGCCTTGCGCATCGTTGCCGGATGACACTGCATTCAAACGTCCCGCTGTGACGGTCGATTTTTCAGCGTGTGTCGCAGACATCGTGCGGAGGTAGTAGGTGGTTTTCAGTCCACGCAACCAAGCCAGTTTGTAGGTCTCATCCAGCTTCTTGCCGGAAGCACCGGCCATGTAGATGTTGAGAGATTGCGCTTGATCAATCCACTTCTGGCGACGTGCCGCAGCTTCCACCAACCAGCGGGTTTCCACTTCGAATGCAGTGGCATAGAGCTGCTTGATTTCTTGAGGCACGCGATCGATCGGGCTCAAGGAGCCGTCGAAATGCTTCAGGTCCATGACCATCACGTCGTCCCACAAGCCAAGGCGCTTGAGGTCGCGCACCAAGTAGCTGTTAATGACGGTGAATTCACCGGACAGGTTGGACTTGACCGACAGGTTGCCGAAGCAGGGCTCGATGGATGCGTCCACGCCAATGATGTTGGAGATTGTCGCAGTCGGCGCAATGGCCACGCAGTTGGAGTTGCGCATGCCGTCAGCGGCAATCTTGTTGCGCAAGGCGTTCCAGTCCAGTGTGGAAGAGCGGTCAACTTCCACATATCCGCCACGGGCGTTAGCCAACATGTCCAGAGTGTCTGGTGGCAACACGCCCTTGTCCCACAGGCTGCCCTTGTAGCTGTGGTACTTGCCCCGCTCACGGGCCAAATCAGTGGAAGCCCAGTAGGCGTAATAGCTGATCGCTTCCATGGATTGGTCTGCGAACTCTACAGCCGCGTCGCTGGCATAAGGAATGCGCAGTTCATACAGGCTGTCCTGGAAAGCCATCAGACCCAAGCCCACGGGGCGGTGGCGCATGTTGGAGTCACGCGCCTTTTTCACCGCGTAGTAGTTGATGTCAATCACGTTGTCCAACATGCGCATAGCGGTGGAGATCGTGCGCTTGAGCTTGTCGTGGTCGAGTGCGCCGTCTTTCAAGTGTTGCAGCAGGTTCACGGAGCCCAGATTGCACACGGCTGTCTCAGTGTCGGATGTGTTCAGGGTAATTTCGGTGCACAGATTGGAGGAATGCACCACACCTGCGTGCTGTTGTGGGGAACGCACGTTACATGCGTCTTTGAATGTGATCCATGGATGTCCGGTTTCGAACAGCATGGTCAGCATCTTGCGCCACAGATCGCTGGCTTGTACGGTGCGGGATGGCTTGATCTCACCACGCGCCGCTTTCTCTTCGTAGGCGACATAGGCCTTCTCGAATTCCGCGCCAAACAGGTCGTGCAAGTCGGGCACGTTGGACGGGGAGAACAGGGTCCAAGTGCCTTTTTCCATTACTCGGCGCATAAACAAGTCCGGAATCCAATTCGCGGTATTCATGTCGTGGGTACGGCGGCGGTCGTCGCCGGTGTTCTTGCGCAACTCCAGGAACTCTTCGATGTCCAAGTGCCATGTCTCGAGGTAAGTACAAACAGCACCTTTGCGCTTGCCACCTTGGTTCACAGCCACGGCAGTGTCGTTCACCACTTTCAGGAACGGTACCACCCCTTGAGATTCGCCATTGGTTCCCTTGATGTGGGAGCCCAGTGCACGTACGCGTGTCCAGTCATTGCCCAGACCGCCCGCAAACTTGGAAAGAAGTGCGTTCTCTTTGATAGATTCGTAAATGCCATCCAGATCGTCAGGCACCGTGGTCAGGTAGCAGCTGGACAGTTGTGAGCGCAAAGTACCGCTGTTAAACAGAGTCGGTGTGCTGGACATGAAGTCAAAGCTGGACAGCACTTCGTAAAACTCGATCGCGCGGGCTTCACGGTCAATTTCGTTCAGGGACAGACCCATTGCCACGCGCATGAAAAACGCCTGGGGCAACTCAATGCGGGTTTTGCCTTCGTGCAGGAAGTAGCGGTCATACAAGGTTTGCAGGCCGAGGTAGTCAAACTGCAAATCGCGGCCGGCCTTGAGGGCGTTACCCAAGCGCTTCAAATCGAACTGCTGAAGCTTTTCGTCCAGAAGTTCTGCGGCGATACCACGCTTGATAAAACCGGGGAAATAGTCCGCATAGGCTTCCTGCATATCGGCCTGAGCCACATCGCGGCCCAAGACTTCACGGGAGATCGTGTGAAACAGCAGCCGCGCAGTGGCGTAGGTGTAGTCCGGGTCTTTTTCAATCAGGGTACGAGCCGCCAAAATGGCCGCTTTGTAGACCTCGTCCAACGGCACACCGTCGTAGAGGTTGCGCATGGTTTCCGCAAGGATCGGGGCCGCCTTGACATCAGCTCCCAAACCAGAACAGGCCGTTTCGATACGGGACTGGAGCTGAGCCAGATCCAAAGGCACCCGCTGACCGTTGTCAATGACGTGAATGACGGGCGCTGCAGGAGCCTCTGTAGCCACTTGTTTGGCCCGCTCTTGGGTGCGGCGCTCACGGTAAAGAACGTATGCACGTGCAATTTCATGGTGGCCGCCGCGCATCAGGCCCAACTCGACCTGGTCTTGCACGTCTTCAATATGGA
This sequence comes from Curvibacter sp. AEP1-3, assembly GCF_002163715.1. GTDB lineage: Bacteria > Pseudomonadota > Gammaproteobacteria > Burkholderiales > Burkholderiaceae_C > Allorhodoferax. The sequence continues at coordinate 3,430,749 of NZ_CP015698.1, forward strand.
AAGTTCCACCGCCGGGCCGTGAACGGACCAAGGCGCGGATGACCTGCTGGGTCAACCCATCAACGGTTTCCCGAACGCTGGCGGATGCAGCGCCTTGGGTGCCGTGTACCGCGAGAAATGCCTTCATCATGGCAACTGCGATCTTGTTCGGCTCAAAGGGCACGACGGCGCCATTGCGGCGAATGATCTGGTACTGCGCAAATGCGTTTGTTACGGACGATTCTGCGCCCGGGACGGGAGACAGCAGAGGGGCTGTAGTGGTTGGTACAGCAGTAGAAATAGATTGCATGATTTCCTCGTCTAAATCGATGTTTTTTTGTGGTGATCCGGTGTCAGTCATGGTTGTCACGGTGACGCCATATGTCCATGCGCAACAATCAGGGCACACTATATCTGGGGTCTGGGGTGGTGACAAGCCACTACCGGTAGTGTATCTGCCTCGAGGCAGTGATTTGCTCAGCGCAAACCCGAGGGTGTATCTGCACCAGTGTTTTCATGGCGCTGCAGAGCCTTGAAATCCTGTGTTTTTGCGCCCTATCGCAAGTGTTGACGCGGTTCAGCAGCACATTTCATCGGGAATCGCGCGCCGGTTCTGAATGCGCACTATTCGGGTGCGTTCAAACAGGCTTCAAAATTTATTTCGAGATGTGCGAACTCAGATTTGTCCGGTGTCGCTTTGTGGCACCCCGGCAGGAAAATGCCATCCGGAAATTTCTGGCCAAAGCTTCAGTTCGGGCCATTGAAATCCTGGTCCCGGGTCGGTTTTACGACCCGGGGCAATGTGTTCATGTCCGGCTAGGTATTGAATCTGGTAGTTTTGTGCAATCGCCCCACACAAGCGGTGAAGGCTTTCATACTGAGGCGGAGTGAACCTGTCCTCCTCGGTTCCTTCCAGCTCAATACCGATGGAGTCATCGTTGCAGTTGTCGCGATCCCGGTAGTAGGACTTGCCCGCATGCCACGCGCGTTCGTTACAACTGACAAACTGCAAAACTACCCCGGATCTCCGTATGAAGAAGTGGCTCGAAACCTCCATGCCCCGTATGGTTTGGAAGTAAGGGTGAGCATCCCAGTCCAAAGTGTTGGTGAAAAGTTGCTGTACCTCGGGGCCGCCATACACACCCGGCGGTAGAGATATGGAGTGGATAACCACCAGGTCGACAACTGCGCTAGCGGGTCTGGGGCCGAAGTTGGGAGAGGGTATTTGCTGTGCTTCGGACCACCATCCGGCGTCCCAACCGGATGCATTAGGCAGTGCGGGGTCAGGGTGTCTTGTCACGGTCTTCCCCGGGTACATCGATGCGCAAGCGCTCCATGCGATAACGTATTTGGCGCAGGCTGATTCCCAAGCGCTGGGCCGCAGCAGTGCGGTTGAAACGTGTTTCTGTCAGTACGCGAACCAGAATGTCGCGCTCTTGGGCGTCCAGATGGCTTTGCAGGTCGTTGGGTATGGCCAGTGGTGCAGGCGCTGTTGCCAGTTCATTCATGACATCTGTTTGCGCCTGGATGTCTGCGATCGCTGAATTTGCTACGGCCGGTTCTTGTGTGGGCAAAAGTACTGCAGGTGTGGAGTCCGCGTAGGTGGCATCCATTTCCAGGGCGAAGCCATCCGATAGAGCCATGGCTCTGTGCAACAGGTTCTCCAGTTCCCTGACATTGCCTTTAAGTGGATGCAGCTTCAGTTGCTCCAGCATGGAGGCAGAAATCGCCGGTACAGGGCTACCGGTTTCAGCGCATATACGTTGGAGGATCGCCCTGCACAAAGCCTCCAGGTCGTCTTTGCGCTCGCGCAAAGGTGGAAGGTGGATATCGATGACATTCAGTCGGTAATAGAGGTCTTGACGGAACGTGTTGGCCGCGACTTCTGCCGCCAGGTCTTTGTGTGTGGCACTGACCAACCGCACATCGACAGCTTCCTCCGCATTGCTTCCCAAGGGGCGGATTTTTCTCTCTTGAATGGCACGCAGAAGTTTCGCTTGCATGGCTAGAGGGAGATCGCCGATTTCGTCCAGAAACAAAGTCCCCCCGTGCGCCGCTTGGAAGAAGCCGGTTCTGTCTTGCGTCGCACCGGTGTAGGCGCCCTTTTTGGCGCCAAAGAACTCCGCTTCCAACAAGGCTTCGGGGATCGCACTGCAGTTCACAGCAACCCACGGCCCTTGAGCCCGGTGGCTATTCGCGTGCAGAGCTCTGGCCGCTAACTCTTTACCCGTACCGGACTCGCCCCGAATCAGCACGGGAGCCATACTGCGTGCCACCTTGGCAATGCGTTCCTTGACCGCGAGCATGGCTACAGAGGAACCCGCCATCAACTCCAATGCGGATGCAGCGGTCGAGCTGGCTGCCACACTCGCGACTGCTTTAGCGCTTGTAGTCGCTGCGTCTAATCCACGGCTGTCGCTAAGCGCCGATGCGACTGCAGTCCGGAACTGCTTCAAATCGACTGGCTTTGTCAGGTAGTCAAAGGCGCCAGCTTTCAAGGACTCGACGGCATTTTCGGCTGATCCGTAGGCCGTAATCACCATGCAGCGCTCGCCCCGGAATTGAAGACGCAGGTTCTTCAGAATATCAATACCCATGCCGTCAGGTAGACGCATGTCAGTAATGACCAGGTCATAGGTCTGACGCGCCAAGGCTTCCAGCGCTTCCTGCACGGATGCGGCGGTGTCGACTTGATGGCCTTCCCGTAGAAGGGTCAGTTCATAGAGCGTGCGCAGATCCGGTTCGTCGTCAATCACCAGGATCTTTGAGGCGCTCAATACAGGGAGGCTTGCCATGGTGTGTTGTGGTCGCTTTCAGCGCTTATGGAAGATGTCAATCTTGTCAGGGTCAGCATGAATTCGTTGCCCTCATGCAGTTGGCTGTCACGTATCCGGGTATTGCGTTGGTAGGTCAGTGTCGCGCTGTGTCGCTCGCACAGCTCGCGGGAAATATACAAGCCGAGGCCGCTGGAGCGGCTCTCCGACGAGAAGAAGGGTTCAAAAAGATGCCGTTCCACTGTCTGGTCCATGCGTGCACCATCACTCCAGACGGACACCAATGCGACCTCATCGCCATAGGCCACTGTGATTTGAATGGCCTCCAAGTGGCGACTGGCATAGCGGTGCGCGTTGTCCAGCAAATTGACCATGACTTGCCGCAAATGATCATGGTCAAACCGGACAGAATGCACTGCTGGATCAATCTCAAATCCGATCATTCCGGCCTGACCATGTTGTTGGGCCCAGTCTCGCGCGATTTTGTACACCGCTTCACTCAGGCCGTGCAGGGCATCGCGCTCACTAAAGTTGGCGCCGCGTGCCCGGGCGACGTTCAGGATGTCATCCACGATTTTTTCAAGTCTTTTTGCGTTCTGCCCGACCATATTCGTCAAGCGAAGCTGCTTCGGGTCACTCAAATCCTCTGCGAGTAATGCGTTGGCCTGCGCAATCGCCGCCAAAGGATTGCGGATTTCATGGGCTACCGCGGTGGACATGCGACCCATACTGGCCAATTTTTCGGTGCGTAATCGGGCCTCCGCTTGGCGTTGGTCTTGCAGGAACAAGACGCACAGGCTGTCTTCCCCGATACCTTGGGGCGCTGCCAGCCGGGTTCGGGCCAGAACCTTTAATGGCGCGCTTCCTTCATGCTGCAGTGAGACTTCCGCTTCTTGCTGTTGGCCACTGCCCAGGCTGAGCCTGCTTAAATGCAGGAGAGGCCTCCACGCGGGGTCAGCCTTGAGATCGAACACTGCTGCGCGCAGGCGGTCCTCATCGCCCAGCAACGCGCGTGCTGCGGGGTTGGCTGCACGTACGATGCCGCCCTGGTCCACGATCATCACGCCCTCCGGCAGGGCTTCGATCACCAGTTCATTCACCTCCCGCTGAATGGTGGCCGCCAACTGGCTTTGCCGTGCCCGCTTGCCTTCATTGGCCAGTCGTGTTGCCAATTGGTTCGCCAGAAAGGCAATCGCGAAATAACCTACGCCACTGAGTCCGGCTTGGACGAACGAGGCCGGATTGTCTTGATCGCTGCGAATCTGGGTCCAGACTGCACCACCCAAAAGCAACATGGTCACGCCGGCAGCGGTCCCCAATGCCAAACGCAGGGACCCCAAAACTGAAGCCAGCAGCACCGGTAAGGCAAACAAAGGGGTGTAGTTGAGACTGTTCCCGTGAAGCCATTGCAATGCCGAGAACGCCAGCACGTCAATGCCAATTAGCACGCCCCAAGAGCGCGTAAACGCCGCGCCCAAGGGGCGGGGGCGCAAATGAAGTCGGGTAGCTAGCGTGCCCAAAAAATAGGCAATGCACACTGCCAGCAAGGTTTTGCTATGGGCCGGGCCGGTCGCATAAAGCGTGATTTGAAGTAGTACCAGCACTACGCCCAAGACCAGGCGTGCGGTCATGAATGCCTGCCACAGCCGTTTGAAGTCCCCCTGGTCTTCTGCGGGCCCGGGAACGGCTTCCAGCGCCGATGCACCGAACCAAGAGTGCTCCCCTTGCTCCTGCTGCATCAGTGTTCAGCCAACGAGCGGTGTCCGTCGGTGCAGTAGCGCCCGCGCGTGCCCGCAACCATATCGGAGAACGGCATATGCAGTCCGCAGTGCGTGCAGGCATGCATCTCCACCGTCTTAGAAACAGGCTCTGCCTGCTCTTGCGTCTGCGGGCTGTCAGGCACACGGAGCTTGCTGCGGATCCTCCACAACACCGCTAAAACAATCAGAAGTAACAAGAGGTACTTCACGTGGACCGTCCCAGTAGAACTTCCAGCACGAAGCGCGAGCCGATATAGCCCAAAAGCAGCAGCACGGAGCCTGTGTAAAGCACAGCCACGGCGCGTTTGCCGCGCCAGCCGAAGCGTGCCCGGCCCAATAGCAAGATGGCGAATGTGACCCACGACAGAACAGAAAACACCGTCTTGTGATCCCAATGCCAAGCATGGCCTTGGCCGTACACCACATCGCCGAACACATAACCCATGACCAAGGTGGCTGTCAGCAAAACAAAGCCTGCACCCACAAACCGGTAGGTGAGCCGCTCCAGTGTCAATAAGGGCAAGCCGCTGTGTGGATCAGCCGCTTGGCGGATGCGTGCCTCTGCACGCCCCATGAGCCATGCATGCACGACTGCGGTGCCAAATAGTCCATAGCTTGCAACACCGAAGGCCAAATGTGTGGGCAACCATATGGACGCGCTACTGGATAGCGTCGATCCCGGAAAGATGCAGGCCAACACGACCGCCACCGCACCTACTGCAGACAAGGCCCACCGCGTCTGCAGTTGTGGGTAAATTTGGCTCTCAATGGCATACACCGCGGCCACCACCCATGCGGTCATCGACAGAGCCGGTGCAAAACCGAATTTCGTAGGGGGTAGCAACAGTCCCCAAGCCAGCACCGCCCCGTGCAGAAACCATGCCAGTGCGACCCATCCTCGTGCTGCGGCGGATGACAGGTGGGTAGCCCGCAAGGCAGGCCACGCATACGCGCAGGCCGCCAAAACCGACAACGCTAAGCTGGTGGAAGACGCACTGGCTAAAATCATGTGCACAGTTTAGCGTTTTGCTCCCTGCCGGCACTGTCCGGCTCACACCGCAGGTTGCGCCTGCCGGAATACTTCAATATGGCCTCCGCTCTTACCGACAAACTATCCCGCCTCGTTAAAGACCTGCGAGGCCAGGGGCGTATCACCGAGTCCAACGTCACCGACATGCTGCGCGAAGTGCGCATGGCGCTGCTGGAGGCCGACGTGGCCCTCCCGGTGGTGCGCGACTTTATTGCCCGGGTGAAAGAAAAAGCGCTGGGCCAGGAAGTACTGGGCTCCCTGCAGCCCGGCCAGGTGCTGGTGAGCATCGTTAACCGCGAGCTGGCTGCCACCATGGGTGAAGGCGTGAGCGACATCAACCTCGCGGCCCAACCACCCGCCGTCATCCTGATGTCGGGCTTGCAGGGTGCGGGTAAAACCACCACCACCGGCAAGCTGGCCAAGCACCTGATTGAAAAGCGCAAAAAGAAAGTACTGACCGTGTCCGGCGACGTGTACCGTCCCGCGGCGATCGAACAGCTCAAAACCGTGACCGCCCAAGCCGGTGCGGAGTGGTTCCCCTCCACCCCGGACCAGAATCCGGTAGACATCGGCCGTGCCGCGCTGGACTACGCCAAAAAGCACTTCTTTGATGTGCTGCTGGTCGACACCGCAGGTCGCCTGGCGATTGACGAAGCCTTGATGCTGGAAATCAAAAACTTGCATGCAGCGTTGAACCCGGTTGAAACCCTGTTTGTGGTGGACGCCATGCAAGGTCAGGACGCGGTCAACACCGCCAAGGCCTTCAAGGAAGCGCTGCCACTGACCGGCATCATCCTCACCAAGACCGATGGTGATTCGCGTGGCGGTGCCGCACTCTCAGTGCGCCAGATCACCGGCGCACCCATCAAGTTCGCCGGTACCAGCGAAAAACTCGATGGTCTGGAGGTGTTCGACGCCGAGCGCCATGCGGGCCGCATTCTGGGCATGGGCGACATCGTGGCGCTGGTGGAGCAAGTCACTGCCGGGGTGGACATCGAGGCTGCCAAGAAGTTGGCTGAAAAGGTCAAGAGCGGTGGCGGCTTCGACCTGAACGACTTTTTGGCCCAGATCCAACAGATGAAGCAAATGGGGGGCCTCTCCAGCCTGATGGACAAGCTGCCTGCGGCCATGGCGGCCAAGGCCGGTCAGGTGGACATGGACAAGGCGGAGAAAGACATCAAGCGCAAGGAAGGCATCATCCACAGCATGACGCCGCTGGAGCGCCGCAAGCCCGAACTCATCAAAGCAACGCGCAAGCGCCGTATCGCCGCCGGTGCGGGTGTGCACGTGCAGGAAGTCAACCGCATGCTCAAGGAGTTTGAGCAAATGCAAGAGATGATGAAGAAGATGAAGGGCGGCGGCATGATGAAGATGATGAAGCGGCTGGGAGGCATGAAAGGCATGCCCAAAATGCCCTTCTGATGTCTGAGCAAACACCGCAACAAATCCTCAAAGGCATAGGCCTAGCCGTCTTGGCCATGGCCTGTTTTGCCACCCTGGACACCACCACCAAATGGGTGTCGCTCAGCGCGCCGCTCATGGTGGCCATGTTCTTCCGTTATGCATTTCAGGCGGTTGCCACCACCGCCATTGAGCTGCCACGCCAAGGGCGCGCTTTGCTCCAAACCGAGCATTTGGGTTTGCACCTGCTGCGCGGCGGTTTGTTGCTGGCCACTAGCATGTTTGCATTCCTGAGTCTCAAACACATGCCGGTGGGCGAGTTCACCGCCATCGTGCTGCTGACCCCGCTCATCGTGACGCTGCTGGCCGCCCGCATGCTGCATGAAAAGGTGTCGCGCCTGCGCCTGTTGCTGGTGGCCGGCGGGTTTGCTGGCACTTTGGCCATCGTGCGGCCCAAGGGTGCAGACTTCAATTGGGCGCTGCTTTTTCCGGTGTGCGTGGTGCTGGCCAATGCGGGCTTTCAGCTGCTCACCAGCCGCATGGCCCGGACAGAAGACCCGATGACCATGCAGTTCTACACCGGCTGGACCGGAGCGCTGGTGGCGGCTGTGGCATTGCCATTTGCCTGGGAGCCGATCTCCTCGTCAGCCGTATGGGGTGGGCTACTGTTGATGGGTTTTTTGGGCAGCCTAGGACACTTCATTTTCATCCAGGCCTTCAAGCGCGCACCGGCTTCGATCCTTATGCCCTATATGTACGCCCAGATTGCCTTTGCCATGCTGGGGGGCTGGTTGATGTTCTCACACGTCCCTGACCACTGGACGCTGGCCGGTATGGGATTGATCGCTGTCTGTGGTGCGGCAGGGGCGTGGCTCACGGCTCATGAGAGCCGCGCTGCGGCAGAAGCGCTGGAGCACTAAAAGGCTCCACGGCGCGGACGGTCAATTTTGGTCCAAATATGTTGGGGCATGAATACAGGGGTGCCTTGCATGATTAGGTCCCTTGGCCTTCTTTGCGGACCTAATGCGGATTATTCCTTCGCGTCCTTAGCGGTTTTGTTGCCCGGTTAGCTGGATATGATCTTGCTGCTGAGCCGGGTAAACCTGCCGAACAGGTTCCAGAAACAGACAGTAAAAATGAGGGAGAAGATGATGGATGAGTTGGTATATCCGCGAGAACGTGTGCTTGGGAAGATCACCTTGGTGCTTGGCATCGTTGCTTGGCTGCTTATTCTTGTGGGCACGTTTGGCTTGGCCTTGATTTATGTGCTTTTGGGGTTTATTGCTTATGTATTTGCACAGTCTGCGTGGGTGGCTGCAGTACGCGGCACTGCCGTGCAAATCACTGAAGAGCAATTTCCGGATCTACATGCTAGATTCAAAGATTGCTGCGAAAAGCTGCATATAGATGCAGTGCCTGAGGCTTACTTGTTGAATGGGAACGGTATTTTCAATGCCTTCGCCACTCGGTTCTTCGGACGCAATTTCGTAATTCTTTATTCCGATGTTGTAGATACTTTTGAAGTTGAGCCAGACAGCATCAACTTCTATATCGGACATGAGCTAGGGCACATAAGGCTAAAGCATCTGACGGGTCAACTTTGGCGTCTGCCTATGATGTGGCTTCCTTTACTGGGCGCTGCCTATTCACGCGCTAAAGAGTACTCGTGCGACCTCCATGGTCGAGCCTGTTGTGAAAGCGCTGAGACAGCTGCCAGGGCGTTGATTGTCTTGGGTGCAGGTCCTATTCGGGTCAAGACGACCGATATCAATGCGTACACGCAGCAGGTCGTCAATGCTGCTGGGTTTTGGTCTTCATTTCATGAAATCGTCAATGGGTATCCATGGCTGACGAAGCGTGTCTGGCGCATAAAGACACCGGATCGGACATTGCCTAAACGCAATCCGTTTGCTTACTTCTTGGGGCTCTTCGTCCCGTATGGCGGGGCAGCTGGTGGTGGTTCGGGATTTCTCATTTTGGTGGCCATTCTTGGGGTCATGGCCGCAGTGGCTCTACCGGCATATCAGGAATACACGAACAAAGCAGTCGTGAGTCAGGCTTGGATTCAGTCTGCTCCAACGCGAAATCAGTTGGCAGCCTTTTATGGGCAACACCAGAAAGTTCCTACCTTTCGCGAAGCGGGCCTGGAAGAAACCTTGCCAGATGGAAGGCGCATGGGTATCAATTCCGAAAGCATGATCGTCGACGTGCCGACAAAAGCAGGGACCCTTTTGTTGGTTCCCAAAGTCGCACCAGATGAAGCAAACGGCATTGCATGGACTTGTGAGGCTGGTGAAGGGATGAAACCCGCGGCACTCCCCTTATCCTGCTCGAACTAACCAGTTCATTGGTTCGGCGGATGAAAAGCCCCCCTGGTTTCTATCAATTCGTTAGGTCACAAAAGTTGCAACCAATGGCCGGCCTAGGTTGTTTAGCTGCCAGCGAGATATAGAGGGCGATTAAAGCTGAGGGTCGCAGCGGCTTTAAAAGTGCTACGAGCTATTTCCCCAACGAGGGTTTTCGAAGCAAGTTTTCAACTTACAATTTTCTCGCGGTTTATCAAAAGCCGTTTTCAACTCAACGTTCAATATTGCAGGGAGAAAGCATGAAGAAGTTTGTTATTGCCGGTTTGTTGCTGGCTGCATCTGGTCTCACTTTGGCTGCTGGCGCACAGGGCTCCGGTCCAAGCCCATACACCGAGTGCGGTATCGGTGCATCAATTTTCAAGGATACGGATTGGGCTGCTGCTACTTCAAACGTGACATGGGATCTGGGTACCACCGCTTTGTCTTCCGCATCTTATTCTCCTGAGATGTGCTCCCCCAAGAAGGTCAAAGCAGCTATGTTGATTCGCGACAACTATGCCCAGATTTCTGAAGAAATCGCTCGCGGTCAAGGCGATCATTTGAGCGCTGCACTTGAAGTGTTTGGCTGCAGTGCAGTAGCTCAGCCCGTAGCGGCCACCCAAGTGCGCGGTGAGTTTGGGCGCATGGTATCGACCTCTTCTTACGGCGGTCAGAGCCAAATCCAGAAGGCTGGCCAAATGTATCAAGTCATCCAGTCAGCTGCCCAAGGCCGTTGCGGCGCTTGATGCCTTTGCGATCTCTTGAAATAGCCCCTTCGGGGGCTTTTTTTCGTCTGCAGATGCCGGCTTTGTTGCTGGTGTTTTTGGTTTTGCTGGGGTGTCCTCTGGCCTCCCGATCGGCATTGGAGGTCCCTAGTGCGACTTCTGGCTATGTGGAGTTATCCCGCGACGCAACGTGGTTGCGCTTGCTGCATTACCAAGGGGGAGGCATCGGCAACACCCGGAGTGCGATTCATAGCCCCGAGTTTTTCTTGGATCCCCAAGGTAGCACAGACGCGGCGGCAGAGTTGTCCGCGACAGTTCGTGCATTGCATCAGCCTGTCGTCGTGGGGGGGGGAGGATGATCACGCTGCATGTCGCTTTCCGGCTCGCAGGCAGTGGCTGGAGACGCGAATATCCGGGCTGCGGAATGAGCTCCAAAGCGTTCTCAAGGATTTGAGCTGCCCGGCCTTCCTTGAATGGGGCGATCCTCGGGACATTGATTCCATCAGCCTGATGTTTGCCAATGGCTATTTGGGCAATCCGGCTTCCTATTACGGCCACTTATTCTTGAAGTTCAACTCCAAGAAGAGCGGGCAGTCGTATCTGCTCGACAAGACTGAAAATTTCGGGGCACTTGATGTGAGAGGTGACAACCCGGTCCAGTACATCGTGAAAGCGCTGGTCGGTGGTTACGACGGCGGATTTAGCCAAATCGATTTTTTCTATCACGACGCGACTTATACGGAGAATGAGTTTCGTGACTTGTGGGAGTACCGTCTCGATCTAGCGCCAGAGGAGGTGCGCTTCCTCTCCGCCCACGCCTGGGAGATCCATCGCAAGCGTTACACCTATTTTTTCTTTCATGACAACTGCGCATTCCGGGTCGCGGAAGTGCTGGAGCTTTTGAAGGATGTGAAGGCCGTGCCGACGGCCGCGCCATGGGTTATTCCGCAAGAGGTGGTCAAGGTGGTTGCGAATCAGTCCAGGGACGGCAAGCCCTTCGTAAAGGAGCGAAGACTCCATCCCTCCCGGCAGTCACGTCTGTATCAAGGTTTCAATGCCCTCAATGGCGAGCAGCAGGCGCTCGTGCAATCGATCGCCGTGCAGAGAATCACCCTAAGTGACCCTTCAGTCAAGTTGTACCCTGAAGCCGATCAAGCCAAGATGGCGGACACTTTGCTCGACTACTATCAGTTCACCAGTGGTAGCACGGATGCGGGAAGTGAAAAAAAATTGCCGGAGGCCTATTTCTCGGTGTTGAAGGCCCGCTTTGACTTGCCGCCTGCAGCCACAGCCCCCAAGGGGGCTGTAGCGGATGCAAGGGATGCGCCTGATGTGGGGCGTTCTCCCGGATGGGTGCAAATCGGGTTGGGGAGTCAAGAAGGGGCTGGTCCGGTTCAGACCCTACGCATTCGCCCTGCCTATTACGATGATTTGGATAGCGATGCGGCTCAGGCTCCGTGGAGTGGTTTGAGCATGGGGGATCTCACTCTGGAACGGCAGAGCGACAAGGTGCAGGTGAAGAAACTGGACTTCGTGGCCATCAACAGCAACAGACCTTCCATGACCCGCATGCCTGGTGACGGGGGTACGGGGTGGACAGCCCGATTCGGCCTTGAGAAACAAAGCCTCGCTTGCACAGATTGCCTAGTCTTTCGCCTTCAGGGCGACTATCGCAAGGTCATGTCGTTGCCGATGCCCAATTCCATTCTGGCACTTGGCTTGGGCGGCGGCGTGCAGTCCAACCGAAACAACGAAGGTATGGCACTTACGTCTGTATTGCTGAAACTTTCCAAGCGGTTTCAGAACGGGAGTCATGTCAATTTGAGCCAAGAAACCAAGGTGTCGCTTGACCGTTCCGAGAGCACTCGCCATATCAGCACTTTGGAATGGCGGACCCCTATTTCTCGCGCATTGGATTGGCGACTTTTGTGGGAGAGTGACGGCGTGGCGCGAACCACCTTCGGTTTTGGTACCTATTGGTAAGCAGGCGTAGGAGTATGGTGACTAGTTGCTTGATGGGCTGCTGGCGCATACGGAATTTGCGCGAACAGCTCCTAAATCAATAGCAAATCAAAGCATCCGTCCGATCTTCACAAACCGGTCGTGCCACGACAGCGCCTCGCTCAGGATGTGCGGAGTGTGGCGGCCCGGGGCAGTCTGCAGGGCACGGTCAAAGTAGTCGCGCAGGGCAGGACGGAAGTCGGGGTGGGCGCAGTGCTCGATGACGAGTTGTGCGCGCTGGGTGGGCGACTTGCCGCGCAGGTCGGCCAGGCCTTGCTCGGTGACGATGATTTCCACATCGTGCTCGGTGTGGTCGGTGTGCGAAACCATGGGCACGATGCAGGAGATGGCGCCGTCTTTGGCGGTGGAGGGAGTCATGAAGAAAGACAGGTAAGCATTACGCGCAAAGTCGCCCGATCCGCCTATGCCGTTCATGATGCTGCTGCCCATGATGTGGGTAGAGTTCACGTTGCCGTAGATGTCGGCCTCGATCATTGCGTTCATGGCAATCAGCCCTAGGCGGCGAATCACCTCGGGGTGGTTGCTCATCTCCTGCGGGCGCAGCACGATGCGCTCGCGGTAAAAGTCGATGTTGGCATTGAACTCGTCCAGCGCCGCCGGGCTGAAGGACAGCGCCGTGGCCGAGGCCATGGTCAGCTTGCCGGACTTGATCATCTCCAGCATGCCGTCTTGCAGCACCTCGGTATAGGCGCTCAGGTTGTTGAACGGGCCCTTGTTTAGGCCGATGAGCACCGCGTTGGCAATATTGCCCACGCCACTCTGCAGCGGCAGCAGGTCCGCAGGCAGGCGGCCGGCGCTTACCTCTTGCTGCAGGAACTGGATGATGTGTCCGGCTATACGTTCGGAGGTTTCATCCGGTGGAGAAAAAGGCGAGTTGCGGTCGTGTTCGCTGGTTTCCACCACGGCAATCACCTTGGCCGAGTCGCAGTGCAGGTAGCAGTCGCCAATGCGGTCGCCGGGCGCCACCAGCGGGATGGGCTGGCGGTGCGGCGGAATGCGGGTGCCGTAGTAAATGTCGTGCATGCCCTCCAGCCCGGTGTGCTGATGGCTGTTGACTTCCAGAATGATGTGGTCGGCCAAGTCCAGCCAGGTCTTGTTGTTCCCCACCGAGGACGAGGGGATCAGTCTCCCGTCGGTCAAGATACCAGCCACTTCCACCACCGCCACTTTGAGTGGCCCGAGAAACCGGAACCACGCCAGCTGCGCCACATGCGAGAGGTGAATGTCGGTGTACTGCATCTGCCCTGCGTTGATCTGCTTGCGTACCGTGGGGTCAGACTGGTAGGGCAGCCGCATGGAGATCCCGTGGGCTTGGGCCAGTGCGCCGTCCAGCTCGGGCGCGGTGGAGGCGCCCGTCCACAAACCGATTTGGAAGTTCTCGCCCGCTGCGTGCAATGCTTCTATGCGTTTTGCCAGCGCCTGCGGTACCGCCTTCGGGTGGCCCGAGCCGGTAAAGCCGCTCATGCCCACATTCGCCCCGGCCGGGATGAGCGCGGCGGCGGCCTCGGCTGACATGATCTTGGCCTGAAAGGCTGGATGTTGAATGCGGCTGGCCGATGGCATGTCAAAGAACTCCGAAGCAGTGAGATTAAAAGCGCCGCTGCAAGCTGCTTATGGCGCGATTTATCTTACGTGCAGGCCTCGGGTTTTCCCTTGCGATTTTCTTGACTTAGGGCAAGCCAAAAGCAAAAAGGGCTCCCGAAGGAGCCCTTGTCCAAAACCGAGTCTGATTAAGACCTGCCTTGCGCTCTGCGACGACGGGCTACTACGCCCATCAAGCCCAAACCGGCCAGCAACATGGCGTAAGTTTCTGGTTCGGGCACGGCGGGGATCACATTTCCGTTGCGCACGCTAAAGTTGTATTGGCCGGCTACATTGGAATTCAGCTGGTGGCTAATCAGGGCGTTTGATCCGGAGTTGAGTAGGGCGCCATTCACTGCGGAGCCGGCCAGCTCGAACGAGTTAGTGGTGCCGTTGGACCAGCCGGCGCGTGCAGACGCACCACCGAAACCGTTGACGCCATTGCTTGCACTGCCGGTCTCCCAGCTTACGTTGTCGTAGTTGAACTGGAAGTCGAAGTTGCCAGCGCCAGTGTCGGAGCGGTCGGTCACGATCAGCTGAAAGCTGTTGGTTTTATCTGCTTGGCTGCTGAAGTAGCCCACATTGAGCCAGTTGACGCCAAAGGTCTGGCGGCCATTGACCGTGGCTTGTCCGTATTGCGTGAGGCCGCTAATGGCATTACGGGTGTCCACGTCGGCAAAGAACGGAGCCAGCATGGGTGTGCTGGTGCTGAGCAGGCTGAAGGGCGTGAACGTGGAGAGCGCCGAGTTAAAGGTCACGTTGCCGTTGTTGTTGACATACAGCTGGCTGAAATTCGATCCGTAGAAATTGATGTTGAACCCGATATCAACTCGGCCAGTTGATAGATCGTCATTTGCAGCAAGGGTATTGGCGGTGTACAGATTGTCGTCATGAACGGCGCCTGCCATGGCTGACGATGCTGCAAAGGTGATGGCCAGTAAGGTACCGGCGGCGATGTTTTTGAACATACTTGTGCTCCCTGTTGATGGAGACTGAAGTATCGGTAGCAGCATCGCCAATGGGTGGGCACCGGTGTGGTGCGTTTGGACTAGCTTTCGAACAATATTTGCAACAAATTGTTTCGGAATGGGGCTTTTTTGGGGAGCCTCGGGCAGTCGGCGTCTAATGATCAGGCCGCAAACTCGGTGGTCAGCACCTCACCGCGCAAGGTGTAGCTGCGCGTCTCGGTGATCGTCACATCCACCAGCTGGCCCACCAGGCGCGGGTTGCCGGCAAAGTTGACCACGCGGTTGCACTCGGTGCGGCCCATCAGTTCGCCGTTGTCGCGCTTGCTGCTGCCTTCCACCAGAATGCGTTGCACCGTGCCCAGTCGCTGATTGCTGATGGTGGCAATGTTGGCGTTGATGGCGGCTTGCAGCTCTTGCAGGCGGGCCAGCTTCACTTCGTGTGGGGTGTCATCGTGCAGGTTTGCCGCCGGCGTGCCGGGGCGGGGGCTGAAGATGAAGCTGAACGAGTTGTCAAAGCCGATGTCATGGATCAGCTTCATCATCTTGGCGTGGTCTTCGTCCGTCTCGCCGGGGAAACCGACGATGAAGTCCGAGCTGATGCTCATGTCCGGCCGGATGGCGCGCAGCTTGCGGATGGTGCTTTTGTATTCCATGGCGGTGTAGCCGCGCTTCATGGCCATCAAAATCTTGTCGCTGCCGTGCTGCACCGGCAGGTGCAAGTGACTCACCAGCTTGGGCAGTTTTTCGTACGCCGCAATGAGGCTGGGTGTGAACTCGTTGGGGTGGCTGGTGGTGTAGCGGATGCGCTCGATGCCCGGGATGTCGCTCACGTACTCCAGCAAGGTCGCAAAGTCGGCCATCTCGCCCGAGTCCCCCATTTCGTTGCGCCAAGCATTCACGTTCTGGCCCAGCAGGTTGACTTCTTTCACGCCCTGGTCGGCGAGACCGGCAATCTCCACCAGCACGTCTTCAAACGGCCGGTTAATTTCGGTACCGCGGGTGTAGGGCACCACGCAGTAGCTGCAATACTTGGAGCAGCCTTCCATGATGCTCACGAACGCACTGGCACCGTCCACCTTGGCAGGCGGCAGGTGGTCAAACTTTTCGATCTCGGGGAAGCTGATGTCCACCTGCGGCTTGTCCAGCGCCTTGCGGGCGTTGAGCATTTCGGGCAGGCGGTGCAGGGTTTGGGGGCCAAACACCACGTCCACATAAGGCGCGCGCTTGATGATTTCGGCACCTTCCTGGCTGGCCACGCAGCCGCCCACCCCGATTTGCACGCCTTTGGCCTTGAGGTGCTTGATGCGCCCCAAGTCGCTGAACACCTTCTCTTGTGCCTTCTCGCGCACCGAGCAGGTATTGAACAGAATCAGGTCGGCCTGTTCCACATCGTCTGTGGGCTCGTAGCCCTGCGCTGCGCCGAGCACGTCAGCCATCTTGTCCGAGTCGTACTCGTTCATTTGGCAGCCGAAGGTTTTGATAAAGACTTTTTTGGACATGATGGGTTTGTTTCAATGCTATGAATTCAGGAGCTGCTCGCGCAAACGCAGCGGGCGCTAGGGTGCCAAGTGACTATTAAAGTGAATGCTGGGGGCGACCCGGGGTCGCACCTGCTTACTTGGAGTAAGAAGGCTTGGCCGGGATGAGCTGGGCTTCCAGCTCGGTCAGTACCCAAACGTCGTGCAGCATCCCGTTGGGTTCGCGGGTGTACATCACAGGCAAGGTTTGCCCGATCAAGGTAGCCGACAGGGCCAGCATGCCGTTTGCCCCGCGTATCCGAGCGCCGGGGGACAGGCGGTCGGCTTTGGTGTCCAGCAGCACCTCGGGCGGCGCTTGGACAATCAGCGTGCCGCGCAGCGCGTTAGAGGGAAAGGTGCGTACTGCCACCACGGAGCCATCCGTAGTGGTGAGGTTCTTGCTGGTAGGGCCGGTTTGTGCGATGACACCTGTGGCCGCAAGGCCCAGTGAGCAAAGCAAAAGAATGCAGCGGTTCATGGTGTGTATCCAGAGGCTGTGAATGAAGTAATGCATTTTAGCGGCTGAGCCCCAAACCGGGCCGGCCAAGAAAAAACCCGCAGCACTTTCGCACTGCGGGTTTTCTTGTTTGGTGGTCGTAGGTGGACTTGAACCACCGACATCAGCATTATGAATGCTGCGCTCTAACCAACTGAGCTATACGACCGAAGACCGGCATTATAGACCAGAATTTATTGGTGCGTAAAGTTCGCCGCGCGTTTGTTCACGAAGGCGTCCATGCCTTCCTTCTGGTCTGCGGTGGCAAACAAGGCGTGGAACATGCGGCGCTCAAAAGCAATGCCGTCTGCCAATGTGCCTTCAAACGAACGATTCACGGCTTCCTTGGCCGCCATGGTGGCCACCTGAGAGAAAGCGCAAATCTGCAGCGCAGCACCCAGAGCTTCATCCTGCAGCTTGTCCAGCGGCACTACGCGGCTCACCAAGCCTGCGCGCTCGGCTTCAGCGGCGTCCATCATGCGGCCTGTCAAGGCCAGGTCCATGGCCTTGGACTTGCCCACAGCACGGGGAAGGCGTTGCGTGCCGCCCGCGCCGGGGATGATGCCCAGCTTGATCTCGGGCTGGCCGAATTTGGCGTTGTCCGCTGCAATGATGAAGTCGCACATCATGGCCAGTTCGCAGCCACCGCCCAGCGCAAAGCCGCTCACAGCGGCGATGACCGGCTTGCGGATGGTGCGTATGGTTTCCCAGTTGCGGGTGATGAAGTCGCCCTTGTAGGCATCTGCAAAGCTGAACTTGGCCATGGCCGTGATGTCGGCGCCGGCGGCAAAGGCTTTCTCACTGCCGGTGATCACCATGCAGCCGATGGCGGGGTCCGCGTCAAAGGCCTTGAGCGCCGCGCCCAATTCATCCATCAGTTGATCATTCAGCGCGTTGAGTTGCTTGGGGCGGTTGAGCGTGATGATGGCGACCTTGTCGCCTTCGATACGGGTGGTGATGCATTCGTAGCTCATGATGGAAGTCTCCGGATTTTTGATGTTTTGAACTATAGCGAAGAGGGTTTGCACATGACTGACGCCGGCACGACTCCTACCAACTCCTTTGAATCTACCGTCACCTACGCCGAACAGGGCGCAGTGGCTTTGCTGACCTTGAATCGCCCGGCAAGCCTGAACAGCTTCACCCGCCAAATGCATGCCGATTTGTTGAAGGCGCTGGACTGCGCAGAATCGGATTCCGCCATCCGTGCCGTGGTCATTACCGGTGCAGGCCGTGGTTTTTGTGCGGGCGCGGATTTGACGGAATTCGATTTCGAGCCCGGCCCCAATCTCGTGGAGCGCGCCGATCCCGGCCCCGTGATCGACCAGGCCTTCAACCCCACCACCCGGCGTATTCAAGCTTTGCGCATGCCGGTGATTGCGGCCGTCAATGGCGTGGCTGCAGGGGCAGGGGCTTCACTGGCATTGGCTTGTGATGTGGCGATTGCTGCGCCGGGTGCCAAGTTCATTCAGGCATTCAGCAAGATAGGGCTGGTGCCTGACGCCGGCAGCAGCTGGTTCATGCCCCAGCGCCTGGGCATGGCCCGGGCGCTTGCCTTGGCTATGACCGGTGATGCACTACCTGCGGCGCAGGCCAAAGACTGGGGGCTGATCTGGGAAGTGGCCGACGACTGCGTCACCGCCGCCATGGACATAGCTCAGCGCTTGGCCGCGATGCCGACATCCGCGCTGGTGGCCACCCGCCATCTACTGCGCGACGGGCTTAACCGTAGCCTGAACCAACAGCTGGACGCGGAGCGGGATACCCAAAGTGCCATGGGCCGCACCCATGACTATTTGGAGGGCGTGATGGCATTCCGTGAGAAACGCGCCGCGCGGTTTACCGGCCAATAGCTGCAGGGTTGGTGAAAAGCCGGATCAGCCGGCGCTCTCCAGCCATTTATTGGTTGCGGCCGCATCGCGCACCGACAGGCGCACGGCTTGAGAGGCTGCAGGCAGGGTGAGTTGCAGGTTCATCAGCCGCTTGTCACGCGATACGAGTGCTGTGACTTTCTTGGCCTTGCCGGTGTAAAGCGTCAGGTCATCCAAGGATTGCATGCGCCAGGGCTCGCCTTCAGTTTGCACGGCCAGCCATTCGTCGCCCGCCGCAAAGCCGGCCTTCTCAGCCGCACCGCCGCGGAGCACTTGCTGGATGAACAGGCCGCCGGACTCCTTGACGCGCAGCCCCAGCTGCTGGGCCACTTGATCCGGTTCGCGGTTCACCTGCACACCGTGCTGCTCCAGCAATTCGGCCACCGGCAGTTCCTTGGTGCTGTGCACCCAGCGCTCCAAGTCTTTGGCAAACGAGCGGCCACCCAGCTCTTGAAGCACGGTCAGCAGGTCGACTTCGGTCATGGGGCCGCCGGCGCCACGTCTCCACAGACCGCGCATCACTGCATCCAGCGTGGTTTTTCCCTCAGCGCGCAAGGTCAGGTCCAAGCACAGGCCGACCAGGGAACCCTTGGTGTAGTAGCTCACTGTAGCGTTGGCTGTGTTCTCGTCCTGCCGGTAGTACTTCACCCAGGCGTCAAAGCTGCTTTGGGCCACGCTCTGCACCAGTCGGCCGGGCGTCTGGTCCACTTGGTTGATGGTCTTGCTCAGCAGTTTGAGGTAGGCCGCGTTGTCGATGCGCTTGGCCCGGCGCAGCAGCAGGTCGTCGTAATAGCTGGTGAAACCCTCAAAGAACCACAGCAGCTCGGTGTAGTTTTCGCGGGTGTAGTCATAGGTGGTCAGTTCTGCGGGGCGCAAGCGCTTCACGTTCCAGGTGTGGAAGTACTCGTGGCTGATCAGCCCCAGCAGCGTGGTGTAGCCCTCGGGCTGCTTGTGTGTGGTGGGCGCCAGCGTGCTGCGGGGCAGGCGCGGCAGGTCCTTACGGTTGCAGATGAGCGCCGTGGAGTTTTTGTGCTCCAGCCCGCCGTAGCCGTCGTACACAGCCGCCAGCATGAAGACGTAGTTTTTGAATGGAATCGGGCTCTGGCGCGCATCCTTCGTGCGCGATGCGCTCTCTTTTTGATAGCTTTCAAGCTCGCTGCCATGCCAGAAACGCATCTCGGCCTCGCAGATGGCGCGAGTGTCGGCCAGCAGTTGCTCGCCATCGAAGCTGGGCGGGGCACCCGCCACCACAAAGCGGTGCGGCACTCCGAATACCTCGAAGCTGCCGCTCCAGAACGGGCCCATTTCCACCGGGCAGTCCACCAGCGTGTCGTAGTCGGCAGCGCGGTAGAGGCCGAAGCCGGCTTTGTCGATGCGCACCGCCTCCAGTCCGGTAGCCAGCTGCCAGCCTTGGGCGCCTGCAACAGGCAGCATTTCCAAAGTGTGCGGCAGTGCTGCTGCTTCGGGCACCTGCAGGCACAGGCTGGTGCCATTAAAAAAGCCGCGCTGCGCGTCCAGCCAAGCGGTGCGCACTGAGGAGTCGAAGGCGTAGACCTCGTAGCTCACTTCCAGCGGCAGCTCCGGGCGGCAGTTGGCTTGCCAGGTCGCCTTGTCCAGTTGCTCGACCGCGATCCGCTTGCCATTCTGACGGCATTCCAGCTTTTGCAGGTGCTTGGCAAATTCGCGCAGCAGGTAGCTGCCCGGTATCCAAGCCGGCAGCCGCAGCACCTGCTGACTGGCCGGCGACGCCACCGTCATGGTGACCCGGTAGAGGTGGGCATGCAGATCTGCCACTTCCACCCGGTAATGCACTGCAGCCTGAGGGACAGGGGTCTTTGCCACAGATTTGGTGGTCTGGGGGGGCTTGGAAGAGGTTTTCATGCCAAAACACCGGTTTGCGCCCGCCGTATATGCGCGAGCAGCTATGAATTCAGGAGCGTTTGTTCAGGAGCGTTTGTTCAGGGGCGGCTGTGAAGGGCGGATGCCTGCGCGCCTCATCCCTTGGCGTCTTTCAGGTGCTTCTCGATTTGCTGGGCGTCGATGGCACCAGGCACGCGGTTGCCGTCTTCAAACAGCAGGGTGGGGGTACCCTGAATGCGGTAGGCCTTGCCGAACTCCACGTTGCGGGCCAGTGGCGTGGTGTCGCACATGGCGGCAGCAGCAGGTGCGGGTTGGTCACGAAGCATCCAATCCTGCCAAGCGACCGCCTTGTCCTTGCTGCACCAGATGGCCTTCGACTTTTCGGTGGAGTCCGGTCCCAGGATGGGGTACAGGAACATGTAGACCGTCACGTTGTCGATCTTCTGCAGGTCACGCTCAAAGCGCTTGCAGTAGCCGCAGTTGGGGTCTTCAAACACGGCTACCTTGCGCGAGCCGTTGCCACGCACGATCGTGAAGGCGTCCTTGAACGGCAAGGTGTCGAACTTGATCGCAGTCAGCTTGTTGATGCGCTCTTCGGTCAAATTGCGCAGGCCCTTGGTCTCAAACATGTTGCCCTGGATGAGGTAGTTCCCTTTGGCATCGGTGTAATAGATCTCGGCGCCGTTGACGCGGACTTCATACAGGCCCGGAATCTTGGAGGGGCGCACTTCGTCAATCGCCTTGAGCTGGGGCACGCGTTTGGCAATGGCTTCGCGGATGGCGGCCTCTTGGGCAGTTGCGCCGGTGGTAAGGGCGGCCAAGGCCAAACCCAGGGTGGCGGCAAACGAGCGGGTGAAATGCATATGGGGAAGGTTCCGTTCAGAAAAGTTGGACTAAGGCCTTAAAGGCCCATCGCGCGGCGGGCTACCCAGCGCTTCAAGGGCAGAAGGTGGTCAAAGCCCCGCATGCCCCAGCTGCGTGCACTTTGCACCAGTTCATGGGGATGTGAAAAAAGTTGTTGCAAGGAATCGCCACTGCCACCCACCATCGCGAATTCAGCTTTGCGGGCCCGTTCATACTGGCGCAGCAGGCGCATATCGTCCACCGCGCGCCAATAGCCGCGGCCATCCAGCACCTTCACCAGTTCAGCCACGTCGCCCAGCCCGAGGTTCAGTCCTTGGCCCGCCAGGGGGTGTACGTTGTGGGCGGCATCGCCGGCCAGTACCCAGTCACGTGATGCGCCAGCCATCGGGGCCGTACCTGCCCAGCGCCGTGCCACAGCATGTTGCAGGGGCCAACTGGCACAGGGGCCGGTGAGGCGCAAGCTGCCCACGGCCATGCGGGTGGCGGTTTGCAATGCGTCGGTAAATTCCATGTCAGGGCTGTTTAGCAGGTGTTGTGCGCGCTCGGGACTGACTGACCACACCAGTGCGTGGAAGTTCCCTTGTGCTCCACCCATCGGCAATAGTGCGGTAATTTCGCCTTCATTGAACCATTGACGCGCAGTCTGCCCGTGAGGGAGCTCGCTCTCTACCCGGGCCGCGACTGCCCATTGGTCGTACTTGAACACGTCGAATTCGACGCCGTATTCATCACGTGTGGTGCTAGAGCGGCCTTCACATACGACGGTGAGGGTGGCGGGCTGGGGCGAGTCGACTACTGTTATGAGGGGTTGGAATTGCACGGCTTGCGCCAGTTGCTGCTCCAGCACCGGTACATCGACGATCCAGTTCAGTGCCTCAGCGCCCTGGTCTGCTGCCGCAAAGTTCACTTGGGCTTGGGCATCCGCTTCGACCTGCATGTGCAGGACAGACGTGGCGCTGTCTCCTGCCGGCCAGCAACGCACCGCTTCCAACAGCGCGCGTGATTGCTGATTGAGTGCGTACGCTCGCACATCAGTGTCTGCCGCCATGTTTCCGGCAGCGGTCACTACCAGGGCAACCTTCAAGCGTTTGGCCGCCAGATGCAGCGCCAGCGCGCGCCCCACAATGCCAGCGCCACGGATACAAATGTCATAGGTTTGGGCCATGCGGGCATTGTAGGAGGCTGTGCACAATGCAGACTCTATGCACCAGGAAAGCCCCATGCCCGACAGTTTCACCCCCGATGTGCACGGCCGCATCGCCGCTTTGATGATTTACCCGGTTAAATCACTCGCTGGAATCACTGTGATGGAAGCCCGTTTACTGGAGACCGGTCTGGAATGGGACCGGCACTGGATGGTGGTGGACGCAGAGGGCCTGTTCCTGACGCAGCGCGAATGCCCCCGGATGGCCTTAGTGCAACCCCGGATCACGTCCGGCGCCTTGGAGCTGCACGGACCGGAAGTGGAGCCCCTTGTGGTGCCGCTTCAAGCGCAAGGCCCTTTGCGCCGCGTGCAGGTGTGGGATGACTCGTTGGATGCCATGGACATGGGGGAAGACGCAGCTTTGTGGTTGCAGCAAGTATTGGGCGAGCCCGGTGTACGGCTGGTGCGCTTTGCTCCGCAGGTGCAACGTCCGTGCAGCACGCGCTGGACAGGTGGTGCCCCCAGCCACACCCAGTTTGCCGACGGCTACCCGGTGTTGGTGACTACCGATGCTTCCATGGATCCCCTCAACGCTCGACTGGCCGCTGCCGGATTAGCCCCTGTCGGTATAAACCGCTTCCGCCCCAATCTGGTCCTGGGTGGGCTGGATGCCCATGATGAAGATCACCTCACGGTGCTGGAAGTGGAGATGGACGCAGAGCGTCAAGTCCGTCCCCGTCTGGCCTTGGTCAAGCCCTGTGCCCGCTGCCCGATTCCAAACATTGATCCCGTCACGGCCCAAAGCCATCCGGGCGTTGGTGACGCCTTGATGGCCTACCGGCAGGATGCCCGCGTGAACGGCGCGATCACTTTCGGCATGAATGCCATCGTGCAGGCCGGTGCGGGTGCTGTGCTGCGAGTGGGCCAGTCGGTGGCGGCGAGTTATGGTTTTGAGTGAGGCGTGAGCGGTGCTCGGTCAGAGTTGCCGTCCTCCTTGGAGGGCAGGGCTGCCGGCATCGTTGGTGCGGGCTCCAGGAAACGAATGGGGCGACGGGTGCGGGGCGACATGCCGTGCAAAACGTCCTGCAGCTCTTGCAGGACTGTGCGCTTGTCGGCGACCACCTCGGTCAACAAGGCACAGCTGATGTGAAATTGCAGCGTGACTTCCGGGCGCAGTCCGGGCAGTGGGATCAGGCCGGAGGCCACCAGGCGGACCATGCGCTCCGTGAGTTCCTGGCGTGATGCCACTCCATCGAGCACCAAGCCGAAGCGGGCAGTATCCACACGGCCGGCGGGATCCACGTCACGCAATACGCGGTGAAGTTTGACGGCTGCACGCAGCAGGCATTGCTCGGCAATCGCGTCGCCATAGGACTCACGCAAGTAGCTGTAGTTCACCACCTCCACCATCACGATGGCGGAGGGCTCCCGGTTCTGGCGCGAACGCTTGATCGCCAGCTCTACCTGGGTATCGAACAGCGGGCGGGTCAACAGGCCGGTCAGGGCGTCCTGGGTCGGAAGTGCGTCTGCACGCTCCTGGACTTCGCGTCGCTCGCGGGCGCGCAAATGCAAGGCTTGTTGCAGGAGCGGAACAGACAACGCCACTGCTGCCACCATCAGGTAGCGGGACTGCCACCATGCCGGTAGCAGCTGCAACATTTGCAGCCCGATGTAAACGGTCACCACGGCGTTGGGTGTGTAGGCGATCGTCAGCCAGCGGCCTACTGCATGGCCGCGGCGCCAGGTCTGGATCGTGGCTACCAACAGCAGAAGGGGGCAAGTGGCGAGGTATACCGCATTGAACACGTCGGCCACACTGCGGTCGATGGCCACGCCCAAAAGTGCGATGGGAATGCCGAATCCTGCAACCCCGTAGACAGCTTGCGAGAGACGCGGGAAGCCCGCGTCCAACGAAGTGATGTGCCGCACGAAGATGAGTGTCGCACCCAAGCCCAGAATGGGCATGCTGAAATGGGTGTAGTTGGACCATGCTGGAGATTGAGGCCACAACCACAAACCCGAAAGTCCTGTCATGCAGCTCACCACGACCGCCATACCAGCGGCATAGAGGGTGTACCAACCATCGTCTGCGCTGCGGCTTTGCAAGTAATGGATGGCGCATACGCCCACCAGCATGATGAGCGCTCCAAACAGACCACCCAGCAGCAAATGTTCCAGTTCCCTCTGGCTATTGCGTTTGCTCTCTGTCGCGATCATCAGCGGCATCAGCGTGGGCTTGAAATTGCGGAGCTCCAGATAGACGTCGTAAGCCCCTTCCACCGGCACGTCGAGCTTGAAGTCCGCGTAGAGCGCGGGCCGGCTCCAGCTGTCGACTGGCAAGGTGTCTCCGGCCACTTGACGGGTCCAGGCGCCTTGTCCATCAGGTTGGTACAGCGCAGCGTAATCAAGGTAAGGCAGGGGAATGGCCAATGTCCACTTGGCGGTGGAGTGCGCGTCTCGCGCAAGACTCAAGCGCACCCAGACAGAATTGCCTTCCCGCAGAGGAAGGCTGCGTGCGGTGCTGGCCGGGCTGAAGCGGTTTCGGTCCCGTTTGAGGATCTCGTCAATATTGCTTTTGCCATCCGGGTCCACCAGGAAAGCCAGAGAGTCCTGTAGCCGGAAACTCCCGACGTTGTCGTCCAGTGTGTACGTGGTTTGCGCGCCCACGTGCTGGCTGAACAGTGCCACCCAGCATAGAACGACCATGGCCAGAGCGCGACTGGCGAGTGTGTGTGAGCAGGTGAGGAGTGTCATGCGGACAACGAGGAGTGCAAGCTCGCGACCTGGGTGGGCACGGGTTCGAGAAACCGGATCGGACGTCGGGTGCGGGGTGAGATACCTGCCAAAACTTCGGCCAATTCGTCGAGTGCCTTGGCGGGGGCTATCGGATTTTCCTGGAGCAGTACACAGGCGGCTTGGAATTGCAGCGTTACTTCCGGCTGCAAGCCCTGCAAGGGGATCAGACCGGACGCCACCAGCTTCACCAAACGCTCTGTGACAGCCTGCCGGGAGGCCACGCCTTCCATCAGCATGGCAAAGCGGGCACTGCCTACGCGGGCCGCCGGATCCACATCGCGCAGTACCCGGTGCAGCTTGATCACGGCGCGCAAGAGGCACTGTTCTGCAATCGGGTCCCCCATACTGCTGCGGATATGTTCATGGTTGACCACGGTTACCAGCACCAAAGCTACTGGCTCGCGCCCGCTAATCGCACGCTGGTAGGCATCTTCCAGGTGAGATTGAAATGCGCCGGGGGTCAGCAAGCCTGTCAAAGCATCCTGCGTCGGGAGGTGCTCTGCCCGGGCTGCAATTTCCTTGCGGTCATGGGTCGCACGCCCCAATGCATAGACCAGTGCCGGCACGGAAGCAGCCACGGTGAGCGTCAGCAGATATCGCAATGGCCAGAAGGCAGGCAGGTAGCCCCCGGCTTCCAGGGTCATCCACAACACCATGCCGAACTGCGGGGTGTACGTCCACAAGAGCCACGCTCCCAGGGGAGAGCCGGTGCGCCAGTTAAGCCATGTGGCTACAAGGCCCATGGCGGTGCCCACCAGGAGCGTCGCACCGGCAATCAGGTCTGCCGTGGATCGATCAACCACCACATAGCTGAATACCGATGCCAACGAGGCCCATGCCATGATTTGCAACGCACGATCAAACTGCGGGTGGTGGGTGTTCAGGGCGTAAAGGTGTCGACCGTAAAGCAGCGCCCCTCCGAGGGCAATGACCGGTAGCACGCTATTGGCGTAATCAGCCCAAGCCGGCGCGTCGGTCCAGATCAAGGCGTTCAGTACGCCATTGAATTGGCTCAGGGCGGTGACGATCAGCACGCTGTACAGCGCGGCGCCCAGGTCAGAAATGTTGCGGAACTCTGCATACCGCATCAATGAAAGCACAGTCAGGGTGAGCACCAGGCCGAACACCAGACCGAGCACAATGCTCTCCATCAGGCGTTGCGCTTCGCGCACGCTAGCGGGACTGATACGCAGTGGCAGGGGGAGCGGTTTGAAGTTGCGCACTTGCAGCAGCAGGTCCTGTGGCTGACCGGCCGGAAGGTTTAGCTCGAATTCCGGATACAAGCCGCGGATGGCCCAATGGGTTTGGGAATGCGTATCCCCGGCGGTTTGCGGATACCAGGCCCCGTTACGCAGTTCGTACAGAGTGACGTAGTCCAAATAAGGCTGCGGAATGTTGAGGACCCAGCGAGACGTATTCCCTGCTGCCCGCACCACGCGCATCTTGAGCCACAAGGTGTTGCTCTCGTTCAGGCTAGCGACCTGCGTTGCGGGAATGGTTTGAAAAGGGGCCGTCAGTGCATTCTTGACGTCTGCCGTACGGCCGTTCTCCAGCCATTGCAATGTGCGGCCTTGGACTGTCAGGCTACTGGTGCCGTCACCGAGTACCAGTGTGTCTGGGGGGGCGGTTTCCGCGGCACTGGCGCTCCAGCCACCCACCCCTATCCAGAGTGCCAGCGCCACCAACAGGCGAGGAAACAGGTATGGCATACACTTGGCACCCAGTTTTTAGAGGTTTGTTATGAGTTTGAAGTGTGGCATTGTAGGCCTGCCCAACGTGGGCAAAAGTACCCTTTTTAACGCCTTGACCAAGGCGGGCATTGCTGCAGAAAACTACCCGTTTTGCACGATCGAGCCCAACGTGGGCGTAGTGGAAGTGCCTGATCCGCGCCTGCAACAATTGGCGGACATCATCACCCCCGAGCGCATTGTTCCTGCCATCGTGGAGTTTGTCGACATTGCCGGTTTGGTGGCGGGTGCCAGCACCGGCGAAGGCTTGGGCAACAAGTTCCTGGCGCACATCCGTGAAACCGACGCCACCATCAATGTGGTCCGTTGCTTTGAGGACGACAACGTGATTCACGTTGCGGGCAAGGTGGACCCGATCGCCGACATCGAAGTTATCCAGACTGAGCTGTGCCTGGCGGATTTGGGTGCTGTCGAAAAAGCCTTGCACCGTGTGACCAAGCTGGCGCGCTCCGGCGACAAAGAGTCCGTCAAGCTGGTGTCCATCCTGGAGCGTTGCCAGACTGCCTTGAACGAAGCCAAGCCAGTGCGCACGATTGATTTCAGCAAAGAAGAGCTGCCTTTGTTGAAGCAGTTCTTCCTGATCACTGCCAAGCCCGCCATGTTTGTGGCGAACGTGTCGGAAGACGGCTTTGAAAATAACCCGCTGCTGGACCGACTGACGGCTTTTGCCAAGGCACAAGGTGCGCCCGTGGTGGCCATTTGCGCCAAGATGGAAGCTGAACTCTCCGAGATGGATGATGCAGACCGCCTGGAGTTCTTGAAAGAACTAGGCCAGAGCGAACCGGGTTTGAACCGCTTGATCCGTTCCGCTTACAGCTTGTTGGGTCTGCAAACCTATTTCACCGCGGGCGTGAAAGAAGTGCGCGCTTGGACCATCCATGTGGGCGACACCGGCCCCCAGGCTGCAGGCGTGATCCACACTGATTTCGAGAAGGGCTACATCCGTGCCCAGACTATCGCTTTTGACGACTTCATTGCGTTCAAAGGCGAGCAGGGAGCCAAGGATGCCGGCAAGATGCGCGCCGAAGGCAAGGAATACGTCGTCAAGGATGGCGACGTGATGAACTTCCTGTTCAGTTCCTGATGCATCTTTTCACGGACATCATGTGACCCTGTCGTATGACTGGTTGGCCCTGGGAGCAGCGGCCTGCTGGGCCCTCACCGGGCTGATTTCCGCTCCGCAAGCGCGCCATTTGGGCGCGTTTGCTTTTACGCGCTGGCGCATGGGGCTGGTCTTCGTCATGTTGGCTCCAGTCGTGCTTTTCAATGGCGCATGGCACAGCATTTCAGGGGCCCAAGCCTTGGTCTTGATCGCCAGTGGTCTCATAGGCATTTTTGTGGGTGACACCGCCCTGTTTGCCTCCATGAATCGTCTGGGCCCCCGGCGCACGGGCGTTTTGTTTGCCACTCATGCGCTCTTTAGCGCGCTGCTGGGCTTTTTGGTGCTGGATGAACGTATGGGCACTCAAGCAATATTGGGCGGGGCCTTGGTAGTGGGCGGCGTGATGACAGCCATTGCGCTGGGGTCGCGTAAGGACGAGTCGCATGCGTTGGAGCAGATCCGTGGCCACGTGCCTTCGGGTGTGGCATTGGGGCTGGTCGCAGCGCTGTGCCAGGCCACCGGGTCCCTGATTGCCAAACCGGTGATGGCGTCCGGGGTCGACCCGGTGGCTGCCACTGTGCTTCGCGTAGGCGCCACCTGTGCGGCCCATCTTGCGCTGTTATGGGGCGGGGCCCAGCTGGCTCGCACTCAGAACCCTTTGTCTTGGCCCGTGGTGGGAAAAGTGGCGCTGAGCGGGATGATAGGTATGGGGCTGGGCATGAGCCTGATCCTGCTGGCTCTCCAGCATGGCAATGTCGGCATGGTCGGGATTTTGTCTTCCGTGTCGCCGGTGCTGGTGCTACCGTTGCTGTGGTGGCACCTCGGACGGTCCCCTGCAAAGGGTGCCTGGTGGGGGGCAGGGCTCACTGTGGTGGGCACGATTCTGGTTCTGGTCCGTTAAAGGAAACATTGCGTGACTTCCGTCAACCACACCTTCGCCGATATCGCCCAATTGGGCAGTTTCGATGCCGTGATCGATGCACGCTCTCCGGGTGAGTTTGCGTTGGACCATATTCCCGGTGCGATCAACTGCCCCGTGTTGGATGACGAGGAACGCATCCGGGTGGGTACGCTGTACAAACAAGTGTCTCCGTTTGAAGCCCGCAAGGTAGGCGCGGTATTGGTCGCGCGCAATGTGGCGCGCCACATTGAGACTCTGTTTGCGGCACACCCCAAGTCCTGGCGTCCGTTGGTTTACTGCTGGCGTGGAGGGCAGCGCAGTGGTTCGTTCACCCATATCCTCAACGAAGTGGGTTGGACGGCACGGCGTCTGAGCGGCGGCTACAAATCCTGGCGCCATCATGTGCTGAGTGAGCTGGAGCTTGTGCCGGCCCGATACGATTTCCGGGTGCTGGCAGGGCCCACCGGTTCCGGTAAAACCAAGGTTCTTGAATCGCTGGAAGCATTGGGCGAGCAGGTTTTGAACCTGGAGGCCATTGCCGCCCACAAAGGTTCGGTGCTCGGTGGTCTGCCGGACCAAGTGCAACCATCGCAGAAGATGTTTGAAACCTGTGTGCTGCATACCCTGTCCGCTTTTGATCCGGCGCGACCGGTGTATGTCGAAGCCGAGAGCAAGCGCATCGGGTTGCTGCGCCTGCCGGATGCGGTCTACCAAGGCATCCAGCAGGGCACGTGGATGGGATTGCATGTGCCGGTCAGTGCGCGCGTGCGGTTCTTACTGCAGGACTACGCCTATTTCGTGCACAGCCCGGTATTGGTGGCGCAATTGGAGCGCTTGGGTGCGACCTGCGGCAAGGCCCAAGTGGAAGCGTGGAAGAGCCTGATTGCGAACGGGCAATACGAAGAATTGGTGGAGGACCTTCTCGTCAAGCACTACGACCGCTACTACGACCGATCCATGCAGCAACTGCATTCCGTTGAGGCCCAGGGGAATACTTTGGGCACGGACGATGTGAGTGACGCCGGGTTCATGGAATTGGCTCGCCGTATCGCAGAGCGGAAGTAAATCACCAGAGTGATATCAACCCGATGGCACCGGCTGTCATCGTGATGTAGCGCAGGCATTTGCCCACCGCCATGTAGGCCACGCATTGCCAGAAAGGCAATTTGAGCCAGCCGGCCACCGCGCATAGCGGGTCGCCTACGATGGGCAGCCAAGCCAGCAAGCAGGCCTTGGGCCCCATGCGGCGGAGCCAGTGCAGGGCGCGCACATGGCTGTAGGAGCCGCCAAATTTGTCAGCGACGTCGCAGGCTGCCTTGCCCATCCACCAGGTGATCGCACCGCCCAGGGTGTTACCCACGGTCGCGACGGCAATGACAGGCCAGAACATATCGGGCTGCAGGTGCACCAGGCCCAGCACTACCGGTTCCGAGCCCATGGGCAACAAGGTGGCTGATATGAGCGAGACGGCGAATACGGTACTCAGGCTGTACTCGGGTAAAGCAAGCAGGTGCAAAAAGTGGGTGAGCCAGGCGTCCATGGTGAGCCCAGTATAGGGAGCCGAGCATAGTCTCTCTGCATCCGGGCGGCATTTCAATTGCTGAAATTTTGAGCAGTTAGAATACACATCAGGCCCGCAGCAGTGCGGGCCTTCACGCTTTTTACCGCCTCCCGCTCCCACACTACCCATGCAAATCGGCCAGTTCGCTTTGGCGAATCACCTCTTTGTCGCCCCTATGGCTGGGGTGACTGACAGGCCTTTCCGCCAATTGTGCAAAAAGCTGGGTGCCGGTTATGCGGTGAGCGAAATGGTGACGTCCCGCAAGGATTTGTGGAACAGCCTCAAGACCTCGCGCCGCGCGAACCACGATGGTGAGCCCGGACCGATTGCGGTGCAGATTGCCGGTACCGAGGCGGCCATGATGGCGGAGGCGGCGGTTTACAACATCGACCGTGGCGCGCAGATCATAGACATCAACATGGGCTGCCCCGCCAAAAAGGTGTGCAACAAATGGGCAGGTTCTGCATTAATGCAGGACGAGCAACTCGCCATCGAGATCGTGGACGCCGTAGTCAAAGCCTGCGCGCCGCGCAATGTACCGGTGACTTTGAAGATGCGCACCGGCTGGTGCCAGGCCGAAAAGAATGCGGTGGTGCTGGCCCGCGCTGCCGAGGCTGCAGGCGTGCAGATGGTGACGGTGCATGGCCGTACCCGCGAGCAGGGCTACAAAGGCGCGGCCGAGTACGACACGATTGCCGCCGTCAAAGCGGCCTTACGCATTCCGGTGGTGGCCAATGGCGACATCACCACCCCCGAGAAGGCGCGTGACGTGCTGGCCGCCACGGGCGCAGACGCCATCATGATCGGCCGTGCGGCCCAAGGCTACCCGTGGATATTCCGGGAGGTGGCGCATTTTCTGGCCACTGGCACACACCTTGCACCTCCGTTGGTGAGTGAGGTGAAAAAGCTGTTGGTCGAGCACCTCTACGACCATTACAGCCTGTACGACGAATTCATAGGCGTGCGCTCGGCACGCAAGCACATCGGCTGGTACTTGGAAGACCTGCCGGGTGGCGAAGACTTCCGTCAGCGCATGAATCTGTTGGAAGACAGCGCCTCCCAAGTGGCCGCGGTGGAAACGTATTTGGATGAGTTGAATGAAAAAATGGATCGCATTCCCGCCCGGGAAGCAGCGACTGGTCAGGCAAGGGGACATGACATGATGGAATTGGCAGCATGAGCAAGAAGCACTTGGATGAGTGCGTGCGCACCAGTCTGGAATCGTATTTCGCAGATCTGGATGGCACGGAGCCCGGTGGCATGTACGACATGCTGGTTCGGGCGGTAGAGAAACCCTTGCTCGAAGTGGTGATGGCGCAGGCGGACAACAACCAGTCCAAAGCTGCTCAATGGTTGGGCTTGAACCGCAATACGCTGCGCAAAAAATTGGTAGAGCACAAGTTGCTCTCGTGAGTGTCCCCGCCGGCTCCCGCCATGGTGCGGGTGTCCGGTGAAACGTTTTCTGGTTTTACTTTACCCCGCACTATGAACGCACAAAAAACTGCACTGTTGTCGGTCTCCGACAAGACCGGCATCGTTGAACTCGCCCAGGCGTTGCACGCCCAGGGCGTCAAGCTCCTGTCCACCGGCGGCACCGCCAAACTGCTTGCCGACAAAGGCTTGCCGGTGACCGAAGTGGCGGAGATGACCGGCTTCCCTGAAATGTTGGACGGCCGGGTGAAGACTCTGCATCCCCGCGTGCACGGTGGCTTGCTGGCGCGCCGCGACTTCCCCACCCACATGGCGGCGCTGGCAGAGCACGACATCAACACCATCGACTTCCTGGTGGTTAATCTGTATCCGTTTGAAGCTACCGTGGCCAAGGCGGGGTGCACGCTGGAAGACGCGATAGAGAACATCGACATCGGCGGCCCCGCCATGGTGCGCAGCGCGGCCAAGAATTGGAAAGACGTGGCGGTGCTGACCGACGCGGCCCAGTACGACACCGTGATTGCCGAACTGAAGGCCAACGGCGTGGTGAGCGACAAGACCAAGCTGGGCCTGTCCATCGCGGCATTCAACCGCATCAGCCAGTACGACGGTGCCATCAGCGACTACTTGTCTGCCATCCAGATCGCTAAAGACGACAATGAAGGGGTGCCCGCAGGTGACAAGGCCCCGGTGCTGGACCTGTTCCCCGGCCAGAGCAACGGCCGTTTCGTCAAAGTGCAAGACCTGCGCTACGGCGAAAACAGCCACCAGCAAGCCGCGCTGTACCGCGATTTGATGCCTGCCCCCGGCTCGCTGGTGACTGCCAAGCAATTGCAGGGCAAGGAACTGAGCTATAACAACATCGCCGATGCGGACGCTGCTTGGGAATGTGTGAAGAGCTTTGACACGCCTGCTTGCGTGATCGTCAAGCACGCCAACCCCTGCGGCGTGGCCGTGGGTGCCAACGCCTTGGAGGCCTACAGCAAGGCCTTCCAGACCGACCCCACCAGCGCGTTTGGCGGCATCATTGCGCTGAATACTGAGCTGGACGAAGCTGGTGCGCAACAAATCTCCAAGCAGTTTGTGGAAGTGTTGATGGCACCTAGCTTCACAGCCGCAGCGCTGGAAGTGTTCAAGTCCAAGGTCAATGTGCGGATTCTGCAAATCGACTTGCCCAAGGGTGGAGCGTCGGCATGGGACCAGGGCCGCAACCTGATGGACATGAAGCGCATCGGCTCCGGCATCCTGCTGCAAACGGCCGACAACCATGAGCTGGCGCTGAGCGATCTGAAGGTCGTGACGACCAAGCAACCCATTGCTGAAGAGCTGAATGACCTGCTGTTCGCTTGGAAAGTGGCCAAGTACGTCAAGTCCAATGCCATCGTCTTCTGCAAGGGCGGCATGACCATGGGCGTGGGCGCCGGCCAGATGAGCCGCCTGGACTCTGCCCGCATCGCTTCCATCAAAGCCGGCCACGCCAATCTGTCCTTGGCTGGCACGGTCGTGGCGAGCGATGCATTCTTCCCCTTCCGCGATGGCTTGGATGTGGTGGTCGACCACGGCGCGACCTGCGTCATTCAGCCCGGTGGCTCCATGCGTGACCAAGAGGTCATTGACGCGGCCAACGAGCGCGGGGTGTCCATGGTGTTCAGCGGCGTGCGCCACTTCCGCCACTAAACCATCGATTTTGGAAGCCAGTGCAAAAGCCGCCTGAGGGCGGCTTTTTTGTGTCAAATCATGTGCTGGCGCTCATGGAATGTGCGCGAGCAGCTATGAATTCATTAGCGACTGCTGCTTCTTTGCAATCTTGGTATCTGGGCTTGTTCTGCAGTTGTTCCGGACACAGGAGGGTTTGCGCGAAAATGGGCTCCATGCAAAACTACATCACTTCCAGCCTGCAAGAGGCGCACACCGCATTGACCAAGCTGCTGGCCAACCCGGCCGCATTGGCGACCATCGAGCAGGCTGCCCAACTGCTGATCTCCACTTTTGAGAGCCACGGGCGGGTGTACTCTTGCGGTAATGGCGGCTCCATGTGCGATGCCATGCACTTTGCTGAAGAACTGACCGGTCGCTACCGCAAAGATCGCAAAGCGCTGGGCGCGACAGCCATCAGCGACGCCGGCCACCTGACCTGTGTGGGCAACGACCACGGCTACGAGCAAGTATTCGCCCGCTACGTCGAAGGCCACGGCCGCCCCGGCGATTGCCTGGTGGCGCTCAGTACAAGCGGCACCAGCAAGAATGTGATCAAGGCCGCCGAGGCGGCCAAAGCACTGGGCATGAAGGTCATCATCCTGAGCGGCAAGCGCAGCGAGAAGCTGGAGCCCCTGAGCGATGTGTACATCTGTACCCCCGGTGGAACTTATGCAGACCGGGTGCAGGAGCTGCACATCAAGGTGCTGCACATCCTGATTGAGCTGATCGAGCGCCACTTTTTTCCAGAGAACTACGTCGGCGAGTGAGTGCGTAGTCCACCCCACCATAAAACAAGGGCTGGAAGCCAAATCGGCTTCCAGCCCTTGTTTTATTTGCGCGAGCAGCTTCTATTTTGATAGCAATTTGAACACGTCACTCGCTGCGGCGACCGTCTCTGCAATGTCGGCATCGGTGTGTGCGGCGCTCATGAAGCCAGCCTCATAAAGTGCCGGGGCGATGTAAACGCCGCGGTCCAGCAGGCCGTGGAACAGAGTGTTGAAACGCGCGTTGTCGGTGGTCATGACCTTGGCGTAGTTTTGCGGCAGTTCTTTGAATAAGAAAAAGCCGAACATGCCGCCCTCAGAGTCGCCGCAGAAGTCGATTCCCGCTTTGTCGGCTTCTGCTTGCAGGCCGCTGATCAGGGACTGTGTTTTGCGGCCCAAGTCTTCGTAGAAGCCGGGTTTGCTGATTTCTGCCAAGGTCGCCAAGCCGCAAGCGGTAGCCACCGGGTTGCCGGACAAAGTGCCGGCCTGGTACACAGGGCCCAAGGGGGCCAGCTGCTCCATGACCGCGCGCTTGCCGCCAAAGGCTGCCAAGGGCATGCCGCCGCCAATCACCTTGCCCATGACCGTCATGTCGGGCTCAAATCCGGGAATGCTGCGTGCATAGACCTGCTGGGCGCTGCCGGGTGCGACGCGGAAGCCGGTCATCACTTCGTCAAATACAAACAAGGCGCCGTATTCCGTGCACAGCTCGCTGCAGCGTTTGATGAAGGGCACGCTGGCGCGCACGAAATTCATGTTGCCGGCAATCGGCTCGATCATCACGCAGGCCAACTCTTTGCCGTGCAGGGCAAAAGCTTCTTCGAGTTGCTGAATGTTGTTGTACTCCAGCACCAGGGTGTGCTGCACCACTTCGGGCGGCACACCGGCGCTGGTGGGGTTGCCGAAGGTGGCCAAGCCGGAGCCGGCTTTGACCAGCAGCGCATCGGCATGGCCGTGGTAGCAGCCTTCGAACTTCAAAATCTTGCTCCGGCCAGTCGCGCCGCGGGCGAGGCGGATGGCGCTCATGCCGGCCTCGGTGCCGCTACTGACCAGCCGCACCATATCCATGCTGGGTACCAGTGCCAAGATGGCTTCGGCCAGTTCCACCTCGCGTTCTGTCGGAGCGCCAAACGAGAAGCCGTCGAGCGCTGCTTTTTGCACGGCCTCCAACACTGCAGGGTGACCGTGGCCCAGGATCATGGGACCCCAAGAGCCGATGTAGTCGATGTAGCGCTTGCCGTCAGCGTCCCAAAAGTGGGCGCCTTGCGCACGTTGCACAAAACGCGGGGTGCCGCCCACGGCTTTGAATGCGCGCACGGGGGAGTTCACGCCGCCGGGAATCACGCGCTTGGCGCGCTCAAAAAGGTCTAAGTTACGGTCTGTCACAAAATTTCTGCCAGTTAGTGTCGGGTGGAATTGGGGGGGACTTCGAAGTCGGTTTCTACAGAGGACAACGCACCGTCTTCTTCGTCGTCGCTTTCGGGTTGTGCCCAGAAAAGGCGGTCAGGCAGTACATGTCCCATGCCCGGACGAAAGCCGTTTTCCAGGCAGCGATCGAGGTAGCTCAGCGCTTCGGTTACGGCTTCGTTGAGTTCTGTGCCGCTGGCGATCAGCGCTGCCAATGCCGCAGATAGCGTGTCGCCTGCTCCTGTGAATATGGCTTCAAAGCGTTCGAACTTTTCACTGCACAGCACGGCGGTCGGTGAAGCGAGAACGTTATCTATGAATTGGTCGGGCAAGGGTATGCCGGTGACCAAGGTGTAGGGCACGCCGAATGCGTTGGCTGCTTTCGCAATATCGCGGGCAGAGGGGCTTTTTTCGGACTCCCAGTCGGGCAGTAGCCAGCGGGATAGCGTGCTGTGGTTTCCTACCAACAATGTCGTCTGAGGCAAAAGTAACTCTGTGCAAGCGTCTTGATACAAATCGATCTTGTCTTCTTCCCACCAGGATAGGTCCGGCATGTAGGCCACGAGGGGGACATCGGAATAGTCAGACGCCATTTCAGCGATGGCAGAGAGGTTCTCCGGAGTTCCTACAAAACCGACCTTGAAAGCCTGTGCGGGCACGTCTTCCAGGATGACGCGCGCTTGTTCGGTCACGGCCTCGTCGTCGAAGGGAAAGTGATCCACGATCTCAGTGGTGTCGCGCACGTAGGCGCCGGTGACAACCGGCAAGGCATGCGCGCCAACAGATGCAATGGCCGTCAGGTCGGCCGCTGTGCCGGCGCCGCCGCTGGGGTCGTTGGCGTTGAATGCCATGACGCAGGCCGAGGGCCCATCATCACCGATGGCATCTTCGATTTCCAGGGAGGGTGTTGCCGACATCTAGAGGCCTTTATTAGGGTAAGTCATCGTGCAGAATGGCGTTCTTTAGTCGGGCGGCGGTCTTTTGGACAAAACCTGCTCTATACAATCGTTGCATTCTATTTGAAGGCCCTATAAGCTGTGACTGATACTAAAACTTGGATGTGCTTGATTTGCGGTTGGATTTATGACGAGGTCGCGGGCGCGCCTGACCACGGCATCGCACCCGGCACATTGTGGGCAGATGTCCCTATGAACTGGACATGCCCCGAATGTGGTGCCCGCAAAGAAGACTTCGAAATGGTGCAAATCTGATGTCGCACTCCGGGTGCGGAATTTGCATGTCCTGACCTTCCATGTGAGTACTGGAGCCAAGCCCTTTGAGTATGACCGCCCCCACCTTTAAAGTTCTGGTGATTGACGACAGCAACACCATACGGCGCAGCGCGGAAATCTTTCTCAAGCAGGGCGGGCACGACGTCTTGCTTGCTGAGGATGGGTTCGACGCATTGGCCAAAGTCAATGATTACCAGCCTCACATGATTTTCTGCGACATCCTGATGCCGCGCTTGGATGGTTACCAGACCTGCGCCATCATCAAACGCAACGCCAAATTTTCTGGGGTACCCGTCGTGATGCTGTCCTCCAAGGATGGCGTCTTCGACAAAGCGCGGGGCCGCATGGTCGGTGCGCAGGATTACCTCACCAAACCGTTCACCAAAGACCAGTTGCTGCAGGCTGTGCAGCAATTCGGTGCCGCATTGCAAGGAGCAGCCTGATGCCTATCCAAAAAGTATTGATCGTTGACGATTCCAAGACAGAGCTCCTCTACCTAACAGAGATCCTGCAGAAGAACGGATATACCGTCCGTGCGGCAGAGAACGCAGATGAAGCTTTCAAGCGTTTGGCTGAAGAAAAGCCCCAGTTGATCTTGATGGACGTGGTGATGCCCGGTCAAAACGGCTTCCAGCTGACCCGCGCCATTAACCGCACCCCTGAGTACGCAGACATTCCCATCATCATGTGCACCAGCAAGAGTCTGGAGACAGACCGGGTTTGGGGAATGCGCCAAGGTGCCAAGGACTACATCACCAAGCCGGTGGATGCATCCGAACTGCTGGCCAAGATCAAGGCCTTGGGTTAACGCAGCGCCCCATGGCCAATAGAGAAGCACTTCGAGAATTACAGGCCCGGCTTGCCAGCCGGTTACAGGCCGCTCGTGCCGAAGGTATGTCGGTGGCATGGCTTGCGGTTCAGGCTGCGGGCCGGAAATACCTTTTTCCACTCAGTCAGTCTGGTGAAATCGTTCCGCTCACCCATGTCCAGCCGGTGCCCTATGCGGTGAATTGGTTCAAGGGTGTGGTGAACATCCGAGGCGGACTTTACGGTGTGGTTGATCTCGCTGCCTTCATGTCTGCAGAAACCGGAGAGCCGGTCCAGGCCTCTACTTCTCCAGAGCCCAGTGTTGTGACGTTGAACGCAGCTTTGGATGTGAACTGTGCCTTGCAAGTTGATGTTCTGTCCGGCTTGCGTGGTGCGGATGCGTTTTCCCAATCGCACGGCCCTGCAGAAGGTTCTCCTGCTTTTTTTGGTAATGTTTTTGTCGACAGTGCTGGAGAAGCCTGGCAAGAAATCAACTTGCGTATTCTTTCCCAGTCTCCACAGTTTTTGAGCATCAGCGCTTAGTTCATCCGTAAGGTCCCACCATGTCCGTCGTCGATCAATTGAAAAATCTTTTTTCCAAGAAGCAGCCTGAATCGGAGCTGGACTCGCGCCTGAGCCTTGCGATGCCTGATGCGACGGTTAACAGTGCCGAGCACGAAACATTGCAGGAGTCGCAGAATGCGCCTCTTCAAGCTCCTGCTCCCAGTGTGGCGGATGAGGCGGTGGTGCCTGAAGGGGAGTTGATTTCAATTCCCATTTTGGGTCGACGTACCGTGGTTCAGCACCAGCGTACGCTGTTTGTGCTCTTGGGCGGTGCTTTGGTGGTGCTGGCCGGTGTCACTTTTTACGCCTTGAACCAGTCGGATCGCGTTGCTCAGCAATTGGGTGCGACGGGCCAGTCACTGATGCAGTCACAGCGGTTGGCGAAATCGGTGTCCCAGGCGGTGGTGGGAAGCGCTCAGGCGTTCCCTGACGTGTCTGACAGCTCGGGCATTCTTTCCAAATCCGTCAAAGGTTTGCAGTCTGGCGATGACGAGATGCGCATCAACGCACTGAACGAAGACTTCGCGCCTGAACTCGGTAAGGTGATTCCCTTGGTTGAGCGTGCTGACAAGAATGCGAAGGCCGTTATTGCGCAACAGAAAATGCTGACCCAAATCGGATCTGCGTTGCGTTTGATCAATCGGCAGTCTTCCGATTTGCTGGAAGTAGCCGAAACCGTTGCTTCCCTCAAGCTGCAGCAAAATGCGCCCGCCGCTGAAATCTCTGCGGTCGGACAGTTGGTGATGTTGACCCAGCGTATCGGCAAGTCATCCAATGAGTTCTTGACTGCAGAAGGCGTGAGTCCCGAAGCCGTGTTCTTGCTGGGTAAGGACTTGAACACTTTCAAGGAAATCTCAGAAGCGCTTCTTTCCGGTAGCACTGAGCTGCGTCTGACCGCTACCAAAGATGCTGCGACTCGCGAGCAACTCGAGGCGTTGATCAAGATGTACGAGGAAACCCGTGTTCAAGCGGGTGCGATTCTGGGTAACTTGCAAGGCTTGGTCTCTGCACGTGAAGCGCAGGGCGCGATCATTGCGGACAGCGAGCCATTGCGCCGCAACTTGGAGGATTTACAGGCCAAACTCTCAGGTCAAGCTGGTATCGGTGGGGCTTCTTTGGCTTTGTTGGTGGTTGCCGCATTGTTCGCTTTGGTTTGTGCTGGCGGTTTGTCTTACGTGCAGTTGCAAGACAGCCGTAAACGCCAGGTGGTTGCCGAAGATCAGCGATTGGAAGCGGAGCGTCAGGAGCAGGAAGCCAAGCGTGTTAATGACGCCAACCAGGCTGCGATTTTGCGACTGATGAACGAATTGCAAACAGTGGCGGAGGGTGACCTGACCCAGGAAGCCACGGTGACCGAGGACATTACCGGCGCTATTGCCGACTCGGTGAACTACACGGTGGAAGAGCTGCGCTCGCTGGTGTCCAACGTACAGAACACAGCGGCCCGAGTCGCCCAAACAACCGCAGATGTGGATGCGACCTCTACCGAACTGCTTGCTGCTTCCAACGAGCAACTGCACGAGATTCGTGAAACCGGTAAGTCCGTTCTGGATATGGCGGGTCGTATTAACGAAGTGTCGGCTCAAGCGCAAGAGTCTGCGACGGTAGCCCGCCAGTCGCTCCAAGCGGCGGAATCAGGATTGCAGGCGGTGCAAAATGCGATCGGTGGTATGAACTCCATCCGTGACCAGATCCAGGAAACCTCCAAACGCATCAAGCGACTCGGTGAATCTTCCCAAGAGATTGGTGAAATTACAGAGCTGATTTCTGACATTACCGAACAGACCAACGTTCTGGCGTTGAACGCAGCTATCCAGGCTGCATCTGCCGGTGAAGCCGGTCGAGGCTTCTCAGTGGTGGCGGAAGAAGTGCAGCGTTTGGCCGAGCGCTCTGCCGACGCGACGCGACAGATTGCTGCACTGGTGAAAGCCATTCAGACCGACACCCAAGATGCTATCGGCGCGATGGAGCGTTCTACACAGGGTGTGGTGGAGGGGGCTAAGCTCTCCGATAACGCCGGTACCGCACTGACAGAAATTGACCGGGTGTCCCGTCAAGTGGCGGATCTGATTGAACAGATTTCGAATGCTGCGTCCCGTGAGGCCGGCCTTGCCAACGTGGTGGCGGACAACATCCAGCATATTTTCGCGGTGACCGAGCAGACCGGAGAAGGTACCCGTGCCACTGCAAACCAGGTGCGGGAACTGTCCCGCATGGCCGAAGAGTTGCGTCAGTCGGTATCCCGATTCAAGATTTCCTGATCGCACTTTGCCGCATTCGATTGCCCCGTGATTTCCTGGAGAGCCTGAACCCATGTCGTCAAACCTTGTCGCTCCCGGAGACAATGAGCTTTCAATCACCGATCTCGGGCCATTGGCTTGGGTTTTGGATGAGCTGCGCAAG
Source organism: Curvibacter sp. AEP1-3 (assembly GCF_002163715.1). Classification (GTDB taxonomy): domain Bacteria; phylum Pseudomonadota; class Gammaproteobacteria; order Burkholderiales; family Burkholderiaceae_C; genus Allorhodoferax. The sequence continues at coordinate 3,471,500 of NZ_CP015698.1, forward strand.
TCGCTTGACGGCGCAACCAAAGCAATGCGCCGTTTCGTTCGCGACGCTGAACTCGCACGTGGATCTGACCTGACAGAGTTGGATGCCAGCCATTTGCGGATTGCTCGCCAGCAATTGCATCAGGCTGTAGGCGCGCTGGAAATGGTGGGCTTGGAGGCCCCGGCAAAATTTCTGAGGGCCATGGAGTCTTTGGCCCAGCGCTTTGTGCAGCGGCCCGAGCAGTGCAGTGATGAGGCCGCCAACTGCATGGAGCGCGCAAGCTTCGCGTTGACCGAATATCTTGATGGTGTCTTGAAGGGCAAGGCCGCATCGTCTGTAGCTTTGTTCCCTCAGTACAAGACCTTGCTGGAAATGGCGGGCGCAGAGCGCATCCATCCAGCGGATCTTTGGCCACCAGCTTGGCAATGGGTTTCCATTCCTGTCCCTGAAGGAACAGAGCCGCGGGCTATCGGCCCGGACTTACGCCGTGAAATGGATCACGCCGTTTTACGTTTGGTGAAGTATGGCGACGAAAAAGCCGCCAGACGCCTGCAGGCAATCAGTCTGGGTTTGGCGGCTTCCGCGCATTCGGCCGAAGAGCAGACGTTCTGGATGGTGAGCGCCGCCTATTTTGAAGGCATGGCCTTGCGCCTGTTTGACGGTGATGTCTATACCAAGCGCGCTGCGTCCCGCATTCTTCAGCAATACGTCGCCTTGGCAAAAGGGCAGCATTCGGTCTCTGAGCGGCTGGCCCAGGATATTGTATTCTTTTGTTCGCGTGCAATTCCGTCCGAAGGATCTGAAGCTCCGGTGTTGGCGGCTGTCCGAAAGGCTTATGGACTCAACCGTAGCAAGCCGGTTGACTATGTCCATGAGCAGTTCGGGCGTTTTGACCCTGCCATGTTGGTGCTGGCCCGCAAGCGGATCGCTGCGGCAGCAGAAACGTGGTCTGCCCTTGCGGGTGGAGATGTCAATCGCTTGAAGCCAGCAGCCGAGCAGTTTGCTGCAGTCGCAGACGCTGTGACCAAGTTGCATGCCGAAAGCGGTGAATTGGCCAAGGCATTGGCACGTGCTATTGAAGCCACCGCACGTACTGGAGCGGCACCATCACCAGCGGTAGCGATGGAGGTTGCGACCTCTGTCCTGTACCTTGAAGCAGCGTACGAGGACCTCGATCCCACAGATAACCAAATGGCGGACCGCAGCGCGCGCTTGGCCCAGCGACTGCAGCACGTCACCGACGGCGGTGAACCAGAGCCGCTGGAGGGGTGGATGGAAGAGCTGTACCGTCGGGTAAGCGACCGTCAAACCATGGGCAGCGTTGTGGACGAGTTGCGGACTACGCTTGCAGAAGTTGAAAAATCCCTGGATCAGTTTTTCAGGGACCCCCGCGACAAAGGTCCTCTTCGCGAGGTCCCCAGTCAGCTGGCGCAAATGCGCGGCGTTTTTTCTGTGTTGGGCTTGGATCAACCTTCGGTTGCTGCGCTGCGCATGCGCGCGAGTGTCGAGCAGTTCCTTGTTGACGATGTAGATGAAGTCAGTGCGCGCAGCGGCATATTTGAAAAGCTAGGGAATAGCTTGGGGGCGATGGGTTTTCTCATTGACATGCTCAGCTATCAACGCACGCTCGCAAAAACTTTGTTCGTCTATGACGAAGAGCTTGGTGAGTTCAAGCCTCTGATGGGCCGCGAGCGTTCTGTATTGCCCGAGGCTTCGGTGTCTTCTGCAGAGGGCATCGAAGATGACATGGCTACTTTGGCCGCATTGACGGGCCAGTCTTTGCCTGAATCCGTTGGCAACGCTGAGAAAACACAACCGGTGGTGATAACTGCTGCGCCTGCAGCGGAAGATGATGATGACAGCGCTGAATTGCTGGATATCTTCCTGGAAGAGGCTCGTGAAGTCGTCGTCCGTGGTCGAGAGGCCATTGCCGCACTGCAGGTTGATCCAACCAATCTCGCAGACCAAACCACACTCCGGCGTGCATTCCACACCCTGAAAGGCAGTTCGCGGATGGTGGGTTTGAATGACTTTGGCGAGGCAGCATGGTCGTTCGAGCAACTTCTGAATACATCGCTGGCAGAGCAGCGTCCGGCCAGCGAAGCACTCATTGCAACGTCGACCGAAGCGATGTCTGCTTTTGAGCGTTGGGTGCGCGATATTGAATCCGGTGACGCCAGTTCGTGGAGCGCTGCGGAATTCCGCAAAACCTCTGATGCATTGCGTTTGCACGATCAATGGGTGCCTTTGGTAGTGCCTTTGGAATCTCCGGTGGAGTCGGTTGAGCAGTTGCAGACAGTCGAACAAGAGATTAATGAACCTCTGCCAGCATTGGAGCCGCCTCAGCTTGTTGAAGAGGCCACTGAGCTGCTGACGGATACTCAGGACTTCAATAGTGCGGACTTCGACGCGACGCAAATCGGTGCGCCCGATATGCTGGAAACCGTTCCGGTGCAAGACTTTGAGCCCACGCAGTTGGCGGGCGAGCTTGAGCTTTCATTGAGCGAGCCTATGGAGCAGGCAGACTTTGCATCTACCCAAATGTTTGACTTTGAGCAAACGACTGCCTTGGATTCACGTGCATCTTCTGTAGAAGTCCCCTTGGACCCTCAGCCGGAGCCCGAAGAGCTGGAGCTGGGTGAATTCGATTTTGGCGACTTTGAGTCACCCGCAAAAACAGAACTGGCACCCTTGGAAACCCGCTTGGCGGAAATGTATGTCGAAGAGCCACTACCGCACCCGGATTCGGTCGCGGTGGAGGAGCCGGAGCCCCGCGAGTCAGCATTGGTGCTGGAGTTTCCAGAGCCGGTGGTGGTTGCACCGGAGCCACCTGCCGAAGAGGTCGTAGTCGCCGACACGGACGATGGCATGAAAGTCATCGGTTCCTTGCGCATGAGCATTCCGCTGTACAACGTCTATCTCAATGAGGCTGACGAGTGGTCGCGTCGCTTGCAAACGGAGCTGGGCGAATGGGCGATGGAGCTCGGCGATCCCATCACGGACTCTGTGATTTCCTTGGCGCACTCCCTCTTGGGCAGTTCTGCGACTGTGGGCTTTATGGCCCTTTCCAATATGGCCAAGGCACTGGAGCAAGCCCTGCAGCACGTGCAGTTGCACCGTCAGGTGCAGTCTGCACATGCGGCCGTGTTTTGCGATGCCGCCGAAGACATACGGCGCTTGCTTCACCAATTTGCTGCTGGCTTTGTGAAGGAAGCCGATGCAGACGTGCTGCACTCCTTGCAGGTCATCATTGATACCGAGTTTCCAGCGCCAGTGATGGAGGAGTCCTCCATCACTGATCCAGAGGTTGAGCCGTTATCCGAATCGATGGATGCTCCTGTAAATGAGGCCTCGCCCGTACTGGAAGCATTCGAGATCGATGTGCCGGATGTTTTGCCCGCCGTAGTGGCAGAGGCTGCACCACTTGTGATCCTGGATGAGCAGGATGACGATCTGGACGCTGAAGACCATCTGGATGCAGATTTGCTGCCGATTTTTGAAGAAGAAGCTACGGAACTCATGCCCCAACTGGGCTCCGCTTTACGCCAATGGGTTGCTAGACCGGACAACCTCGGCGCCCGCAGCGAAGTGCTGCGCTTGTTGCACACTTTAAAGGGTAGTGCGCGTTTGGCCGGTGCCATGCGCATGGGTGAAATGGGTCATCGCATGGAGTCGTCCATCGAGCAGCTCGGAGCCGAAGGATTGCAATCCATTCAGCTGGAACCATTGCTGGGTCGTTTCGATTCGCTGCAAGCCGCATTCTCCTCGCTTGGGAAGTTGCCTGAGTCGGATGCCGAAGGTGTGCCGGACAAGCAAGTTTCTGCACCGCTGGAAGCGGTGCCTGTGACGAATGCCACGTCTGTTGTCGCGCCTTTGCCAAAAACGCTACCCGCTATCCAAGCTCCAGCGATGGCTATGCCGCGCGCGCAGGGTAACCAGTCAGTGCGGGTTCGCTCTCAATTGCTGGATCGGCTGGTGAATCAAGCCGGCGAGGTCATGATCACCCGCTCGCGGATGGATGAGCGCTTGACTCAGTTGCGGACCTCTCTTGGTGAGCTCACCGGAAATCTGGATCGTCTGCGTCAGCAATTGCGTGATGTCGAGCTGCAGGCCGAATCTCAAATGCAATCGCGCTTGGCACAGACCAAGGATTCCGCACAGTCATTTGACCCCTTGGAATTCGACCGGTTTACCCGTGTTCAGGAACTGACCCGCATGATGGCGGAGTCGGTCAACGATGTGGCGACAGTTCAGCGTAATTTGCAGCGCTCCGTCGAAGGTACGGAAGACGACTTGATTGCCCAAGGTCGGCAGGCACGCGAGTTGCAGAAGGACTTGTTGCGCACTCGAATGGTGGAGTTCGACGGGATCTCCGACCGCCTGTATGGTGTTGTTCGGCAGGCTTCCAAAGATGCAGGTAAGCAGGTAAAACTCGATATATCCGGTGGCGCTATTGAAATCGACCGCGGTGTGTTGGACCGTATGGCACCGGCGTTTGAGCACTTGCTCCGTAACGCGGTGGCGCACGGCATCGAGACGCCGGCCGACCGAGCAGCAGGTGGAAAAGCGGCTTCGGGCAACATCACGATCCAAGTCCATCAGGAAAGTAACGATGTGACTGTGAGTTTTACAGACGATGGTGCCGGACTGCACTTGGATCGCATCCGCGCAAAAGCAGAAGCCAAGGGACTGATTGGCGTTGGCGATTCCATGAGCGATGCAGATGCTGCCAACTTGATCTTTATGCCCGGTTTCTCCACGGCAGACGAAGTCACTGAACTCTCAGGGCGTGGAATCGGAATGGATGTGGTGAGGGCAGAGGTCCATGCCTTGGGCGGACGTATCGAAACCCAAACGCAGGCGAATGCCGGTACAACCTTCAAATTGGTGCTTCCCCTGACGACCGCTGTGACACAGGTGGTGATCTTGCGGATGGGCGAGTTTTCCATCGGTGTACCCGCTAACATTATGGAAACCGTGCTGCGCGTTCCCGCTGCCCAGCTGGATACAGCGTATGCCCAGCAAGCATTCAGCTTCGGTGAAGAACAGGTTCCTTTCTTCTGGGGTGGCGCACTATTGCAGGTCTCCGCGAAGAGCACGGATGCGGGTGGCAAAACGCTGCCGGTTGCCATTTTCCGAAGTGCGGGCCAGCGCTTGGCCGTGCACATCGACGAAGTCTTGGGCAACCGCGAAGTGGTTGTGAAGAACCTCGGTCCGCAACTCGCTCGATTGCCAGGTCTGGCCGGCATGTCGGTGCTGGCATCCGGTGCCGTGGTGCTGATATACAACCCCGTGGCATTGGCATCCGTGTACGGTGACCTAGCCCGTGGGCTTGGAACTGAAGCTACCCCAGTAAATGCATTGTTGGAAACAACCTCCGATGTACCGGCAAAAGCCGCTGCAACGGCCGCGTCCGGAACCCAGCTGCCCTTGGTGTTGGTGGTAGATGACTCCATCACCGTCCGGCGCGTGACCCAGCGATTGCTCAAGCGTGAAGGCTACCGGGTAGCTCTGGCCAACGACGGATTGCAGGCACTGGAAAAGCTGCAGGAAGAAATCCCGGCAGTCGTACTGTCTGATATCGAAATGCCCCGCATGGATGGCTTCGACCTGGCCCGCAACATCCGCGCAGATGCCAAACTGCAAGGACTGCCTATCATCATGATCACCTCTCGCATCGCAGAGAAGCATCGTGAACACGCCCGTGAGTTGGGCGTGGACCACTACCTTGGCAAGCCCTACTCGGAAGACGAGTTGCTGGGTCTGGTGCGGGGCTATTGCTCAGTCGCAGCGCCTGCTTGATCCGTTGATTTTTTGAGCAAGCCATAGCGCGCGAGCGTGCGTGCTCTGGCTTTCGCATGATCAACGACAGGCGCCGGGTAGTTGCTGCCGATATGAACTCCCGCAGCTGCCAATTCCATGGGTTTCGCGAGCCATGGCGCATGGATGGCCTTGTCAGAAAGGCCAGCCAGTTGTGGAAGGTAACGTTTGATGAATTTGCCTTGCCCGTCAAACTTTTCGCTTTGGGTCACGGGGTTGAATATCCGGAAATAGGGTTGCGCATCGCATCCGCTGGAGGCCACCCATTGCCAACCGCCATTGTTGGCGGATAGATCAAAATCGTTGAGCTTGAGAGCGAAGTACTTCTCGCCCCAGCGCCAATCCAAGCCAAGGTGCTTCACCAAAAAGCTGCCCGCCACCATGCGCAGACGGTTGTGCATGTAGCCTGTCTGGTTGAGCTGAGTCATGGCCGCATCAACAATCGGGTAGCCGGTTTTCCCTTCGCACCACGCCTCAAATAGAGCCTCAGCTTCCTCGCCTTGCTCCCAGGCAATGGCATCGTATTCCGGCTTGAAAGCCTGCGTTGCCACGTGTGGAAAGTTTGCCAAGATCTGAAAGTAAAAGTCCCGCCAAGCGAGCTCTGCCAACCATACCGAGGCCCCCTCGCTCCCGTTGCGCACCCGCTGTAGGGCGAGGTTTACTAGCTTGCGGATAGATACGGTGCCAAAGCGCAAATGGACTCCAAGATAGCTAGGGCCCTTCACGCTGGGAAAATTGCGGGCTTCGCTGTACCGGTCCATGCGCCCCACAAAGTCCTGCAACAACGCTTCGCCTGCAGCACTGCCGCCATGCATGCCAAGCGCTCGCAGGTTAGTGGCTTCGAACCCTAAGCCCCCCAACGAGGGCAATGGCTGGGCGAGGGCGTCCGGCGCAGCAGCCAGTACCGCGTGGCCACGACCGACGTCATGGCCTGGTACCAGCTCACTACCTATCCGCGCAAGCCAAGCGCGGTGATAGGGAGTGAAGACTCCGTAAGGTTTGCCGGTCTGGGTCAATACCTCCCGTTCCTCAAAAATGACTTGGTCTTTCACCAAAACGAGCTGCTTGCCCTCAGCCAAAAGTTGCTGCTGCACCGCAGTGTCGCGGGTCACGGCGGCGGGTTCGTAATCACGGGCTACGAATACGGCATTCGCCTGCAGCTGTTTGGCGAGCTCCGGAATGGCAGACTGCGCCACATCGTGCAAAGTGATCAGTGTGCGGGACGCATATCCTCGCAACGCCTGCAATGAAGACTCCAATGCCGTGACAGACTCATGAATGAATTCCACCCGGCGGTCCTGGCGCGGCAGCTTGTCCAGAATGGCTTTGTCATACACAAAAACACAATAAACGGTGTCGCAGCAAGCCAGCGCGCGGGACAGTGCCGCGTTGTCTTCGGTGCGCAGGTCGCGCCGGAACCAAACCAACCCGGTAGAGAAGTGAGATTGCATGTCAGCCGTTAAAATCAAACAATGTCCGGCGATTCTGCACCTTTCAATCTCACCAATCATTTCCTGATCGCAATGCCCGGACTGGACGATGCCATGTTCGGCAAAAGCGTGGTGTATGTGTGCGAACACTCCGCGCGTGGGGCTTTGGGCTTGGTCATTAACAAGCCAGCCGACATGCCGCTGCCTGCCCTTTTTGACAAAATAGATCTGCCACTGCATCGTGCGGACCTGGTCAGCCAGCAAGTGTTTCAAGGTGGTCCGGTACAAACCGAGCGTGGCTTTGTATTGCATGAGTCCGTGGTGGCTGAGGGCCAGGGCAGCGACGAGTCGCTGTACTCCTCCACCATGACCATTCCCGGCGGGCTGGAAATGACCACCTCCAAAGACGTGCTTGAGGCCTTGTCCATGGGCTCCGGCCCCAAGCGGGTACTCGTGTCTTTGGGCTACTCAGCGTGGGGCGAAGGTCAGTTGGAAACCGAGTTGGGTGAAAACAGCTGGCTGACAGTCGCTGCGGACCAGTCCTTGATTTTCGACACGCCGGTGGAGCAACGCTATGACCGGGCTTTGGGGCTCTTGGGCTTGGAATCCTGGATGATTTCGCAACAAGCGGGGCACGCATGAGCGACGCTACGCCCCCCGTGCCTCCCGCCCTCACCACCTTTATTGCATTTGATTTCGGCTTGAAGCGCACCGGCGTTGCCGTGGGCAACCGGCTTATGCGCACCGCGCAGCCGCAAGGCTCCATCCATGCCGAGGGTAATGCCCGCTTTGATGGTGTGGCTGCCAAGCTCAAAGAGTGGCAGCCCGATGCCATCGTGATCGGCGTGCCCTACCACCCTGATGGCGCCCCGCACGAAAACACCGCCCGCGCACAAAAATTCGGGCGCCAGTTGCAAGGGCGTTTCGGCCTGCAAGTGTTTGAGGTGGACGAGCGCTACAGCACCACCGAGGCGATTGCCAGCGGCGCCAAAGACGCCGATGCCATGTCGGCCTGCATTATTTTGGAACAATTTTTGAGGAACCTCCCGTGACCACATTGGCTTTGGATGCAGAGGCGCTGTACCGCGAACTCCTGCGCGGCGTACAGCAGTTGTGCAATGCAGATACCCGCTTGGTGGGCATCACCTCGGGAGGCGCTTGGCTGGCCGAGCGCCTGCAGGCGGACCTGAAGCTCGCGGGCAAGCATGGCACGATTTCGTCCGCCATGCACCGGGACGACTTCGCCAAACGGGGCCTGTCTTCCGGTGGCCAGACCCAGTTGCCCTTTGATGTGAATGGCGCCGACATTCTGGTGCTGGACGACGTGCTGTACACCGGCCGCACCATCCGCGCCGTGATTAACGAGCTGTTTGACTACGGCCGCCCCGCCCAAGTGCGCTTGGCGGTGCTGGTAGACCGCGGCGGGCGCCAGTTGCCCATCCAGGCCGAATTCGCGGCAGCGCGGGTCAGCCTGGCAGCGCACCAGTCTCTGGCCTTGGCGCGTAACGCTGAGGGTGTGTTTTCTTTTGATGTGCAGGAGGCCTGAGCATGTTGTACAAGCGCAACCCGCAACTCAACAAACACGGTGAGCTGATCCACCTGCTGTCCACCGAAGGACTGCCCAAAAACATCCTCACCCACATTCTGGACACCGCCACCAACTTCGTGTCGCTCAACGACCGCGAAGTCAAAAAGGTGCCCTTGCTGCGCGGCAAAAGTGTGTTCAACCTGTTCTTTGAGAACAGCACCCGCACCCGCACCACCTTCGAGATTGCTGCCACCCGCCTGAGCGCGGACGTCATCAACCTCGACATTGCACGCTCCAGTGCCAGCAAGGGGGAGTCGCTGCTGGACACCATCGCCAACCTGAGCGCCATGGCCGCTGACATGTTCGTGGTGCGCCACAGCGAATCCGGCGCGCCCTACCTGATCGCCCAGCACGTCGCACCCCATGTGCATGTGATCAATGCCGGCGATGGCCGCCATGCCCACCCCACCCAAGGGCTGCTGGACATGTTCACCATCCGGCACTACAAAAAAGACTTTTCCAACCTCACGGTCGCCATCGTGGGTGACGTTCTGCACTCCCGTGTGGCGCGCTCGGATATCCATGCGCTGACCACTTTGGGCTGTGCCGAGGTGCGCGTGGTCGGCCCCAAAACGCTGGTGCCATCCGACATGGCGCAAATGGGCGTGCGGGTATGCCACACATTGGAAGAGGGCATCAAGGACTGCGACGTCATCATCATGTTGCGCTTACAAAACGAGCGCATGAGCGGCGCGCTGTTGCCGTCCATGCACGAATTCTTCAAGAGCTTCGGCCTCACGCCTGAAAAGCTGCAGCTCGCCAAGCCTGATGCTATCGTCATGCACCCCGGCCCCATCAACCGCGGGGTGGAAATTGACTCGGCGGTGGTGGACGGTGCACAGGCCGTGATCCTGCCGCAGGTGACCTTCGGCATCGCCGTGCGCATGGCGGTCATGAGCATCGTCGCGGGCAACGAAGCGTGATGGCGACTCGCACCCAGATTCAAGGACTGAAGCAATGCAAATTCTGATTCAAGGCGGCCGTGTCATCGACCCCGCCAGCGGCACCGACACCGTGGCTGATGTGGCCATCTCCAGCGGCCGCATCCTGGCCATCGGCACTGCGCCCGCCGGCTTTGCCCCGCAAACCACCATCAACGCACAAGGCTGCATCGTTGCGCCGGGCTTGGTCGATTTGTCAGTGCGCTTGCGCGAGCCCGGCCACGAGCACGAAGGCATGCTGGCCAGCGAAATGGCCGCTGCGGTGGCTGGTGGCGTCACCAGCGTGGTGTGCCCTCCCGATACCGAACCCGTGCTGGACGAAGCCGGTCTGGTCGAAATGCTGCGCTACCGCGCCGAGCGCCTGCACCAGGCCCGCGTGTTCCCGCTGGGGGCGCTCACCCGCAATCTGCAGGGCGAAGTGCTCACCGAAATGCTGCAGCTCACTCAAGCCGGCTGCGTGGCCTTCAGCCAGGCCGAAGTGCCCTTGCTCAACACCCAGGTCACCCAGCGTGCCCTGCAGTACGCCAGCACCTTCGGCTACACCGTGTGGCTGCGCCCGCAAGAGGCCTACCTTGGCAAGGGCGTGGCTGCCAGCGGCCCCTTGGCTACCCGCATGGGCCTCTCCGGCGTGCCGGTGGCCGCAGAAACCATTGCCCTGCACACCATCTTTGAGCTGGTGCGCTCGACCAAGGCCCGCGTGCACCTGTGCCGTATCAGCAGCGCTGCCGGTGTGGAGCTGGTGCGTCAGGCCAAGGCCGAAGGCCTGCCCGTGACCTGCGATGTGAGCATCAACTCCTTGCACCTGACCGATGTGGACATTGGCTACTTCGACAGCCGCATGCGCCTGAACCCGCCCCTGCGCCAGCAGCGCGACCGCGATGCCCTGCGCTCCGCCTTGGCCGATGGCACCATCGATGCGCTGGTCTCCGACCATAACCCCGTCAGCGCGGATGAAAAAACACTGCCCTTTGCGGAGGCAGAACCCGGCGCCACTGGCCTAGAGCTGCTGCTGAGTCTGGCCCTCAAGTGGGCGCAAGAGAGCGGCTTGGGCGTGGCGGAAGCGGTAGCCACCGTTACTAGCCGTTCAGCTCTGGTATTGGGCGGTGCTTTGGGTACTTTTGCCGCCAGCGCAGGCCGCCTGACAGCAGGCGGCGCGGCTGACATTTGTGTGTTTGACCCGGCCGCACACTGGGTGGTCGAGCCATCCGCACTCGTCAGCCAAGGGCAGCACACGCCGTTCGGCGGCTACGAACTGCCCGGACGCGTGAAAGCCACGCTGGTCGGTGGTCGTGTGGCCTACACCGCAGCCTGAAGCCGCATCAAGCCAAAAACGCATGCGCCAACTCAAAGCCCTCTGGCGAATCAGCCGTGTCCTCCTGCATGTGCTAGCGGGCGCGTGGCGTATTCGCATGGTGTTTCCCCGGCTCTCGCAGCCAGAGCGTGATGCAGAGGTTCAGGCTTGGGCGCACGCCATGCTTGCGCGGCTAGCTATTAAATTGGTAGTAAATGGCACGCCACCCGCAGGCGGTCCGGTGCTGCTGGCGGCTAACCATATCTCCTGGCTGGACATCGTGGTTATCCACGCCGCGCGGCATTGCCGTTTTATCTCAAAGGCCGATATTCAGCATTGGCCCGTGGTGGGCACGCTGGCGACCGGCGCCGGCACGCTGTATATCGAGCGCGAATCCCGCCGCGACGCCATGCGGGTGGTGCACCATATGGCCGAGCGCTTGAGCTTGGGCGAGGTGCTGGCCGTGTTCCCCGAGGGCACTACTGGTGATGGCACCCACGTGCTGCCCTTCCACGCAAACCTGTTGCAGGCCGCCATCGCAGTGAATGCGCCCATCCAGCCGGTGGCCCTGCAGTTTGCCGATGCCCAAGGCCAGCAAAGCTTTGCCCCTTGCTACATCGGAGACGACACGCTGCTCGGCTCCCTGTGGCGCACGCTGTGCAGCGACGGCATTCAGGCTGTGGTGACGTTTGGCGCCCCGCAAACCGCCGAGGGGCGTGACCGCCGGGCGTGGGCTGCAGCAGTCCGGGAAGACATCATCGCGCTGCGTCAGCGCTGATTTGCTCACTTTTTGATAGCTGCTTGCGCATATTTCATGTGCGCCAGAGCCTTATTTGACGTTAAAGTGTCTGGTGCCCCCGACAGGAATCGAACCTGTATCTGCCCCTTAGGAGGGGGCCGTTCTATCCATTGAACTACGGAGACCGGACGCGGGATTGTATCGGCCTGCGCGAAGGGCATCCCTCGTTGCCGTGTGATGCCTACTTGGTCAGCTGCCGCATGGCCTCTTCCAGGCCTTTGAGGGTTAGGGGGTACATCTTGTTTTGCACCAGCTGCTGGATGACCGCGATGCTCTGGCGGTACTGCCAGACGCCTTGGGGTTCGGGGTTGATCCACGCAAACTTGGGGAAGGCGCTCATCAGTCGCTGCAGCCATTCGGCGCCGGGCTCTTCGTTGTTGTATTCCACGCTGCCGCCGGGCTGCAAAATCTCGTAGGGGCTCATGGTCGCGTCGCCCACAAAGATCAGCTTGTAGTCCTTGTTGTACTTGCGGATGATGTCCCAGGTATCAAACTTCTCCGCAAAGCGGCGGCGGTTGTTCTTCCACATGAAGTCATAGACGCAGTTGTGGAAGTAATAAAACTCCAGGTGCTTGAACTCGGTCTTGGCCGCGCTGAAGAGCTCTTCCACCCGCTGGATGTGGTCGTCCATGGTGCCGCCCACGTCCATCAGTAACAGCACCTTGACGTTGTTGTGCCGCTCGGGGCGCATTTTGATGTCCAGAAAGCCGGCATTCGCCGCCGTCTTGCTGATGGTGGTCTCCAGGTCCAGCTCGTCTTCATGGCCTTCGCGGGCAAACTTGCGCAGACGGCGCAGCGCCACCTTGATGTTGCGGGTGCCGAGTTCCTGGGTGTCGTCGTAGTCTTTGTAGGCGCGCTGGTCCCAGACCTTCACGGCGCTGCGGTTGCGGCTCTTGTCCTGCCCGATGCGGATGCCCTGCGGGTTTTGTCCGTAAGCGCCAAAAGGGGATGTGCCGCCCGTGCCTATCCACTTGTTCCCGCCCTCATGGCGTTCTTTTTGTTCTTCAAGGCGTTTTTTGAGCGTTTCCATCAGCTCGTTCCAGCCCATGGCCTGCAGCTTGGCTTGTTCTTCAGGCGTCAAAAACTTCTCGAGGTTTTTGCGCAGCCACTCGGCTGGAATGTCTTTGGTGAAATCGCTGACGTGCTCGATGCCTTTGAAGTAAGCCCCGAAGGCCCGGTCGAACTTGTCGTAGTGCTTCTCGTCCTTGACCAGCGTGGTTCGGGCAAGAAAGTAGAAGTCGTCAATGCTGTAGCCGCTGGCCTCTGCTTCACCATCCGCAGGCCGGGTGTTGGGTCCTACCACCCCTTTTTGCAGTGCTTCCAGCAGGGTCAGGTATTCCTTGACCGATACAGGTAACTTGGCAGAGCGCAGGGTGTAGAAGAAGTCCAGCAGCATGGCGGTGCCCTCAGGTGCGGGGTTTGTCCAGCAGATACAGCAACTGGGTTTTCACTTCAGGCCACTCACCGCTGCGCAGGCTGTACATCACGGTGTCACGGATGGTGCCGTCGCGGCGCAGGGCGTGGCCACGGATGACGCCGTCTCGTCTGGCGCCCAGGCGCTCGATGGCGGTTTGGGACGCGAAGTTGAAGTTGTCCGTTCTCCACCCAACAACGTGGCAGCCCAGTGTTTCGAAGGCGTGGGTCAACAGCAGCAGCTTGGCGGTGGTGTTGACGTGGCTGCGTTGGCTGCTTTTGGCATACCAAGTCCAGCCGATTTCAACACGCTTGATGGCCGGCACGATGTCGTGGTAGCTGCTGCAGCCCAGTACTTTGCCGGTGGCCGTTTCGATCACGGCGAAGGCGAAGCGGTGGCCGGCCTCGCGCATGGTGAGGGCGTCTTCAATGTATTTGCGTGTGTGCTCCGGCTCGGGCACGGAGGTCACGCGGATCTTCCAAAGTTCACCGTCCGCGGCGGCGGCCTTCAGTCCGGCTTCGTGTTCCAGCGCCAGCGGCAGCAGGGTGACGCCGCGGGCGCTCAGGGTGACAGGCTCAACGAATGCCATGTTTATTCCTTGGGGGTGTCGGACTGGCGGTTACGCCATTTGCGCGCCAGCTGCAAGCCGATGCCTCCGCCTAAGCCCACCAGCACAATGGCGCCAACGCTGGCATTGCCATAGCCGGGTGCAAACAGGTCCAAGCCCAGCAGGCGACCGATCCAGAAACCCGCCAAGGCGCCGCCTACAAAGCCCACGGCATCCGAAATGCCTTCCAGCAACAGTTTGGAACTCATGGCGATCAGCGGTTATGGCGTTGCATGAACATCAGCTTTTCAAACAGCGTGACGTCTTGTTCGTTCTTCAGCAGTGCGCCCACCAGCGGGGGGACCGCCATTTTGTCGTCTTTGCTTTGCAGCGCTTCAGCGGGAATGTCTTCGGCCAGCAGCAGCTTGAGCCAATCCAGCAGTTCGCTGGTAGAGGGCTTTTTCTTCAAGCCGGGCAGGTTGCGCACCTCGAAGAAGGTTTTCATGGCGGCGCTGACCAGCTCTTTTTTCAGGCCGGGGAAGTGCACATCCACAATGCTTTGCATGGTGGCGGCATCCGGGAACTTGATGTAGTGGAAGAAGCAGCGGCGCAAGAAGGCGTCAGGCAGTTCCTTCTCGTTGTTGGAGGTAATGAACACCAGCGGCCGGTGCTTGGCCTTGATCAGCTGGCGTGTCTCATAGCAATAGAACTCCATGCGGTCGATTTCACGCAACAGGTCGTTGGGGAACTCGATGTCCGCCTTGTCGATTTCGTCAATCAGCAGCGCCACCGGCTGGTCGGCGGTAAAGGCCTGCCAAAGCACGCCTTTGATGATGTAGTTGTTGATGTCCTTGACGCGCTCACCGCCGTCCACATCTGAGAGCTGCGAGTCGCGCAGGCGGCTCACGGCGTCGTATTCGTACAGGCCCTGCTGGGCTTTGGTGGTGGATTTGATGTGCCATTGCAACAAAGGCATGCCCAAAGCTTCAGACACCTCTTCGGCAAGCATGGTTTTGCCGGTGCCGGGTTCGCCCTTGACGAGCAGGGGGCGCTGCAGGGTGATGGCGGCATTGACCGACAGCATCAGGTCCTGGGTGGCAACGTAGTTGGAGGTACCGGTGAATTTCATAGCAAATGCTTCGGCGTTGTCGCTTGATGGGGATCAAACATAGGGGTTCTACGGAGGGCCTTGTCGATATAATGGTTTGATACAACCACCACGTCATCACTCTGTGATTGTCCTCGCAAAATGAACAAAATTCTCTTGTCGCTGTCCGCCGCGCTTGTCGCCTCTGTGACCGTTTTTGCAGCTCATGCCGAGGGCGTGCAGGGTGATGTGCAGGCCGGCGCCAAAAAGAACGCCATGTGCATCGGCTGCCACGGCATCGTGGGCTACCAAGCCAGCTTCCCCGAAATTCACAAGGTTCCCAAGATTTCCGGCCAAAGCGGCAAGTACATTGCTGCCTCCCTGAACGCCTACAAGAAGGGCGAACGCAAGCACCCCTCCATGAAGGGCATCGCCGCGTCCTTGACCGATCAGGACATCGCTGACTTGGCCGCTTATTACGAAGCCAGCGGCGTGGTGGAAGGTGCCCCCGCTCTGGAAAAAGCAGCTCCCGGTTCTGAAAAGGTCAACGCCTTGCTGACCAAAGGCAACTGCGCCTCTTGCCACGGTGAGTCTTTGAGCAAGCCGATCGACCCCACCTACCCCAAGATTGCCGGCCAGCACAGCGACTACCTGTATGTTGCGCTTAAGGCTTACAAGGTTGAAGGTAACGCGAACGTCGGCCGCGGTAACGCCATTATGGGCGGTGTGGCCAAGCAGTTCAGCAATGCCGAGCTCAAGGAGCTGGCCAACTACGTAGGTTCTTTGCCCACGGAGTTGAAAGTGGTTCCCCAGAGCCGCTTCAAGTAAGCCTCCGGCGTCTACCCCATTCAAAAGCCGCTCGATGAGCGGCTTTTTCGTTTCCGGCTATTTCGCAGTGACCGGCACGATAGGGATCATCGGCATGCGAGTGTCCACCACAAAGTAGCTGGGACATTGGTAGCGCGCTATGTCGTGGCTGTGCAGCGGGAAGGACCCGCAATTCGAAACCTTACGCAAAGGCGAGTGGTAAATGCCACACTGAAAGCGCTGTGGCCCGGCGGGTTCCAGAAACATGCATTGGTGGTCCATGCAGCAGTTGCCGCACTGAATGCACTCGCCCTCGATGTGCTCCGGCACCTGGCGCTCGCGTCCGGCCACGTCTTGAAAGTAATGCAAAGCGGGGCCGGCTTGCATGGCCCGGATATGGCGGTGCGCGTTGCGCATGGTGCCCCGGTAGTCCCGCAGGTAGCGCTTGCGCCAGAACACCAGGCTGGCCAGGGCCGGTGCAATTGGAATGCTGACGTACGCACAGCCTATCAGTGCTTTGGCGGCCCATCGTGCCATGTGATGTCGCAAAGTCGCCCCCCTTGTCTTGGATGCCGGATGCTAGGCAAGCTTTGCGGCAAAACCGTGACATGGCCTTTTCACATCCGGTGTCACCGTGCCTTCACATGCAAACGGCAGCATGCGCAGCTTCAACTTTTGCTGAACCATGCACGCCACATCCCGAACTATGCCCAGTGCCTTCTATGTGCTGCTTGCGGTGCAGTTCGTTTCTACCCTGGCGGATAACGCGTTCCTTATCGTCGCGATTGCCCGAGTAATGGAGCTGGCCGAGGCGGATTGGCGCATCCCCCTTCTGAAAATCGGCTTCACCTTGTTTTATGTGTTGCTGGCCCCTCTGGTGGGGCCGGTGGCTGACGCCTTCCCCAAAGGGCGGGTCATGGTGCTGTCGAATGCCCTCAAGGTGGTGGCTATGGTGTTGCTGCTTCACGGGGTGGATCCGCTCTTGGCCATCGTGGTGGCGGGCTGGGGCGCTGCGCTGTATGCCCCTGCCAAATACGGCTTGATGACCGAGTTGCTGCCGTCCAGTGAGCTGGTGCGGGCCAATGGTTTCTTTGAAGGCGCCACGGTATGCGCCGTGATTTTCGGGACCGTGCTGGGCGGTGTATTGATCAGTCCGCTGTTGCCGGTGTTGCAAGGGCCACTGTTGTGGAGCTGGCAGGGGGCTACTGGCACCACCCTCTTGGCGGGCATGCTGGTGTTGCTGGCTTTGAATAGCGTGGCCATGCTGGTGTGCTTTGTCATTCCTGACAGTGGTGCGCGGTATGACCCGTATTCGATTCACCCACGTGCCCTTGCGGTTCGTTTCTGGCGTGAAAACATTCTTTTGTGGCGGGATGCTGTGGGCGGTATGTCCATGTCGGTGACCACCTTGCTGTGGGGGGTCGGGGCGACCTTGCAATTGGTGGTGCTGCGTTGGGCGAATGAGGCCCTGGGTTTGCCACTGGACAAGGCGGCTTACTTGCAGGGTGTCACTGCACTGGGTGTCGTGGCCGGGGCCATAGCCGCCAGCCGCTATGTGGCACTGGACCGGGCAGTACGCCTCTTGCCTTTGGGATTGCTGTTGGGGCTGGTCATCCCGCTCATGCTGTGGGTCCAATCCATTCCCATGGCCGCCATGTTGATGGTGGTGGTCGGTGCGATGGCCGGTTTCTTTGTGGTGCCCATGAATGCCCTATTGCAGCACCGTGGCTACACCTTGTTGACGGCAGGTCGCTCCATCGCGGTCCAGGGTTTCAATGAAAACGCGGGCATGCTGGTCATGCTGGCGGTCTATGCAGGCGCCACCGCGCTGCATTTGCAGCTCAGCACATTGGTATTGGGGTTCGGTGCTTTGGTGACGGTGGGCATGGTGCTGGTGTGCGTTGCCTATCGCGGGCAGTGGATGCCGGCGCGACTGGCTTGATAGACGTCAAACTGTCAAAAAAGCATCATCAAGCTGTTATGTGGGGTGCCTAGTCTCGGGCTTGTGAAAACCTCCGACGACCTCCTCATCGAGTCCTTCGCTCCGCAGCTCTCCAGTTTGCGGATTGCCGTCGTGACAGAAACCTTTCCACCCGAAGTCAATGGCGTGGCCATGACGCTGGGGTGGCTCGTCAACGGCATGCTGCAAAAGGGGCATTCGGTCCAAGTGGTGCGACCGCGCCAATCGCGCGAGCAGGCCACCTTGCAGCACGAGGGGCTGGATGAAGTGCTCTCCAAAGGCGTGCCTTTGCCGGCGTACGGCGAGCTGCGGTTCGGCATGCCCTCCAAAAACCGCTTGCTCAAGCTGTGGGGTGAGCGCCGGCCCGACATCGTGCACGTGGTCACCGAAGGGCCGCTGGGTTGGTCTGCGGTAGCGGCGGCCCGCAAGTTGCAGCTGCCGATCACCAGCTCGTTCCACACCAATTTTCAGAGCTATTCGCAGCACTATGGCATTGGCCTCTTGAAGACGCCGATCGAGTCTTACCTGCGCAAGCTGCACAACCGCACCCAAGCCACCATGGTGCCCACCCGCAGCCTGGTGCAGGACCTGAGCGCACGCGGCTACGAAAACGTGACGCTGCTGTCGCGCGGCGTTGCGCTGGAGCAGTTCGGCCCGCAACACCGGTCTGATGTGCTGCGCCGCCAATGGGGCGTGCAGGGCGATGAGCCCGTCATTTTGTTGGTGGGGCGCCTCGCCAAGGAAAAAAACGTGGGACTGGTGGTGGCCGCGTTCCGCGCCATCAAAGCGCGCGTGCCGGATGTAAAGCTGGTGTTTGTGGGCGATGGTCCTCTGCGCAAGGCGCTGACCGAGGCGTGCCCGGAAGCCTACTTTGCCGGTGTGCAAAAAGGCGGCGACCTCGCGGCGCACTATGCCTCGGCCGACCTGTTTTTGTTCCCCAGCATGACAGAGACCTACGGCAACGTGGTGCCAGAAGCATTGGCCAGTGGGCTGGCGGTGGTGTCGTACGACTGTGCCGCAGCGCTGGAACTGATTGAAAGCGGTGACAACGGGGTGCTGGTGCCTACAGGCGACGACGTGTCTTTCGTCAATGCCGCAGTGCAACTGGCGGTGGACCCTGAACGCATCGCGCGTTTCCGCGCGGCGGCTGCCAAGGCCGTGGCCGACCGCAGCTGGGATGCGGTGGCCGATACGTTTTTGCACACCTTGCGCTCGGTACTGGAGCGCCACGGCCGGCCGTTTGCTTCCGTCCCCACGAGCAGGGCGAACGCCTCAGGATTGCCAGCGAAGGAGCGGCTGGCCCATTCGCACGCGCGACCCTTGCTCTAGGCCCGCATCGAGCACAAAGCCTTTGGGCGCCAGCACGATCACGGTGGAGCCATGCTGAAACCAGCCCATTTCCTGCCCGCGCTCGAAGCTCGCGTTACAGGCAATCTTTTTGGGGCCGGTGTATTTCAGGTGAAACAACACATCCAGAAAGTGCAGCCGGATGCTGGCTACCAGCACTGCAGCCACCGGAACCAACGCCACCCGTTGTCCCTGCAATGGGCCGGGTCCATTCAGCCGGGTGCCGATGAAGGCGCGCTCGTTTTTGCAGAACAGTTTTTCCACCCGCTTGAGGGCAATCGGGTTCACGTTCCAGGTGTCGCCCGAGAAGTAGCGCACTTCGTCCACGGTGCAGTCGTGGGGTGCGTGGAAGCGGTGGTACATGCTGGATGTCAGTCGCAAGGTCACAAACCTACCGTCACGCCATTCGCTGACGTCGGCGTCCGGGCCCAGCAGGTCTTCCAGGGTGTACGGAAAGCCTTTGGCCTGGAACACGCGGGTGCCTTCGATAGGGCCGCTCGCGCCAATGATGGCGTCGACCGGGCTGGTCATGGCATCCACATCTTGCGACACGGGACGGGCGCCGTCTTTGAGTTCGCGGGTGAAGCAGTCATGCATGCTGGAAAAGCGCTGCTTTTTGGCTTCGCTCAAGTCCAGGTCGCTAAAGAACTTCCAGATGCCGATAGAGGCATCACGCACCAGCGGCTGCTCGATCTTGCTGAACCACCCCAGAAAGCGGGTGAGCGCCTGGCGCGGAATGCGGTTGGTCAGCAGGAAGTTCAGGTCTTCCTGGCTGAGGATTTTTTGAATCTGTGCACGTAGTTGCATGGTGATTGTTGATAGTGAAGTTGGATTGAAAGGTGAATGTCGTGAATGAATCTCTAGAACTGCAAACCCTGCTGCTGGCCGGCGTGGGAACGGCGGCGGCCATAGCGGCTTTGCGCAAATTGAAGGCGCGCGCCGAGCTCTCGCTGGCCAAGCACCGCTCGCTGGCAGGCCATCCGCGTAATGCGCGTTTGCTGGCTTCTTTGCTGCCCAACTACAGCTACGACGAGCAGCAGGTTTTCGCCGTAGACGGTGCGCCAGTCGATGTGGTGGCACGCCGCAAGGCGGCATTTGTCGCGCTGGTGCAAGGCATTGCACAGCGTTACCCCAAGACCCTGGAGGCGGGCGCTTCGGTGATCGATGGCTTGTCGGACATGCAGTTCGTCAGTGCCTACCGCGTGCCCTACCAGTTCAAGTCCATGGTCAAGCAGGGCTTGAAAATCGGTTCCTTTTTGCAGTCGTCTTCCGGCGTCACCGTGACCGATCTGGACGGCAATGTGTTCATCGACCTGACCGGCTCGTATGGCGTGAACCTGATGGGCAATGACTTTTACAAAGAGTGCATTGACGAAGGCGCTGCCATCGCGCGCGACCTGGGTCCGGTGCTGGGCGCATACCACCCGGTCATGGTGGACAACGTGCAGCGCCTGCGCAAAGCCTCGGGCATGGACGAGATGTCTTTCCACATGTCCGGCACCGAGGCAGTGATGCAAGCCGTGCGCCTGGCCCGCTACCACACCGGCCGCAAGAAGCTGGTGCGGTTTTGCGGTTCTTACCATGGCTGGTGGGGCGATGTGCAGCCCGGTATCGGCAACCCGATGACGGCCAAAGACACCTTCACCTTGTCTGAAATGGGCGAGGGCACTCTGCGCGTGCTGCGCAAGCGCCGTGACATTGCCTGCATCTTGATCAACCCCTTGCAGGCCCTGCACCCCAACATGCCGGCGCCCAGCGACGGCTCCTTGCTGGACGGTTCGCGCAAAGCCGGATTCGACAAAGCGGCCTACACAGAATGGCTCAAAACCCTGCGCACGATTTGCGATGAGCGCGGTATTGCGCTCATCTTTGACGAGGTGTTTGTCGGCTTCCGCCTGGCGCCCGGTGGCGCTCAGGAATACTTCGGCGTGCGTGCTGATATGGTGACCTATGGCAAGACACTGGGCGGCGGGCTGCCCATCGGCGTGTTGTGCGGCAAGCGCGAATGGATGCGCCGCTTCCGCGATGAAGCACCAGCAGATATCTGCTTTGCCCGCGGCACGTTCAATTCGCACCCCTATGTGATGGGCGCCATGAATGCCTTTATGCGCAGGCTCGAAACACCCGAGGTACAAGCGCTCTACACCGATCTGGACGGTGTCTGGAACCGCCGAGCATCGCAGCTCAACCATGCCATGGAGGTAGCGGGTCTGCCGGCACGCGTGGCCAACCTGTCGACCATCTGGACCGTGACCTACACGCAGCCCGGCTGCTACCACTGGTTGTTTCAGCACTATTTGCGTTTGCAAGGGCTGGCCTTGAGCTGGGTGGGAACCGGTCGCATGATCTTCAGCCTGAATTTCAGCGATGCGGACTTTGAGGAGGTAACCCGCCGGTTTGTGGCGGCGGGTCAGGCGATGCAGCAGGATGGTTGGTGGTGGACCGATAGCGCCCAGACGCACAAGGTCATCAAGCGCCGCATCCTGCGGGAGATGCTGGCCGCCAAGTTCTGAGCCTCAGAGGGCCGGAACCTGGCGACGGGTTCCGGTCAGGTAGGTGCGTGATCCATATTGCCGCGGGGTTCGATAAGTTCGCCGCGCATCAGGGCCAGAGGTGCCTTGTAGTAAAGCTTGATGTCGTGGAAGGGGTCGGTGATGATTTTGGTCATCCACACCAGACCGGACATCACGTCCTTGATGAAGAAGAGGTGCACGGTGCGGAAAATCAGGCCACCCACGCCAACGAACAGCCAGAGTTCGCCGGTGTGGCGCATGAAAGCTTCCATGCCGCTGGATGGCTCGAAGTAGCCGAACAGGGTGGGGTCGATCCAGAGTGCAACCGGTGCCGCGGCCCAGATGGCCATGAGCACTACTTTGCGCTGCAGGTTGTAGCCGACCTTGATCTCTTCTTTGTATTCGTGGGTGGCCTTGTTGACATGGTCATATCCCAATGGCTCAAAGAAAAAATGCCCTGCCTGGCGGGATGTCATGGACACCAGCCATGCGACCAGAGCCGCGATGGCCGGGTCTTTGAATAGCAGCGCATAAGCGACCAGAAAGCTGATCGCGCTCAACAAGTGCAGGGACTGGTTGATGCGGCTGTGGTGGTAATAGCGGTGGTCATCCCAGCGCTGGATCTTGAGTTGTGTGAGAAAGTCTTGCATACACGAAGTCTCCAGGAAACGGAAATTTCATGCTACCCAGACTTGATGGCAGAGCCGTGACAAGACCTGTGACGGTTTGGTGAAAACGCAGACCTAGTCTTTGGTGGCGTGGCGTTGCACGCAGGCGATGTAGGCATCGCCATCCGGTGGTCGCCCGGCGCGCTGGCTTTCCCACAGCATGGTGCCAAGGCACTCCATGGCTTCGTGGTGTGCCTGGTGCAAAGAGTTCCGCTTGTGGGTCAACAGCTCTACCGCCTGCCGTATGCCCCGGGGCTGGTCGATGCTGCACTGTTCGCTGATGGACAGGTGCATGCTCAGGTGCAGGAATGGGTTGGTACGCCCCTCCGTCGCCTCGTACATGGTCGACAAGGCCCGATCGACATCCGCAAAGTCCGCCTGGTATTCAGGATGCTCGTCCATCCACTGGGCTGCTATGGTTTCAATAGCTTCCATCGCCTGTCCAGCGCGGGACTTGGCGTAAACGGAGCAGAAAAATCGACGTACGTCTTCTTGGGATGGATTGAACATGGCCAGAGGTTAGCACGGGCTTTACTGCCCGCTCCAGTCGGGGCCCCTGCGCTTTTCCCGTTCGGCACGTTCCTGGGCCATTTGCTCTTCCAGCTGCTGACGGCCTTGTTTAACAGCTGCAATCAGCTTGGTGCGGTCCTTGAAATGGGGGCGCATCTTCTCGAACAGTTTCAGGTTGTGTTGGCGAAAGCGCATGGTGCTCTGGCGGGCAATATGGGCGGGTTGGCCCAGCACCTCTAGCACGCTGCGGGCACTGCGCAGGCTGGACTCAAACAACTCACGTTCGACCAACGTGACTTCCCGTTCGCGCAGCTGGTTCCAGTGGGTCACATCGCGGGCGCGGGCCACGATGGGCAGGGTGGGAAAGTGTTCACGCGCCAGATCGACAATGGCCAGGGACTGCTCCACATCGTCTACCGCCACCACCAGTACACGCGCGGTCCCTGCGCCGGCCGTGCGTAGCAGGTCCAGGCGGGTGGCATCACCAAAGAACACCCGGTAGCCGAAGCTGCGGGCGGCTTCGACCATGTCGGCATCGTGGTCCAGCACCGTGGCGGGAATGCCCTCGGCGAGCAAGACGCGGCCCACAATCTGCCCGTATCGCCCATATCCGGCAATGATGACCGGCGCGCTTTGGGGCTCTGCAATTTCTTCCAGCGCCGGCCCCTTGCGCCCGGCAAAGCGGGGCAGTACCCACCGGTCCACCGCGACCAGCACCAGAGGGCTCAGCAGCATGGAGACGGCCACGGCGCCTATGAGTAGTGAGGCCGTTGGCGCAGAAAACACATTAGCCCCGGCCGCGGCCTGAAACACCACAAAGGCAAATTCCCCGCCCTGCGCCAGCAGCAAGGTGAACACTGGGCGCTCCGGCCCCGGCAGTTGG
Source organism: Curvibacter sp. AEP1-3 (assembly GCF_002163715.1). Classification (GTDB taxonomy): domain Bacteria; phylum Pseudomonadota; class Gammaproteobacteria; order Burkholderiales; family Burkholderiaceae_C; genus Allorhodoferax. Next base: position 3,495,084 of record NZ_CP015698.1, read on the forward strand.
ATATGGCGGGCCAGCCCGTAAATCACCACGGACTTCACCACCAGAAAACCCACCACCACCAGCGCCATGGTGCCCGGGGAGGCCAGGAGCACGCCAAAGTCGATGCTCATGCCCACCGCAATAAAGAAGAGGCCCAGCAGCAATCCTTTGAAGGGCTCGATATCGGTTTCCAGTTCCCGGCGGTACTCACTTTCGGCCAGCAGCACGCCGGCCAGAAAAGCGCCTAGCGCCATGCTCAGGCCCACCAACAACATGAGCGCCGAGATGCCCACCACCAACAAGAGCGCTGCCGCAGTAAAGATCTCGGGGGTGCGTGACCGGGCGATCCAACGGAACAGGGGGCGCAACAGCAGGCGGCCGCCGAGCACAATACCGGCAATAACCGCTATGATTTTAATAGCTGCTTGCGCATATTCCATGGGCGCCAAGCCTTCATTTGATCCTGAACTGGCGCCCAGCAAGGGCAGCAAAGCGAGGATGGGGATGGCGGCCACATCTTGAAACAGCAGGATGGAAAAAGCGGCCTGCCCACTTTGGGTCGGCATCAGATTACGTTCACCCATCACCTGCAGCGCGATGGCGGTGCTGGATAGCGCCAACCCCAGCGCCCCCACCAGGCTCAGGCGCCAGCCCACACCGCAGGCCATGGCTACCAGCATCAGCAAGGCCGTGCAACCCAGCACCTGCAGGGCGCCCCAGCCGAAGATGGAGCGACGCAGACTCCATAGCCGCCGCGGCTCCAGCTCCAGGCCCACCAGAAACAGCATCAGCACCACGCCGAACTCGGCAAAGTGAAGAATGTCTTCCACGTTGTTGACGAGTCCCGCGCCCCAGGGGCCGATGGCAATACCCGCGGCCAGGTAGCCAATGATGGCGCCCAGCCCGACTGCTTTGGACAGGGGAACGGCAATCACCGCTGCACTCAAGTAAATCAGGCTGTTGATCAGCCAGGCCGGTGCGTGCTCCATGTCACAGGTCTCCTTGCAAGGGCGCTGAGCCGGCAGGCCGGTCCGCATCCGGCACATCGCATGTTGCAGTGCTTTCCAGTTCCGCTAACTCCGGCCATTCGGGGTAGCTGCGCAGCCGCTCTGCGAAGGTAGCGACGTGGCTTTCTACGTCGGCTTGCGGCGCGCTATGTGCACCATGGAGCACCATGGGCGGCAGAAAACGCATGCCGCACAAAGCAGCCGTTTGCTCGTAGGGGGGCAGGAAAGCGTCGAAGAAATAGCGGTTGTAACCCTGTGGGTGGTAAGAAGCCTCAGGGCCGCCAGTGCTGGCGACCAGCCACAAGTCTTTGCCTTGCAGCGCTTTGGCGCCATGGCCATAGGCCCAGCCGTAGCTCAGCACTTCATCCAGCCAGAGTTTGAGTAGTGCAGGCATGGAGTACCACTGCACCGGATGCACCAGTACGACCAGACGGGCCGCGGCGAGTTTTTCCTGTTCAGCCTGCACATCGATGGCATAGTCGGCGTAGCTCTCATACAGGTCACACAGCGCCACACCTTCGGCAGAGGCAGCGGCATGGCGGAGTTGGCGGTTGACGTGGGAGTTCCGCCAGTTGGGGTGGGCGGCAACGACGTAGATGGGGTGAGATTGGCTTTCAGTGACCATGGCCGTAACATAGCGCAGTTCATGGAGTGGAGGAGCTGTCTATGCCCGTGGTTGTTGTTGCTAACCCCAAGGGGGGCGTCGGAAAGTCCACAATGTCGACCCAAATTGCCGGTTACTTTGCCTCCATGGGGCATGCCGTCATGCTGGGCGACGCGGATCGCCAGCAATCTTCCAGGCTGTGGCTGGGGCTTCGCCCGCCGGCAGCCAAGCCCATCACGGGGTGGGAGTTGAATGAGGAGGGCATTGCCAAGCCGCCCAAGGGCACCAGCCACGTGGTGCTCGACACCCCGGCCGGCCTGCACGGCAAGCGCCTTAAGGAAATACTGAAAATTGCCACCCATGTGGTGGTGCCTTTGCAGCCCAGTGTGTTTGATATCTTTGCAACCAAGCCTTTCCTGGATGAGCTGGCCGCCAGTTCGCGGGCGGGCAATTTCAAGGTGGGCATTGTCGGCATGCGCGTGGATGAGCGGACGCTGGCTTCTGATCAGCTGCAGCACTTTGTCGACGGGTTGGACCTGCCGGTGCTGGGTTTTGTGCGCGATACCCAAAACTACATCCAGGCCATTGCACGGGGGCTGACCATTTTTGATGTCGCGCCCGGCAAGGTCGAGCGGGATTTGCAGCAGTGGCAAGCCATTTGCCAGTGGCTGGATGCGTAATTGCCCGTCACCTGTCACCGTGGCAACAAGGGAGCAGGTGTCGGCTGGCTAGAGTGGCGGCATGAAAACATTCAACACCTTGGCGGAGTTGTCCGCCCACGTCGGTACCACCGTAGCGGTGAGCGAATGGCTGACCATCAGCCAGGAGCAAATCAACCAATTCGCGCAGGCAACCGGTGACCACCAGTGGATCCACGTGGATCCGGAGCGCGCGGCCCAAGGCCCCTTCGGCACACCGATTGCCCATGGTTTTCTCACCCTGTCGCTGATTCCCCGGTTTATGGAAACCAGCATGCAGGTGCTCAATGTGCGGATAGGATTGAATTACGGCCTGAACAAAGTCCGCTTCATTTCGCCGGTGCCGGTCAATAGCCGTTTGCGCGCGCATCTCAAGTTGCTGGAGGTGCTGCCGGTCGACAACGGTGGCGTACAGCAGGCTTGGGAAGTCACCATTGAGCGAGAGGGAGTCGCCAAACCTGCGTGTGTGGCTGAAGCCCTAGTGCGGCAATACCCCTGAATAAGGGCGATTTGACGCTCTTCAGGCGCCGAAGCCGTTCTGCCGCCAGGCTTCAAATACCGTTACGGCGACTGCGTTGGAGAGGTTCAGGCTGCGCTGATCCGGCCGCATGGGCAGGCGCAGGCTGCGTTCCTGGCTGAAGGACATACGTACGAAATCAGAAATGCCTTTGGTTTCCGAGCCGAATACCAGCCAATCCCCGGGCTGAAACGCCACCTCAAACGGGCTGCGGGTTCCGCGGGTCGTAAGAGTGAACAAGCGGTCAGGCGCCGGACGTTCTGCGTCCAGAAAATGCTGCCAACTGGCGTGGCGCTTGAGCTGGGCGTACTCGTGGTAATCCAGCCCGGCGCGGCGCATGTGCTTGTCGTCCATGGAGAAACCCAGAGGCTCCACCAGATGCAAACGACAGCCGGTGTTAGCCGCCAGGCGGATCACGTTGCCCGTATTGGGAGGGATTTCGGGCTCAACCAAAACAATATGAAACATGCCGTCATTGTCTACGCAGTAGCGGCATCCACGCCGGTGCGGGCGAAGACCAGCGCAGTGATGTGCGCTGCGCCTGCGTGCCGCAGGGTTGTCGCCGCTGCACTCATGGAAGCACCGCTGGTCATCACGTCATCCAGCAGTACGATGCGCTTATCCGACACAGCGCCCTGAAGTAGGGGTTCCATGGCAAAAGCATGTCGCACATTGTCTTGGCGGTCTTTGCGGTCCAGTGCACTTTGTGCGGGCGTGTTGATAACGCGAAGAAGCACTTGCTCCAGTGTTTTGTCAGGGCTGAGGTGACGCGCCAGCAAGGCGGATTGGTTAAAGCCTCTTTGCAGCAGGCGTTCTCTGGCCAGCGGCATGGGGATGACAAAGTCTGCCGCTTCCAGCGCCGGTTCTACCCAAGGCGCGCTGCGCATGAGTGCGGCGAAATGGCCCGCCCAAGCGGGGTTCTCCTGAAACTTGAAGTGAGCGATCAGCCGGTCCCACGGGTAGGCATAGTCCACTGCAGCCAGGGCGCTGTCCCATGGCGGTGGCGCGTGGGTGCACGCGCGACATTGGCGGAGGGTGTCCGGAAGGGCCAGTGCGCATGTCGGGCAACGGTGGACCGGTTGACCAAATGCCTGTATGCAATCCTCGCAAACGGCTTGCGCGGGCCACGCATGACAGACGGCGCAGGTGCTGGGCACTGCGCGGCTTAACCCTCGAGCCCATGCGCTGAACATCCGCCCAATATACTCGCCCAGCTTTGCTTTTCCCCGGCCCATGACCACCCACAAGCCTCCTACCATCGATCCCGTTGCCGCTGCCCGCTGGGCTTGCGTGCCTGCCACGCAGTCGCCCTGGTTGCACGAGGAGGTTGCACGGCGCATGGAAGACCGCCTGCAATGGATCGTGCAAAAACCGTCCGCATGGCTGGATTGGACGCCCGCCAGGGGCGGCCTGGAAGCGCATGCGTTGGTCCAGAAGCGTTACCCGCAAGCCAAGGCATTTGTTCATGAGGAATCGCCTTCGGGCTTAGCCGTGAGCCGCGATGCCTTGTCACTCGCATGGTGGAGTCCTGCACGCTGGGGGGGCGGGGCTGTTCAGTTCGGGCTGCCCACCGAACCGGTGCAGATGCTGTGGGCCAATATGGCTTTACACATGGCCGCAGACCCCCAAGCACTGATAAATCGGTGGCACCAGGCTTTGGCAGTAGATGGCTTCGCCATGTTTTCCTGCCTCGGACCGGACACTTTGCGTGAAATTCGGGACGTTTACGCTGATGCAGGTTGGCAACAACCTCACCACCAGTTCACGGATATGCATGATTGGGGTGACATGCTGGTGCATGCCGGCTTTGCCGAGCCCGTCATGGACATGGAGCGGATAACACTGAGTTACTCCACGGCTGAGAAGTTGCTGGACGAATTGCGCGGTTTGGGGCGTAATCTGCATGTCGCGCGATTCCCCGGTATGCGCGCCAGATCTTGGAAGCGGAATCTGCTTGAACGGATCAGCAATCGCTTGGGTGCCCGTTCCACGGACGGCCGGCTAAGTCTGACCTTCGAGGTGGTCTATGGGCATGCCTTCAAGCCCAAGCCCAAAGTCAAGCTCCAACCGGAAACTAGGGTTTCTCTGGATGACATGCGCGCCGTCTTGAAGAAGTAGGCAAAACCCCCACAGTTTCACTCAGCCGATGCCCGAGGCTGATGCCGGTCAAGTCCGTTACTGTCATACAATGATAGGAAAAGAGGTGACGGCATTTCCCCCCTCCAATCTTGACCAAGCCTGTGCACGGCCGGTCAATTTCGGGTGACACGCATGACGAATTTGGTTTTTCGCTTTGCGACGGTACAAGGGCAGCATGTTCATTGGCTTCTAAGGCGAAACTGTTCTGTAACGCCCCTGCAGCTGGTATGGACTTACATATCGCTTTGTGCGGTGTCTATCGGAATCGGACTTTTTTTCTGGTTTCAAGGCGCTACGCTGGTGATCCCTTTTGCATCACTTGAGCTGATTGCGGTGGGGCTGGCGTTCCTGGTTTACGCGCGACATTCAACTGATGGCGAGCACATTTCCTTGCAGGAAAACCGGCTGGTTGTGGAGTTGGAATGCGCTGGGCGCTTGGAGCGTGCGGAATTTCAAAGGGGCTGGGTGAGGGTGGAGCCTCGGGCGGATGACTCATCGTTGATTGAGTTATCCGAGCGGGGGAAATCCATCCGGGTCGGGCGATATATCAGGCCAGAGTTGCGTCCGCAGCTGGCCAAGGAAATACGTTCGGCACTGCGAGCTGTCTAAGGGCGGCGCGTGAACCCGGTGCGTTGGATTATTTTGGGGCATCAAAAAGTGAGCGAGATGAAGAACACAACGAAAAAACTGGCGTCTATGCTGTGGGCGGCTGGTGCTTTTGCCGGCACTTCCCTGTTGACGCAAGCGCATGCTGTGAATGATCTGCCGGGCGGACCGGCGGTCAATCAGTTGAATCTGGCCCCTGCGGTCACCAAGATCGCACAAGAGCAGCAGTGGCTGCATTGGTTCATGCTGATTGTGTGCTCAGTGATTTTTGTGGCGGTTTTCTCCGTCATGTTTTATTCCATATGGAAGCACCGCAAATCAGTCGGGTACAAACCGGCGACTTTCCACGAATCAGTTACCGTGGAAGTGATCTGGACCATCGTCCCCTTTGTCATCGTGATCCTGATGGCACTTCCCGCCACCAAGGTGGTGGTGGCTATGAAAGACACGACCAACGCAGACCTGACCATCAAGGCCACAGGCATGCAGTGGAAGTGGGGCTATGACTACATCAAGGGTGAAGGCGAAGGGATTGGTTTCGTTTCCACACTGGACAGCGATCAGCGCGCCATGTCGGATGCCGGCGGACCCAAGAAGGGCGAGTCTGTAGATAACTACCTGTTGAAGGTTGACAACCCTCTGGTGGTTCCTGTGGACAAAAAGGTCCGCATCATCACGACAGCCAACGATGTAATCCATGCGTTTATGGTTCCTGCATTCGGTATCAAGCAAGATGCGATCCCGGGCTTTGTCCGTGACACGTGGTTCCGTGCCGAGAAGGTTGGCGACTATTACGGTCAGTGCGCAGAGTTGTGCGGCAAAGAACACGCATATATGCCTATCCATGTGAAGGTGCTGTCTGCGGAAGACTATTCCAAGTGGGTTGCCGGCGAGCAGAAGAAGCTGGCTGCCAAAGCAGATGATCCGACCAAGGTGTGGACTCTGGAAGACATCTCCAAGCGCGGCGAGAAGGTGTATGCCCAGAATTGCGCGGCTTGCCATCAAGCCAACGGCAAGGGTGCAGGTCCAATCAAGCCATTGGACGGTTCGGCTGTCGTGTTGGATGCTGACAAAACCAAGCAGATTGCAGTTTTGTTGAATGGACAGAATAACGGTGCAATGCCTGCTTGGAAGGCGTTGAGTGATACTGATATCGCAGCTGTTATCAGCTATACCAAGAACAACTGGTCCAACAAGACCGGCCAATTGGTGCAGCCCGCTGAAGTGCTGGCATTGCGCAAGTAATGCACCTCAGGCAGAACCTAGAAAATTAAAAAGGACCTCACCATGAGCGCCGTACTCGACCATCACGATCACGCCCACGACGATCACCACCACGCCCCTACCGGCTGGCAGCGCTGGGTGTTTGCGACCAACCACAAGGACATTGGTACTCTGTACCTCTTGTTCAGCTTCACGATGCTGATCATCGGAGGCATCTTGGCGCTGCTGATTCGCGCCGAATTGTTTCAGCCCGGTTTGCAGCTGGTAAATCCTGAACTGTTCAACTCGCTGACCACCATGCACGGACTGATCATGGTGTTCGGTGCCATCATGCCTGGCTTTGTGGGGTTTGCGAACTGGATGATCCCGCTGCAAATCGGCGCATCCGACATGGCATTTGCCCGCATGAATAACTTCAGCTTCTGGCTGATGATTCCTGCTGCCTTGATGTTGGTGTCTTCCTTCTTCATGCCCGGCGGCGCACCCGCAGCGGGCTGGACTTTGTATGCGCCTCTGACCCTGCAAATGGGCCCCTCGATGGATGCCGGCATTTTTGCAATGCACATCCTGGGCGCGTCGTCCATCATGGGATCGATCAACATCATCGTGACCATCTTGAACATGCGCGCTCCCGGCATGACCTTGATGAAGATGCCGATGTTCTGCTGGACATGGTTGATTACTGCTTATTTGCTGATAGCTGTGATGCCCGTGTTGGCAGGCGCTATCACCATGACGCTGACAGACCGTCATTTCGGTACCAGCTTCTTCAACCCCGCAGGTGGCGGTGACCCCGTCATGTACCAGCACATCTTCTGGTTCTTCGGTCACCCTGAGGTATACATCATGATCTTGCCGGCTTTCGGCATCATCAGCCAGATTGTTCCGGCCTTTGCACGCAAGAAGCTGTTCGGGTATGCCTCCATGGTGTACGCCACTTCTTCGATCGCCATTCTGTCGTTCATCGTGTGGGCTCACCACATGTTCACTACCGGCATGCCTGTCACCGGTCAGCTGTTCTTCATGTACGCCACGATGCTGATTGCCGTTCCGACAGCTGTAAAGATCTTCAACTGGATCGCTACCATGTGGCAGGGTTCCATGACCTTTGAAACCCCTATGTTGTTTGCGGTGGGCTTCATTTTTGTGTTCACCATGGGTGGCTTTACCGGCTTGATTCTGGCCATGGCGCCTATCGACATCCAGCTGCAAGACACCTACTACGTGGTGGCTCACTTTCACTACGTGTTGGTTGCCGGCTCCTTGTATGCCATGTTTGCAGGGTTCTACTACTGGGCACCCAAGTGGACTGGTGTGATGATTCCTGAGTGGAAGGGCCGTGTGCACTTCTGGTGGTCTTTGATCGCCTTCAACGTGACCTTCTTCCCTATGCACTTCCTGGGTCTTGCAGGTATGCCACGCCGTTATGCTGACTACCCCATGCAATTCGCTGACTTCAATGCGATTGCTACGGTTGGTGCATTTGCATTCGGTTTGGCTCAGGTTTACTTCTTCTTCGGTGTTGTCTTGCCTGCCATGTTGGGTAAAGGCGAGAAAGCCAGCCAGAAGCCTTGGGAAGCTGCAGAAGGTTTGGAGTGGGAAGTCCCCTCTCCAGCCCCTTTCCATACTTTTGAAAATCCACCCAAGTTGGACGCTACTGCGACCAAGGTGATCGGTTAATGGCCAACGCAGATCAGAAAAAGGCTAATGTGCGCTTGGGGCTGATTCTGGCCTCGATCGCAATGGTCTTTTTTATCGGCTTTATGGCCAAAATGATTTTTCTGGGCAAGTAAGGCATGGCCAATCTCAGTGCAAACCGCCGGATGTTGGGCAAGCTCGCCGTGATTACGGTGGGTATGTTCGCATTCGGTTATGCACTGGTCCCCTTGTACAAGACTATTTGTGAGATGACCGGTATCAACATACTGGCGTTAGGGGAACAGGTCTTGTCCGGCAAGAAGGCAACGCCTGCCAATTCACAAGTAGACACCAGCCGCACCATCACTGTGGAGTTCGATGCGAACTCCCGTGGGCCTTGGGAATTTAAGCCGGCAAAGCGTTCTTTGACCGTTCACCCTGGTGAAATGACCACGGTCGTGTATGAGTTTCAGAACGTGCAGAACCGTAGGATGTCCGCGCAAGCCATCCCCAGTTACGCACCCATGCAGGCCTCAGCGCACTTCAACAAGTTGGAGTGCTTTTGTTTCAATCAATACACCTTGGAGCCCGGAGAGAAAAAGTCTTGGCCTGTGGTATTCGTGATTGACCCGAAACTGTCTAAGGATGTATCGACCATCACCCTCTCCTATACCTTTTTTGAGGTGGGTGGCAAGACGCCTGCTGCACCGGTTGCAGTCGTCAGGCCAGTGATCTCTGAAAGTGCAGGCTCTTGATGGCGGTGGGTGACGTGCAAAAAAAGTCTTCCTTTTTGCATAGTGTCAAATTGGTAGCGTGGTCGTTTATTGGTATTCGCAGTAACAAAGGTTATCGGGATGACCTGGCCAAGGTGAATCCCTTGCATGTCGTTCTGGTGGGCATTGTCGGTGCATTGCTGCTGGTCGTGGGCTTGATCAGTCTTGCAAAATGGGTGGTCGGCTCTTAAAGAGCGGGTCGCGCATCACAAATTTGGATTTGAGAAGAAATGGAGCAGAAATGAGTTCAACAACACACGGCGGAACGCCTTACTACTTTGTGCCCGGACCTTCGCGTCATCCGGTCATGGCTGCCGCAGGTCTGTTTTTCGTCATTCTCGGTGCCGGCCAATGGATCAACGGCTCTGCTTGGGGCAAATACTCCTTGCTGCTTGGCATGGTGTGGTGGTTGTTCGTTCTTTATCAGTGGTTCCGTGATGCGGTCACTGAAAGTGAAGGCGGTCAGTATGGCCGCAAGATCGATATCTCCTACCGTTGGAGCATGAGCTGGTTCATCTTTTCAGAGGTGATGTTCTTCGGTGCATTCTTTACTGCACTTTGGTGGGCACGCTCGCACTCTGTACCAGCACTCGGCAGCTTGGAAAACTCGCTGCTATGGCCTGACTTCAAGGCGGTATGGCCCAGCTTGGCTGCCGGTGTGACTGCTTCTCCTGCCGGGATCGTCGAGCCCTTCACCACCATGGGTCCCTTCTGGCTGCCCACCATCAACACAGCGTTGTTGTTGACCTCTGGCGTGACATTGACGATCGCACACCATGCGTTGATTGATGGCAATCGCTCCAAGACTATTGCCTTCATGTGGGCGACAGTCCTGCTGGGTATCACCTTCTTGTTTGTGCAGGGCTACGAGTACTACCATGCGTACACGGCCTACAACTTGAAGCTGAACTCCGGTGTGTTCGGTTCTACCTTCTTCATGTTGACGGGTTTCCACGGTTTCCACGTGTTTGTAGGCATGTTGATGCTGTTGTTCATCACCTTGCGCCTGCAAAAGGGTCATTTCACGCCTGAGCGTCACTTCGGTTTCGAAGGTGCAGCGTGGTACTGGCACTTCGTGGACGTTGTTTGGTTGGGTCTGTACGTTTTGGTGTACTGGATGTAACCCTTGCCGGCATGAAAAAAGGGCACCTTCGGGTGCCCTTTTTGCTGCAGCGTATTCAATGCCCCTCAGGGATGCCGGTCGGGTGGATGTAGCCTAACTTCCAAGCCAGCAATATGCACAGAAACAAGAAGATCGAAACTCCAACGCGCGTCCCCAATGCCCTTGCCATATTCCGGGACTTGGCGGTTTGTGAAGAGCCTCCGCGTAACATGAAATAGAGGGCTGCTGTCAGGCTGCCCAGAATGGCTACGAAAGCGATGATTACGAGATACGTCATGTGGAGAATTATTACGTGAACCGCCGAATGCGATGGTTGCTGATTGCGATAACCGCATGTCTTGCTACGGCGCTCACTTTGTCTTTGGGCTTCTGGCAACTCCGACGTGCTGCTCAGAAGGAGGCTTTGGCAGCCCAGATGGAGGCGGGGGAGTCAGGCCCATCGATCACGAGGTCCACCATCATCGCAAGCATGGCGACTGAGCAGTTTCTCCATCAAACAGTCCGCTTGCGGGGGCAGTGGGTTGTCGACAAGACGATTTACCTCGACAACCGGCAGATGCAGGCTAAGGTCGGTTTTTATGTACTAACGCCTCTGCGTGTTGAAGGGTCTGATGCGATCATCATGGTGCAACGCGGCTGGGCACCTCGTAACTTTGTAGAACGTGATCGCGTGCCAGAGGTACAAACCACAGCTGGGCCAGTCGAAATAACTGGGCGAATCGCCTTGCCACCTTCCAAGCTTTATGAGCCCGGTGCGGCATCGACCGGCCTGATCCGGCAAAATCTCGACTTGCAGTTGTTCCGCCAGGAGACTGGGCTTTCACTGAGAACAGATCTGTCTGTTGTGCAAATTGGTGCAGCATCCGAAGGGTTGCTTCGGGAATGGCCGGCGATCAATCTCGGTGTCGAAAAACACTATGGTTACGCCGTGCAATGGTTTGCACTGACAGCGCTGATCGTGGGTTTGTTTGTCTGGTTTCAATTGCGACCGCTTTTCGTATCTTCCAAGGATTCTTCTACCCATGTCTAGCGCTCCAGTCCCCGACGATCGCCCCCTTGGTTTGACCGTTCATTCATTGCCAGAGCCTTCCGGCCAACTTCAGTCAGCCGCTGTCGACACGCGCGCGGGCAGAATCCGCATGCTGCTGGTGATGCTGGTATGTGCAGCCCCTGTCATCGCGTCTTATTTCACTTACTACGTTATTCGGCCTGAAGGTCGCCGGAATTTCGGCGAACTAATCGATCCGCAGCGTCCCTTGCCGGCTGTACAAGCGCAGGGGCTGTCTAACGAGATGGTGGCATTGCCTAGCTTGAAAGGCCAATGGCTATTTGTGAGTGTGGCCGGCGGCGCATGTGACGCTGCGTGTCAACAACATTTGTATATCCAACGCCAGTTGCGCGAAGGCTTGGGCAAAGAGAAAGACCGCCTTGACTGGGTGTGGCTGATCAATGACGACGCCCCAGTAAAGCCGGAGCTCTTGCCAGCACTCAAAGGCGCGACCGTGCTGCGCATGCCCGCTGCGGCACTATCGCAATGGCTCCCTGCTGAAACGGGCCATGAGATCCAAGAACACCTGTTTCTGGTCGATCCACTGGGTAATTTGATGATGCGTTTTCCTCCCAGCATGAATGCAGAGACTGCTCTTAAGGCCAAGCGCGACCTTGACCGTCTGATGCGGGCCGCCCAATTCTGGGATCGCCCGGGCCGTGACTGATTGAAGCTCATGCAAACGACCTTGTACGACTTGTCGCCCATTTTCCGGGTACTGCTGATCGGAGCGCTGGTGGCCTCTGTGCCGGCTTTGTGGGTGTATTTGCGAGACCGCAGCAGCAGTTCCGTAAGCCGTTACCACGCGCTGGTAGTGATTACCCTGTTTCTCACCTTTGACCTCGTGCTGTTCGGTGCATTTACTCGTTTGACCGATAGCGGGCTCGGTTGCCCTGATTGGCCCGGTTGCTATGGCAACGCAAGCCCCTTGGGTGCGACGCACGAGATCGCCATGGCGCAAACGGCAATGCCCAGTGGTCCGGTCACCCACAGCAAAGCATGGATTGAGATGGTGCACCGTTACATGGCCACGTCGGTGGGCGCACTGATTACTCTGATGGTGATTCTTGCGTGGCGTGGCCGAAAACAAGAAGGCCTACTTGCCCTCAGCCCGTGGTGGCCCACAGCGACATTGGTTTGGGTGTGTATTCAAGGAGCCTTCGGCGCCTTGACAGTGACCATGAAGCTGTTTCCCGCCATTGTGAGCCTGCACCTGCTGGGGGGCTATGTGCTTTTGGCCTTGCTGATGGCGCAGGTCGCGGTGGGTGCAGCGTCGTCCCGATCTGGTACGCCAATCATTTTGCAGGTCGCACCCACTTGGGTCTACCGCTGGGCATGGGCAGCCTTGCTGATGCTGACCGTACAAGCTGCATCCGGCGCGTGGGTCAGTACCAATTACGCGGTGCTCGCCTGTGCCGAATTTCCCGGTTGTCAGGGGGTGATGTGGCCCCCCATGGATTGGAAGGCTGCGACGGAAATCTGGCGTCCGTTGGGGCTCACAGCCTCTGGCGACCATCTGAGCTTTCAGGCGCTGACCGCTATTCACATGGCGCACCGTCTGCTCGCAGGCATCACGGTGCTGGTGCTGGGCAGCCTGGCGTGGACACTATGGAAACAACCCGCCTTGAAGAAGCCCGCTCAATGGCTCACAGGCTTGCTGGTATTGCAACTGGCTACCGGCTTGAGCAACGTGGTGTTGGGCTGGCCCTTGTTGGCTGCTGTCATGCATACCGGCGGTGCCGGCGCCATGGTCATGGTGCTGGTCTGGGTCATCGTGGTATCCCGCACCCGACCCGTCGGCCGCTGAAAGATTGAGAAAAAGAGAATTCGAATGACCGTACAAGTAGCAGCCCCCAAGCCCTCCGTGCTGGCTCAGTTCCATGCACTGACCAAGCCACGGGTCATCCAGTTGATTGTGTTCTGTGCGCTGATCGGCATGGTGTTAGCCGTGCCCGGCGCACCCACGGGCGCCCAAGTCATGCTGGCAGCGATAGCCTGCCTCGGCATTTACCTGGTGGCCGGCGCAGCAGCTGCCTTCAATTGCATTGTGGAAAAAGGCATTGATGCCAAGATGAAGCGCACCTCGTGGCGGCCCACTGCTCGCGGGGAACTCAGCGATACCCAGACTTTGATCTTCTCGGCCATTCTGTGTGCTGCCGGTTCTGCCATTCTGTATGTCTGGGTGAACCCCCTCACCATGTGGCTGACCTTTGCCACCTTTGTGGGCTACGCGGTGATTTACACCGTGATCCTCAAGCCCCTGACTCCCCAAAACATCGTGATCGGCGGCGCTTCCGGCGCCATGCCGCCGGTATTGGGTTGGGCTGCCATGACGGGTGATGTGGGGCCGGAGGCCCTGATTCTTTTCCTGATCATTTTCCTGTGGACACCACCGCATTTCTGGGCGCTGGCTTTGTACCGTGTGGAGGATTACCGCAAGTCAGGCCTGCCCATGCTGCCGGTGACCCATGGCAGTGAGTTCACCCGCCTGCAGATCCTGCTCTACACCTTCATGTTGCTAGCGGCGTGTCTGCTGCCGTTTGTGTATGGCATGAGCCATTGGCCCTACCTGATCGTGGCAGTGGCGTTGTGTCTGGGATTTTGCTGGTACGCGGTGCGCCTGTTGCGTAACTACTCGGATGAGCTTGCCCGTGCGACTTTCCGTTTTTCGCTCATTCACCTGAGCGTGCTTTTCGCAGCCTTGCTGCTGGATCATTACCTCATATGAATAAACGTTCCGCTATTCAATTCATAGCTGCTGGCGCTTTGTTGGCGGGCGCTGGAGGCATGTTGAGTGCATGTTCTGAATCAAAGCCCAAGTTCTCCTCGGTGGATGTCACCGGCGCCAGCTACGCCAAAGACTTCGAGCTTACCGACCACAATGGCAAAGTCCGTCACCTGGCAGACTTCAAAGGCAAGGTGGTCGTCATGTTCTTCGGCTACACCCAATGCCCGGATGTCTGCCCGACTTCGATGGCAGAGCTGGCAGAAGTGAAGAAGGCATTGGGGGTCGATGGCGACAAGCTTCAGGGCTTGTTTGTCACGGTAGATCCTGCCCGCGATACGCCCGAAGTGCTCAAGGGCTATATGGAAAACTTTGACCCGACCTTCCTGGCGCTCTACACCACGCCCGAGAAGCTGGAAGCTTTGGCCAAAGACTTCAAGGTGTACTACAAGCGTGTCAATGGTCAGACACCTACCAGCTACACCATGGACCATTCGGCGGGCAGCTACATCTACGACACGCAGGGCAATTTACGCCTGTTCACCCGCTACGGCAGCGGTGCACAAGTGCTGGCTGCAGATATTCAGCAGCTCCTGAAGTCTTGATGAACGCGGCCTGACGCTCGTTGCCAGCCGGCCTGAAAGGCAGACTGGCATTCGGTGCAGGGGGTCAATCTGTCTTGATGTTCTGTTGGGTGATGATGCCGCCCAACAAAGCCGTGTCGGCCTTCACCCGGTTAGCCAATCCTTCCGAGGAAGTGCCTTGCACGGTCCAGCCCTGCTGGAACATCTTTTGGCGCATTTCCGGGCTGCGGGCAATCTCACCGAACAAGGTGGACAGCCGAGCCACGACTGGCTTGGGCATGCTGTTGGGGGCGGCTACGGCGTTCCAGATTTCCAGGTTCAGGTCTTTCACTCCAGCCTCTGACAGACTGGGAATCTCCGGCACCAGCGCACTGCGCACGCTGGCAGTGATGCCGATGGCTTTGAGCTTGCCCGCCTTGATCTGGGCGGAAGCCAGGGCAGGGGGCAGCAGGCTGAGCTGCAGGTCACCCGCGATCATCGCGGTGGCAACTTGCGGATAGCCGGCATAGGGCACATGAAGAGGCGCCATGCGGGCTTTGGATTTGAGCAGCTCCATGCCGATATGGCCCACGGTGCCCACGCCGGGTGTGCCGTAATTCCACCTGTCGCCGGAGGCCCGTGCCGCGGCCAGAAACTCGGCCGCGTTATTGCCCGGCGCGTTGGCAGGTGCAGTCAGCACCAGGGGCGACACACCCAGCAAGCTCACCGGCGTCAAGTCTTTGAGCGGGTCGTAACTCAGCTTGGGGTTGAGCAGCTTGGCAATCGTCATGTTGCCGTTGATCATCAGCCCGATGGTGTGGTCATCGGTAGCTTTGGCGACCGCATCGGCGGCGATGTTGCCCGCTGCGCCCACTTTGTTTTCCACGATCACAGGCTGGCCGAGGGCTTTTGAGAGTGGTTCTGCGAATGCTCGCGCCGTTAGGTCGGGCGAAGACCCGCCGGGAAATCCGACGATGATGCGAACAGGCTTGGTCGGCCACGCAGCGGATTGAGTGGATTTTTGGGCATTAGCGCCCGTGGATAGTGCGCAAGCAGCTATGGAAAGCATAGCAAAAGCGGCGGTGCGGCGTGTGTGTGTCATCAGCTTGGTGTCCAAGAAAAAGCCCCTGCAGGCGGGGCCGGCAGGGGCATTGTGCGTGAAGTTTTGCGGCGCGTGCCGCTGAGCAATCAGGCGTAGGCGGCCAACGCTGTTTTCATCTTCTTCATGGCAGCGACTTCGATCTGGCGGATGCGCTCGGCACTTACGCCGTATTCGGCGGCCAAGTCATGTAGGGTCATGCCGCCGGAGTTGTCGTCATTCACCTTGAGCCAGCGCTCTTCCACGATACGCCGACTACGCTCGTCCAGGCTGGCTAGGGCAGTCGCAATCCCGTCGGTGGCCAACACGTCGCGCTGGCGCGCTTCAATCATGGCCACCGGCTCGTGATTGGTGTCGGTCAAGTAAGCAATCGGGCCGAAGGCGTCTTCGCCATCATCGGAAGGACTGGGGTCCAGCAGCACGTCGCCACCGGCCAGGCGTGCTTCCATTTCCAGTACTTCTTCGGGCTTCACGTTTAGTTCCCGGGCCATTGTGTTCACCTGCTCGCTGTTTAGCGTGTCGCGGTGGGTGTCCAAGTCCGCCGCAGCGTCTTCACCTTTGAAGCGTTGCTTCATGGAGCGCAGGTTGAAAAACAGTTTGCGCTGGGCCTTGGTGGTGGCCACTTTCACCATGCGCCAGTTTTTCAGGATGTATTCGTGGATTTCGGCCTTGATCCAGTGCAGCGCGTAGCTCACCAGACGCACACCTTGCTCGGGGTCGAAGCGCTTGACCGCCTTCATCAGACCCACGTTGCCCTCTTGAATCAAGTCGCCGTGTGGCAGGCCATAGCCAAGGTACTGGCGGGCAACGGAAACGACCAATCGTAAGTGAGAGAGCACTAACTTACCGGCTGCTTCAAGATCGTTCTCGTTTTTGAACTTGCGGGCGAATTCCTGCTCTTCTTCCAAAGTGAGCATGGGCAAGCGGTTCGCGGCAGAAATATAGGCGTCCAGATTCCCCAGCGGCGGCACCAATGACCACGGGTTGGCCGTGGCCAGGGCGGTGCGGGGGGCAGCAATCAATGCGGACATAGGGAACTCCTTCTCTTCAAACTTTATATTAGCACTCGTTGGAGGAGAGTGCTAATTGATAAGTTCAATCCATGCGATTGAGTAGGGTTAGCCTGTCCAGCAAAGGACAAGGGGCCCCACAGGGCCCCTTGTTTGGCAAATCAACGGCGCTTTTATGCCCAGCGCACCTTCTCGCGGCCGGAGTACCAGTTCGCCAGTTGCGGCTCTACCGCAGATTCAATGCGGGCGCGCTTGATCTTCATCGTGGGAGTCAACATGCCGTTTTCAATGGACCAAGGTTCCGGTGCTACCACCAGCATCTGCAGCTTTTCGTAGTCCGCCAGTTCGGAATTCACGCTATCGAGCAGTTGCTCCAGTTCTGCGTGAACCTCAGCTTTGAAGGCCGGGTCGGCCTTCACTTGGGGACGCACGGTTTCTGCCAGCACCACGATGGCATAAGCCGAGGGCTGGCCCACACCGGACACCATGCTGGTTTCAATGCGGGGGCAGGCGTTCAAGCGGTTCTCAATCGGTGCGGGGGCCACATACTTGCCCTTGGATGTTTTGAACAGCTCCTTCACCCGGCCGGTGAGCTTGAGCAGTCCATCAGCGCGGCGCTCGCCCTTGTCGCCGGTGCGGAAGAAGCCGTCTTCCGTGAACACTTCTGCGTCCAGATCAGGGCGCTTGTAGTAGCCCACAAACTGTCCTGGAGACTTGATCAGCACTTCGCCTTCTTCGCTGATGCGGACTTCCACGCCCTTGAGCGGTACGCCCACGCAACCGGGGGCATTGATCTTGTCGGTGGAGTTGTGCGAATACGCAAAGTCCTCTGTCATGGCATAACCCTCAATCAGGTTCAAGCCCAGACGGCGGTACCAGGCAATAAGCTCGGCAGGGATGGGTGCCGAGCCGCTGCCGGCCAGCAACGCGTGGTCCAGGCCCAGGCCCTTGAGCACCTTGCGGCCTACGATCTTGCCCAGAATCGGG
Source organism: Curvibacter sp. AEP1-3 (assembly GCF_002163715.1). Lineage (GTDB taxonomy): Bacteria > Pseudomonadota > Gammaproteobacteria > Burkholderiales > Burkholderiaceae_C > Allorhodoferax. Next base: position 3,512,824 of record NZ_CP015698.1, read on the forward strand.
ATGCTCAGCAGCCGGTCCAGCTTCTTGGGCGGCATTTTGGCAAACACGCCTTGCTGGAACTTCAGCCAGAGGCGGGGTACCGAGATAAAGGTCACCGGCTTCGCGCGGTTCAAGTCCTGGATAAAGGTATCCAGCGACTCGGCAAAAAACAGTTGGGTGTTGCCGTTCACCAGCGTTGCGGACTCTACCCATGCGCGCTCGAAAACGTGCGCCAAGGGCAGGTAGGACAACATGCGGTTGCGGGTGTTGATGCCGATGCGAGCCTGGGTATCGTTGTTGATACCTTCTGCAGCGGCGGTGATGCGCTCAAAGCTGTGCATCACGCCCTTGGGCTGGCCGGTGGAGCCGGAGGTGTACATCAGGATGGCAATGTCCTTGCCGCCACGTGCAGGTTTGCCGGTCAGTGGCTTGGTGCGTGAGGTGACTGCATCCCACGCCTCGTAGCTGTTCTTCGGCGCGAGCGGGAAGGCAATGATGGGCATGCCTGCAGGAATGCCGGGCTGCTGTTGGTCAAAGGTGTCAAGCTTGCCGACGAATAGCAGGCTGGCTTCGCTGTGTTCCAGCACGTAGCGCACGGTGTCGGCTGTTTCGGTTGGGAAAATGGCCACTGTCGTGCAGCCTGCCATCCAGATGGCCAACTCCGCCATGATGAAGTGGGCGCAGTTCTTGGAAAGAATGGCGACGCGCGAACCCGGCTCCAGATTCTGGGCCTTGAGGTGCGCGGCCATGCGGCGGGCCTGGTCCAGTGTCTGCTTCCACGTGTAGTCCACCACCTGACCGCCACCGGTGGGCTGGGTCAGAAAGATCTGATCCGCATGGTTGATTTCGTGCTCGTAGACGTAGTCCAGCATGAGTTTGGCTTGAGCCATTTTTGTCTCCTCGTTATGGTTTGTTTGCCGCATTGTCTGGGCTTTTGCGCGCAAAAGAGAGCTTTAAGTGACCAAGCCCCCCTTGAATAGAGGGGGGCTACTATTTGCGGGTCTATCCGGCGGATCTTTTTTTGGCGCTTTTTGTCCTCTGCTTGTCGTGTAACGTGGTTTCGCGCATATTTGACAAGGAATACCATTGAGTCACTGTTAAATTAAAGGTGTCCTTCCATGTCCTCCGTATCTACCCTGAAGCCCGCACTCATCATCATTGATGTGCAGCAATCTTTCGCCCAAATGCCCTTCTGGTCGCAGGGCATTCATGCCCCGTTTGAGTCTGCTTTGCTGCGTCTGGAGGCCGGTTGTCGCGCAGCCGGTGTTCCGGTGGTGCACATTTTTCATGTGGGGCTGGCCGGCCCCTTTCGTGAGGACTCCGGGTTTGTGAAGCCCTTGCCCTGGTTGCCCGGTAACCCGGATGTGCGCTTCGACAAACACACCCACAACGCTTTTACCGATACCGGGCTGGATCTGTGGCTGCGCCGCCAGGGAGTGGGCAAGCTCATCATCTCCGGCATCCGTACCGAGCAATGCTGCGAGACCACAGCCCGTGTGGGCTCGGATTTGGGCTATGCAGTGGACTTTGTGTCTGAAGCCACCCTGACCTTCCCTATGTCCCACGCTGGCAGCGGTCGGACGTTCAGTGCCGAAGAGATCACCACCCGCACCGAGCTGGTCTTGCAAGACCGGTTTGCACGTATCGTGGATGTAGCTACCTGCCTAGCCGGTTTGCCATCCGCCCACTAAATCGTCGTCCCTGAAGTCGAAACCGCCATGCTCCAACTCCGCCCCAACTGCGAATGCTGCAATACTGATTTGCCGCCCGCCGCCCTGAATGCCCGCATCTGTTCGTTTGAATGCACGTTTTGTGCGGACTGCGCAGATACCAAGTTGAATGGCATTTGCCCCAATTGCAGAGGTGAGTTGGTGCGCCGCCCGGTGCGCCCGGCCGCAAAGTTGGCCAATAACCCGCCTTCAACTGAGCGGGTCTTCAAGCCCTTGGGGCGCGCGCAGAAAGCTGACTCGGCGGCATCCGCATGAGCGCGGCCATACCCATGCGGCCCAAAGACCTGGCGCTGGCGCTGCTGGTCATTCTGGTGTGGGGCGTGAACTTTGCGGTCATCAAAGTGGGGGTGGTCGGGGTGCCGCCCTTGTTGCTGGGTGCCTTGCGTTTTGCCTTGGCGGCGTTCCCGGCGCTGTTATTCATGAAGCCGCCCAAGGTGCCACTGCGCTGGTACCTGGCCTATGGCCTCACCATTTCGGTGGGGCAGTTTGCATTTTTGTTCACTGCCATCCATGTAGGCATGCCTTCGGGCTTGGCGTCGCTGGTGCTGCAGTCGCAATCGTTCTTCACCCTGCTGCTGGCGGCCTGGTGGCTCAAAGAGCGTTGGCAGGCCAACCAGATGGCCGGGCTGTTGCTGGCCGCCTGCGGCTTGGTGTTGATTGGCAGCGCCGCAGGGCCGGCAGGCGCTGGCGTGTCCATGCCGCTGTTGGGCTTTTTGCTTACCGTGGCAGCGGCCGTCATGTGGGCCTGCGGCAATATCGTGACCCGCACCGTGAGCCGCTACGGCCCCATGAACCAGCTGGCCTTTGTGGTGTGGGCAAGTTTGGTGCCGCCCTTGCCGTTTCTGGCGCTCTCCGTGGTGATAGAGGGGCCTGACGCAATAGCCTCTGCCATGCAGCACATCGGCTGGAGCACCTTCGCGGCCATCGCCTACCTCGCTTGGGCAGCCACCTTGCTGGGCTATGGCTTGTGGACACATCTCATGTCCCGCTACGCGACCAACCGGGTCGCGCCGTTCACACTGCTGGTGCCGGTGGTCGGCTTGACCACGGGTTGGCTGGTGTTCGGCGAGGCCTTGCGTCCGGTGCACTTTGCCGGTGGCGCGCTGTTGATGGCGGGCTTGCTGTTCAATGTATTCGGTGGACCCTTGATGACGCGTTGGATGGCGCGTGTACAGCAATTCCGGAACGCTGGATGAACGACGCAGTACTCCACATCTATCTGGTGCTCACGCCCAATGTGCTGATGCTGGACTACGCCGGTCCGGCGGAGGCCCTGCGCATGGCACGCGACATGGGGGCACCTATCGTTCTGCATGCCTGTGGCCCGCAGAATGACATCCCGACCTCTCTGGGTACGGGCCTGTCCGGGCTGGAGGCGCTACCCGTCACCCTGCCAGCGCGCAGCCTGGTCTTGGTGGTGGGCAACAGCAACGAGGTGGTGGACTACGCCACCCCCGAGGCCCGCTCCGTGGTGCAGTGGCTGCGCGCCGTACCCCAAGCGGCCACACGCATGGCCAGCATCTGCTCGGGGGCCTTGTTGCTGGCGCAAGCCGGCTGTCTGGATGGGCGGCACTGCACCACCCACCACACCCTGATTGCCGATTTGCAGGCGCTGGCCCCCAGCGCGCAGGTGGTGTCTGACCGCATCTTTGTGGACGATGGCGGCGTGCTTACCAGTGCAGGCATCACCACCGGTATTGACCTAGCGCTGTACTTGATTGAGCAGGAGGCTGGCGCAGAGCTGGCGGCGCGCGTGGCCCGCCGCTTGGTGATGTACCAGCGCCGCGGCACCCACGACCCGCAAATGTCGCCCTGGCTGGCACACCGCAACCACATGCACCCCGCGGTTCATCGCGCGCAAGACGCCATGGCCCGAGAGCCCCAGCGCAACTGGAGCTTGGCGGATCTGGCCGATGTGGCCTGCGTCAGCCCCCGGCACCTGAGCCGCTTGTTTGCACAACACACCGGCATCAGTGTCGTGGTCTACCAGCAGCAATTGCGAATTGCCCGCGCCAAAGACTTGCTGGCACGTCAGGGTCTGTCGGTGGAGCGTGTGGCCGAGGCCTGTGGTTTTGCGTCGGCACGCGACTTGCGCCGCGTGTGGCGCAAATATGAAGCCGGCTCGCCGGCCAGTGCGCGCATGGCTGACTGAGTCTGCCCGCAGGCTGCGAAGAAATCGGCGTTGAGGAGAAGGTTCGCCAGCGAACCGACATGCAGCCCTGCGCTACCTACTCTGGCCCCATGCGGTGTCTTGCCGCACATGCATGGCAGGAGAGACCCAATGTTGAAACACAAAGTAGCGCTGGTCACCGGAGCCGCATCAGGCATAGGCCGCGCAGTGGCCTTGCTGTTGGCGCGTGAAGGTGCCCGTGTGGTGGTGTCGGATGTGCAGTTGGACGCCGGAGCCGACACCGTGGCCCTGGTCCGCGCCCAAGGCGGCGAGGCGATTTTTGTAGCGGCCGATGTAGGCAAGCCCGCCGAAGCACAGGCCTTGGTGGCACGCGCAGTGGTGCATTACGGCCGGTTGGACATTGCTTGCAACAACGCTGGCATTGCCGGCCCTACGGCTCCCACGGCGGACTATCCGCTGGACGGTTGGACCCGCGTGCTCAACATCAATCTCAGCGGTGTTTTCTACGGCATGCAGGCCCAGATTGAAGCCATGCTCAAGCATGGTGGTGGCTCCATCGTCAACATCGCCTCCGTGTTGGGTGCCGTGGGCTTCACGGGCTCTGTAGCCTATACCGCCGCCAAGCACGGGGTGGTGGGGCTGACTCAGGTGGCTGCACTGGAGTACAGCGCGCAAGGTGTGCGGGTGAATGCAGTGGGGCCGGGCTTTATTGAGACGCCCATGGTCAGCAAACTCTCGGAGGACCCTGCGACCCACGCCATGCTGGTTGCTGCCCATGCCATGGGCCGATTGGGACGGCCTGAAGAGGTGGCTGAGCTGGTGGTGTGGTTGGCCTCCGACCGTGCTTCGTTCGTCACCGGGGCGTATTACCCGGTGGATGGTGGCTATCTCGCGCGTTGAGCAGGTGGTTGAGGATTGAGTTTCGTGGTGGCTTAAGCCGAAGACGGCCGTCAGAGGCGCTGAGCATGGTTCAATAGCAGGCTGTATCTGTCTGCTACACCCATGACCCCCGAAGCCCAAAAACTCTGGCGCGCCCCGCAATGGGCGTTTTCCATCCTGCTTGCCTTGCTGGGCATGTTGGGGCCGTTCTCCATTGATACGTATCTGCCTGCATTTGCCGGCATCAGCCAGTCGCTGGGTGCCACGCCGGTGCAGATGCAGCAAACGCTGTCGGCCTACCTGTTCGGCTTCGCCTTCATGGCGCTGTTCCATGGCTCCATTTCAGACAGCTTCGGCCGGCGCCCGGTGGTGCTGTGGGGGCTGGCAGCGTTCACCATAGCCTCGGTGGGGTGTGCGCTGTCGCAGACCATCGGCCAGCTCATTTTCTTCCGGGCCATGCAGGGTTTGTGCACTGGCGCGGGCATTGTGATTTCACGCGCGGTCATTCGTGATGTGTATCCGCCGTCGCAAGCGCAAAAGGTCATGAGTCAGGTCACCATCTTCTTCGGGGTAGCGCCTGCCATCGCGCCCATGGTGGGCGGTTGGTTGCTGATTCACGCCAGCTGGCACGGCATCTTCTGGTTCCTGGCCGCAGTCGGCGTTGCGCTGTGGACGTCCAACTATTTCCTGCTGCCAGAAACCTTGCCACCCGCACAGCGCCAGCACTTCCATGTCAAAAACCTGCTGGCCGGTTATTGGAAGCTGGGCTCCGACCCGCGCTTCTTGTTACTGGCGCTGGCCAGCGGCATACCGTTCAACGGCATGTTTTTGTACGTGCTGAGTGCGCCCGTGTTTCTGGGCGAACACCTGGGGCTGCAGCCCCAGCAGTTCTTCTGGTTTTTCATACTCACGATCAGCGGCATCATGGGCGGTGCGTTTGTGAGCGGTAGGGTGGCCGGCAAGATCAGCCCGAAGCGCCAGATCCGAAACGGCTTTTCCATCATGCTCACCATTGGCGTCATCAACCTTCTGGCCAATCTGCTGTTCAAGGCACATGTGAGCTGGGCGCTCTTTCCCATTGCCATCTTCGCTTTCGGCTGGGCGCTCATGGTGCCGGTGGTGACCTTGCTGGTGCTGGACTTGCACCCGGACCGCCGGGGCATGGCGTCGAGTTTGCAGATGTTTGTGGGCTCTACGGCCAACGGCTTTGTGGCCGGGGTGGTGTCGCCTCTGGTCATGCATTCCACCATCGGCTTGGCCAGTGCCTCGGTGCTGATGATGTGCGTGGGCCTGTGCTCCTGGGTGTTCATTCGCAGCCGCTGGCCCGAGATCGGACGGCGTGTGGAGGAGCTGTGATGCGCACACTATGCAGTTTGCTGCTCGCCAGCACAGTGATGGTGTTGGCAGCTTGTTCCAGTGCGCCTACGACACCTTCAGCGCCCGCAGCAGCACCGCAACCTGCTGCCCGTTTGACCCTGGAGCAGGCCAATGACGTCACCGTCATGGCCATCGGCCTGGTGGGCACACCCTATCGCTACGGCGGCAACACGCCCGCGAGCGGCTTCGATTGCAGCGGCCTGATCGGTTATGTTTACAAACAACGCGCCGGTGTCGTGGCGCCGCGCACCACCGGTGGCCTGATCGACTGGGGTACCAGCATCCCCGCGCCCAGCCTGCGCACGGGTGATTTGGTCGTCTTCGTGCAAAACAGTCGTGCCAACCATGCGGGTATCTACGTGGGCGAAGGCCGCTTTGTGCACGCACCGTCTACCGGCGGCACGGTGCGGCTGGATAGCTTGAATTCGTCGTACTGGGCCAAGCAGCAGGTGAGTTACCGCAGGCCGTAAGAGGTGCTCACGTGTGCAGCTTTACAGTTTCCCCGATCACAAAGAACTGCCCACCCGCCACGTAGTGCAGCGTGCGCAAGTCATCCGGTGCTTGGTCGAATTCCCAGTGCCCGTTGATGAACACGCGGCTGTCGGCCCAAGCGTGGGTCACTTCGCCGATGAAAAGGTCGTAGGTCTGTTGGTTGCGTGGTTCGGGCAGTACCTTGCACAGTAACCAGCCCACGCAGCCCTGCACCAGTGGCACAGAGCTTTCCTGCGGTGTAAATGTGTGGATGCCATAGCGGTGCAGTTTGTCAGGCGTGGTGAGTGCGCTGTCGGTACCCACCCCCAGCGTGGCTTGCGCCAGAGCGCGGGCCGGGATGTTGAGCGCAAACCAGCCGCTACCTTCGACCAGCGCACGGGTGCGGGTGGCCTTGTCGATGACAACTATCACCTTGGGTGGCTGGAAGTCCAGTGGCATGGACCAGGCGGCGGCCATCACATTGTGTTCGCCAGCATGCGCGGACGACACCAACACCGTGGGGCCATGGTTAAGCAGGCGGTAGGCCTTGTCCAGCGGGACGGAAGCACAGAAGTCGGGCAGGGTGTTCATGGAGGTGTGTGGTTAAGCCACCGCCCGCGCCAGATTCGCCCGCGCACGGGCCTCTAGCGCGGCGTGGAAATGGTCGGAGCCGTAAATGCGGGGCCGGGCGGCGAAGGACTGCAGCACCTCTTTGCGCTTGGTGCGGAACAGGTCCTCGGGTACGAAGGCATATTCCGCGCGGATCTGTTGCTCGTATTGCGCAAAGCGCTGCGCCTCGGCGCCCAGGATGGAGAGGTCAATGTCCACCAGCAGCTGCGCATCGCCCGCGGCGGGCGCGCTGGTGTGGCGGGTGGCCATGACCAGCTCGTAGACGCGCTGTGCCGCATCGGCCTGCAGCCCGGCGGTGGTGAGCGCCTGCCGGGCCCAGGCGGCGCTTTGGGTCTCGTTGTCGTGGCGCTGCACGTCATACACCGCGTCGTGAAACCAGAGTGCCAGCGCCACCTCGGCAGGCCGCTGCGCCAGATGCCGGACGGCTTCAAACCCTTGCAGGCATTCGGCCAGATGCTGGGTGCTGTGGTAGTGCCGGTGCGGCTCAGCGTAGGCCGCCAGCAGTGCGTCGCACAGCGCGGTGCCATCGGTGCGCGCGCCGGCATCGTGCCATGCAGATGCAAACAGGGGTTTCAAGGTATGCATAGGCTTGGATGCTATTGCATTGGCATAAAAAAAACGGAGGCCAGAGCCTCCGTTTTTGTCGGGGTTATGAACCGCGATTACTTGGCTTTGCGGCGACGTGCCACTGCGCCCAGCAGTCCCATGCCCGCCAACAGCATTGCATAGGTTTCTGGCTCAGGGACGGCGTTGACCGTGTTGGTGAAGGAGAAGGTGTGGTCGTTGTAGTCGCGGTCACCGCCACCAGCAAGATCTTCAAAGCCGACATACGTGCGACCGGCTTGACCTTGGTAGTTGTAGATCACGTTGGCGTGTGCGATGTTGTCACTGTTGTTGGCGCCGGAGCCTGTGTGCCAGGTGTTGCCGGTGTTGACAACATGCAGTTGGATGTCGAGCAAGGTTCCTGCGCTGAATGATCCCGGCACGTTGTAGATGGTTCCTACAGGCGTGGAGTGGTTTGGGAAAATGGCGGGAGTTACTGCCAATCCATTGATCCAAAGTTCCAAGGTGCTGTTGTAGCCGGCATCCGAGCCTTCAAACTGAATGGAAATGCTGCCACCGCTGGCGTAAACGTTATCGCCAATAGCTGCGTTCACGGCCATTGGCGCGAGGCTGAGGAGTGCGGACGTTGCTAATGCGACCGCACGCATGTGTTTTTTGATTTTCATGTATTTCCCTGGTGAAAGTTGAAGTAAAGGTCTCAGTGAGCCCCCTACAGTCCTCTGCATCAAGCTCACGGTTTGAGAATGCTCGTACCGACGCTGGTTCGCAATAGTCCGGATGAACCTCGGGGTTAACCCTTTGTTGGCACTTGTTTCATCCCCATGAATTCGGGCATATGCGCCAGCGCCCGCCAGGCCTGCAAACCCTGTTCTTGATTTTGATAGCAGGGGGCTTTTCCATATACTGTTTAAAAATACAGTAATTTGTCAAAGCCCTTGCCATGACTAGCGCTGCGCGCCATTCCACTACCTCTGCCACCGGTGTGCCGGACCCTCAGGACATCCACGCCGGTGTCTGGCACGCGCACACTCTGGCGAGCCCGGTGCAGTCGGTGCAGGCCACAGGGGATGCATTGTTGGATGCGCATTTGCCCGGCGGCGGTTGGCCGGTGGGTGCCTTGGTGGAGCTGCTGCAACCTCCCGGCGCGCACAGCGAATGGCGTCTGCTGCTTCCTGCGCTGGCGGCGTGCGGGCGCGGCCCGGTGGTGATGGTGGGGCCGCCGCAGCTGCCGTTTGCACCGGCACTCTCCCGGTTGGGCTTGCGCTCGGGGCGGCTGCTGTCGGTGCTGGCGTCGGTCACGGTAGGGGTGGGCACGCGGGTCAAAGATGAAGCGAGTGGTCGTCTCTGGGCTACCGAGCAGCTGCTGCGTTGCGCCGAGGTAGACGCCGTGCTGGCCTGGCTGCCGCAGGCCCGGGGCGACCAGCTGCGTCGCCTGCACCTGGCTGCGGCCGAGCACCACAAGCTGCTGTTTGTGATGCGGCCGGACCGGGCGCGCAGCGATGCATCACCCGCCGTGCTGCGCCTCCTGGTGCAGCCAATGGCCCGCGCCCGGCATCCGCTGCAAGGGTTGTTGCTGGACGGGCTGGAGGTCGACATCCTCAAGCGGCGCGGCCCGCCTTTGGCAGAGCCTTTGCACTTGCAGGCACGCAGCCAGCAATTGGGCTTGTTGTTGGCCGCCGGCCGAGCCTTGCTACAAAGCAGTGCGCAAGATGGTGCGTCAGCGTGGAGGATGTTGTCTGCCACGCCGTTGGATACACAAGCCGCGCGCGCCGCATTTCAGCAGCAGGCGCTGGGCGGCGTGGAGAGCCAGGCGTTCCCGTGGCCGCCGCTGCCGCCCGCGCAGGGCGAGCTGTCCGTGGCGGCGCGCGGTATGGCCGATGCGGTTGGGCCTATGAATGCGGAGGCAGGCCATGCACTGGATCGCACTGCGGCCGTCGCCTGATGGAGCGGCCGCCCCGACCGAGCCTGCGCTGGTGGATGCGTCCACCGCGCTGGCATGGTGGGCCCTGCGTTTCACGCCGCTGGTGGCCCGCGTGGGCGATGCGCTGGTGCTGGAGGTGTCTGCCAGCGAGCGCCTGTTCGGCGGGCGCACCGCCTTGTTGCAGCAGCTTTTGGAGTCAAATAGGCAGCTAGCGCACCTGGAATATGCGCAAGGCGCTACTTCTTTGATAGCACTGGCAGCGTTGCAGGTACATGCCTGTCGGGTGGGGCAGGCCGCGCCGGTGCGTGCGGTGCTGCCCGATGCTCTGCCGGTGCATACCCTGGCGGCGGCCCAGCCTCACCTGCCCACGTTGGCCCGCTTGGGCATGCGCACTTGGGGGCAGCTGCGGGCCTTGCCGCGGGGCGGCGTGGTGCGGCGCTTTGGTGCAGAGGTGGTGGACGCGCTAGACCGCGCCTACGGCCAGCGCCCTGAGGTCTACCCTTGGCTCACGCTGCCCGATGTGTTTGATGCCCCGCTGGAGCTGGCGGCGAGTGTGGATTCAGCGCCGGCCTTGTTGTTCGGCGCGCGCCGCCTGCTGGCGCAGCTGCTGGTGTGGCTGCGCGCCCGCCAGTCGGGGGTGCTGGCGCTGGAGCTGCTGTGGGAGCTGGATGCGCGCCGCGCCAACACCCGCCATGTGGACGCCCACCACCAAGGCGGCCAGCAAGGCCGACTGGAGTTGCGTACCGCCGAGGCCACGCAGGACATGAGCCACCTGCAGCGCATTCTGGGTGAGCAGTTGGCTCGCGTCACCCTGCCGGCGCCGGTGCTGTACCTGCGCCTGCGCAGCCTGCAGACCCAGCCACTGGGTGGCGAGAGCCACAGCCTGCTGCCCGAAGACGTGCGCAAGGGTGACAGCCTGCACCAGACCCTGGAGCGCCTGGCCGCACGGCTGGGCGCGCACAGCGTGCAGTGCGCCACCCCGCAGGCCGACCACCGGCCGGAACGCATGCAGCGCTGGCAGCCATGGCGGGCGGATGCTGCGCGCAAGGAAAACCAAGGTGCTATGAAATCAGGAGCTGCTCGCGCACATTCCATAGGCGCTAGAGGCCCAAAAGACTCTGAATCAGAGCGTGATGTGCTGCCCGCGGCAGACCTGTATCCCACCTGGCTGTTGCCGGTGCCGCAGCGTTTGGTGGTGCGCCAAAGCATTCCCCACTACCACGGCCAACTCACGCTACTGGCAGGCCCGCAGCGTCTGGAGACGGGCTGGCTCGAAGGTGAGCCCGCCTTGCGCGACTACTACATGGCCCGCAGCCCGCAGGCGGGGCTGGTGTGGGTGTACTGCGAGCGGCTGGAGGCGGCAGAGGATGCTGCCTGGTTTTTGCACGGGCTCTTCGCGTAGGAGCCCGTGCCCTCAGCGTCACTTGATGCCGCTTAGTGCACCACCATCAAGGTGAAGGGGTACACATAGGCCTGCAGTGTCACGAAGATGCCGACCAGGCACGCCAGCGCAATCGAGTGGAAGAACACAAAGCGCAGGATGTCGCCTTCGTGGTTGAACCACTTGGTAGCTGTCGATGCGACCACGATGCTTTGTGCGTCAATCATCTTGCCCATCACACCGCCCGACGAGTTGGCCGCACCCATGAGGTTGGCGGACAAGCCCAGTTGTTCTGCAGCCACTTTTTGCATGCCGCCGAAGAGCACGTTGGAAGCCGTGTCTGAGCCGGTCATGGCCACGCCGATCCAGCCCATCAAGGTACCGAAGAAGGGGTAGAACACTCCGGTGTTGGCAAAGGCCAGGCCCAGCGTGGTGTCGGTGCCGGAGTAGCGGGTCAAGGTGCCCAGGGCAAGCATCAGCACAATGGTCAAGAGCGAGTAGCGCACCAGCCAGAGCGTGCGGCCGAAGGTGCGCACGATTTCCAGCGGCTTGTACTTCATGAAGAAGGCTCCCACGATGGCCGACAGCAAAATGCCGGTGCCGGTGGAAGACAGCAGGTTCAGGGTGTAGACCGCACCTTCCTTGGTGGGCTGGGTGACCACGGGTGGCACTTTTTCAATCAGGTTGTGCAGTCCGGCCATGGGGAAGGCGGGAGCAAACAGGCTGTTGAGCCACGCCTTGACCGGGGGCAGGCCCCACACAAACACAAAAATCGTCAGGATCAGCCAAGGTGTCCATGCGCTGACCAGTGCCGCCTTGGAGTGACGCACCATGGCGGCAGCGGGTTTGGCTTCACCGCCATCGTGCTCATGACCTTTGAGCGAGGTGGAGCGCCAGATTTTCTTGGGCTGCCATACGCGCAGGAATAACACCAGCGACACCATGGACACGATGGCTGCAATGATGTCCACCAGCTCCGGTCCGATGAAGTTGGACACCAGATACTGCGGAATCGCAAACGACAGGCCTGTCACCAGAATGGCGGGCCAGATCTCGGTCATCGCTTTGCGCCCGGCAAAGGCCCAGATCAACCAGAACGGCACCATCAACGAGAACAGCGGCAGTTGACGGCCGATCATGGCAGTCACTTCCATCAGGTCGTAGCCGTGCACTTTGGCCAGCGTGATCACCGGTGTGCCGAGGGCACCGAAGGCCACAGGCGCGGTGTTAGCAATCAGTGACAGACCCGATGCCGCCAAGGGCGAAAAGCCCAAGCCGATCAAGATGCCTGCCGTCACCGCCACCGGGGTGCCGAAGCCAGCTGCACCTTCAAAGAAGGCACCGAAGCAAAAGGCAATCAGCAGCAGTTGCAGGCGCCGGTCTTCGGTAATGCCCGAGAGCGAGTCCTGCAGCACTTTGAAGCTGCCGTTCTGCTCGGCAAGCTGCTGCAAGAAAATGATGTTGAGCACGATCCAGCCGATGGGCAGCAGGCCGGTGAAGCCGCCCAACAGGGCTGCTTTGCCCGCCATTTCAGCCGGCATGCCGTAGCCGAGCACGGCAATGGCCAATGCGCTGAGCAGGCCCAAGCCAGCCGCAATGTGTGCCTTGATATGTAAAAAGCCCAGGCACACCAGCATCACCACCACCGGCACGGCAGCCAGCAAGGTGGAGATGATCATGTTCCCAAAGGGGTCGTAAATTTGTTGCCAGACCATGTGTGTCTCCGAAGTACTTTTGAATGCAGAAGCACACCGCCTGAAAGGGGGCGGTTTGTGCAGTGCGGCAAATGTAAGAAGCTCACACGCGTGTTTGCGTGAAAAGAATTTTTCGGCACTGTGAAAATAAATCCCCTCCTAGGCGAGGGGGCAAATGGACGGGTCTCGCAGTCAGCAATCCGCCAGCTTCAGCGGCCCGGCGCGCGGCTCAGCCCCGATACACATGCCAGCCATCAAAGTCACCTTTGCTGAGCGGCAGGCCTTGTTGGCGCAGCAGGGCGTAGACCATGCTGAGGTGGAAGAAGAAATTGGGCAGCGCGTACTGCTGCAAAAAGGTGCTGCCATCCAGTGCCACGGTCGTCTCGCCGGCCGGATCGCAAATGATGCGCTCAGCAGCTGCGGCAAAGTCCTCCGGTTGCAGGGTGTGCAAAAAGGCTTGTGCTGCTTCCGCCCGCGCTTGTAACTTGGCCAAGCTCTCGCGGTGCTCGCCGAAGGGTGGCACGGGCTGGCCGGCCAGCGGTGCACACGCCCGGAACACAAAGTTCACTGCAATTTCCACCTGCACACCCAGGGGCAGCATGTCGGGCGCCAGGCGGGCCTGCAGCAGAGCAGCTTCTGGGGTGCATTGCAGTACGCAGTGTGCGGCGGCCTTTGATAACAAGCCTTGCAGCTGACCGAGGTAGCGGGCGAACACCGGCACGCTGGCGGTGAAAAGGAGCGGCAGCGCAGACGGAGCAGCGGAGGGGTCGGCGGCGGGGTGGGCTGGGGCGGGCGATGTCATGTGGCCAATATAGCGGCCCCTTACACTGCGGGCCTCCGCGCAGGCTTGGCTTGCACATTCCCTGGAACGCTTTTTGCACCACACGCTGCCATGAACCTGCCCACCCACCAACTCTCCATGACCGTGCTCATGTCGCCCGACATGGCCAACTTCTCCGGCAACGTGCACGGCGGCGCCATCCTCAAGCTGCTCGACCAGGTGGCCTATGCCTGTGCCAGCCGCTATGCCTCTCGCTATGTGGTGACGCTGAGTGTGGACCGGGTGCTGTTTTTGCAGGCCATCCATGTGGGGGAGCTGGTGACCTTTCTGGCCAGCGTGAACTACACCGGCAAGTCGTCCATGGAAGTGGGCATCAAGGTGATTGCCGAGAACATCCGCACCCAGGAGGTGCGCCATGTGAACAGCTGCTTCTTTACGATGGTGGCGGTGGACGACCACGGCAAGGCCGCGCCGGTGCCGGCGCTGCAGCCCGAGACCGATGACGAAAAGCGCCGCTTCGAGGCTGCCCAGATGCGCAAGGCCCTGCGCCACGAGCTGGAAGAAAAGTTTCGCAAGACCACCCGCCAGCCCGGCGCGGCCTGAGTCTTTTTTGTCCGTGCTCAGCCGTCGGTGCTGAGCGCATCCGCGCTGTGGTGCGGCACCCGCAGCAGGCCGTCTGCCCCTGGAATGGCTTCGATGCTGATCACCGGGGTGCTGCTTTGCACGGAGCCGAAGATGGTGGCAAAGGCCACGTCGGCCGCATCGCGCCCGGTGGCAAAGCGCACCAGGCCCATGGGGATGGCGGTGCCTGAGGGGTCAAACAAATACCAGCGGTCGCCCACATAGGCTTCCACATAAGCATGGAAGTCGGTCGGCCCCAGAGCGGGGTCGGCCCCGTAGTCGATGCCGGTGGTAAAGCGTGCCGGCACATTGGCTGCACGGCACAGCGCAATCATCAGGTGCGCAAAGTCGCGGCACACCCCCACATGGCTTTGCAGGGTGTCCAAGGCTGAGGTGTTGCTGTTGGAGGTGTTGGGGCTGAAGGCGGTGTGCTGCAGCACCCAGTCGCGAATGGCCTGCACCCGGCTGTAGCCCTGCCAGCGCTGGCCGAACTCCTGCTGCGCAAACTGCAGCAGCAAATCCGACTGGCAGTAGCGGCTGGGGTACAGGTAGGGCAGCACGTTGGTAGGCAGGCGGCTGACCGGCACTTCTGCGATGGTGGCGGGCGCTGCCACCCAATGGTCCAGATCCACCGTAGCCGCATAGGCCACTTGCAGCATGCCGGGCAGGGCGCTGGTACGCAGGACGCGGTTGGTGGAGGGCGGGCTGCTCTCCAGTGTGTAGGCCAGGGGCTGGCTGAAGTGCAGCGACTCGGACACCACCCGCTGGCGCGGCGTGAAGGCCGCGTGCAAGTGGAATACAAAGTCGCCGCCCGGGGGCTGCACTTGGTAGTGCAGCTGGATGGCAAGGCGAAGGCGGATCATCCCCTCCTTCTACAGGTTTGGCGCGCTTTTGTCTGTGCGCCGCCCTGCAAGGGGGTGTGCTTTCAGGTGCCGGGCAGGCGCAGGGGCTGGTCTTCGAACTCGGTGTTCAGCACCACGGTGCTGGTGGTGCGCGCTACACCGGGGATGGCCTTGATCTGCAGCAGCACCGCCTCTAGGTCGCG
Source organism: Curvibacter sp. AEP1-3 (assembly GCF_002163715.1). Lineage (GTDB taxonomy): Bacteria > Pseudomonadota > Gammaproteobacteria > Burkholderiales > Burkholderiaceae_C > Allorhodoferax. The sequence goes on from NZ_CP015698.1 coordinate 3,528,028, forward strand.
GGCATGCGGGGTGCGCACCTTGGCCAGCAGGTCGTATTCGCCGGCCACACTGTGCAGTTCTTGCACCGAGGGCAGCTCGCGCAGGCGGGGTCCAATGTCGCGGCAGTGGGCGCCGCCATCGTTGCGAATCGCCACAAACGCGGTGAAGTTCAGCCCCACGGTGTGCGGGTCCACGCTGATCGAGAAACGGCGAATCACGCCGCGCTCCAGCATCTTCTTTACCCGCTCATGCACCGCAGCGGTAGACAAGCCCACATCCGCACCCACCTCGGCGTAAGAACGTCGGCCGTCTTCGCCTAACGCCGTAAGAATTTTTGCGTCGATGGCATCTGTCTGAATATTTGCTTGCATTGGGCTGGTTTTTCGGTAATATCACGCCCAACGGCGCTGGTTGCCGTAAATTTTACGGACTATTCATGATTTCGGCACTCAATATTCAGCAAGGCTGGCGTTTGTCCCCATTTTGGCGCCTCATGGTGGCGCTCTGGCTGGTGTACATCGTCTGGGGCACCACCTACTTTGCCATCGGCGTGGCGGTGCATAGCTTCCCACCGCTGTGGATGAATGCCACCCGTTTCACGTTGGCCGGTGTGATCATGCTGGCTTGGGCTTTGTGGCGCGGCGAGAGTCTGCCCAGCTGGCGCCAGTGGCGAAATGCCGCGCTGGTGGGCGGGCTGATGGTGTTTGTGTCCATGAACCTGGTGGTGTTCGCGCAAAAGCAGGGCATCGGCTCCGGGCTCATGGCCACCGTCATCACAACCATGCCCATGTGGCTGGCACTGTGGACGCGCCTGGGCGGTGAACGTGTGCCGACCACTAGCTGGGTAGGCTTGGTGCTGGGTGTGGCGGGGGCTTTGTTGCTGGCCATGGAGGGCGACTTTTCTGCCAGCTGGCTGGGCGCCCTGGCTGCCTTTGGCGCACCGCTCTGCTGGAGCGTGGGCTCTTACGCTTCCCGCAAACTGGACTTACCGGGCCCTGCCATGGCCTCGGCCACTGAGTGGCTGGCCGGCGGGCTGATGGGGGTGGTAGCAGCCTCGCTCATCGAGCCGCAAGGGTCGCTGGGCAATGTGTCGCACGAAGCCTGGTTGGCCTGGTGGTACCTGCTGGTGTTCGGCACGCTCATAGCGCTCAATGCCTACCTCTGGCTGCTGCAAAACACCACGGCTGCGGTGGCCGGCAGCTACTCGTTTGTGAACCCCGCCGTAGCCCTGGTGGTGGGTGTAGTCATCGGTAAAGAAGTGCTCACCGGCTGGGTGTTCCTGGCACTGCCGCTGATTGCCGGTGCGCTGGCCATGATCATGTACGGCCCGGCCATTGTGGGTTGGGTGCGTAGCCGCACAGCCCGGCCGTGAAAAAAAAAGCCTGGTGTAAGTGCCGGGGGCTAGCCCCCGGACAAACGCTTTAAATCGAAGTCAGCCCACCATCCACCGTGTGGGCCAGGCCAGTCACAAAGCTGGACGCATCCGAGCTGAGCCACAGCACGGCGGCAGCCACTTCATCGGGCTCGCCGATGCGGCCGATCGGGTGGGCACCTGCTACGGTGGCGGCCACCTTGGGGTCGGCTTGCACGGCGCGCTCCAGCATCACCGTGCGAATCACGCCGGGGCACACCGCGTTCACGCGAATGCCTTTGCGCCCGTATTCCACAGCGGCCGATTTGGTCAGGCCGATCACTGCATGTTTGCTCGCGCTGTAGGCCGACATCTTGGGCGCGCCCACCAGCCCGGCCACCGATGCGGTGTTCACGATGGCGCCGCCACCTTGGGCGAGCATCTGCGCAATCTGGTACTTCATGCACAACCACACGCCCTTGACGTTCACGCCCATGATGCGGTCAAAGGTGGCCTCTTCGCAGTCGGCTAGGCGCATGTGTTCTTCTTCAATGCCGGCGTTGTTGAAGGCGCAGTCCAGCCGCCCGAAGTGCGCCACCGCTTGAGTCACCATGGCTTGCACCTGGGCGGCCTGCATCACATCCGCCGCAATGAACAGCGCCTCGGCCCCCAGCGCTTTGACTTGTGCTGTGGTTTCTTCGCCAGCGGCCACGTCACGGTCGGTCACCGCTACCTTGGCACCTGCACGCGCAAACGCCAGCGCACTGGCCCGCCCGATGCCACCGCCACCGCCGGTGACCAGCACCACTTTGTTGTCAAACCGAATGTCCATGGAATGCCCCTTGCCGCAAAAAAGGGCATCTTAGGCCGCGGCATAGCGCCACGCTGCCGCTGGCGTAACCCGCGCGACAGGGCGCGGGCCGTACCCGCCAGTGCCGGATACTCGGGGCACGTTTTTCACCGGAGTTATTGCTGTGCAAATCCAGTCTCACGAAGTTGACCTCTCCACCCCCACCGGCGTGATGCGCTGCTACGTGTACCGCCCCAAGGACGCTGAGGGCGCAGCGCCCAAGCAGTACGCGGCCATCATTCTCTATTCCGAGATTTTTCAGCAGACCGGCCCCATTCGCCGCAGCGCGCAGATCATGGCCGGGCACGGCTTTGTGGTGGTGGTGCCCGAGGTGTTTCATGAGCTCAACCCCATCGGCACCGTGCTGGGCTATGACGACGCCGGGCGCGACAAGGGCAACGCCGACAAAGTGGTCAAGACGCTGGAAGCGCACGACAGCGATGCGCAAGCCATCATCGACCATCTGCGCACTTTGCCTTACTGCTCGAGCCGCATAGGCGCCATGGGCTTTTGCTTAGGGGGCGGGCTTGCCTATCGTGCGGCCATGAACCCGGCTATCAGCGCCACGTCCTGCTTCTACGCCACCGACATCCATTCCGGCATGGTGCCCTCAAGCGCCGGCAACGACAGCCTGACCCGCACTCCCGAAATCAAAGGTGAGCTGCAAATGATCTGGGGCAAGCAAGACCCCCACATCCCACCCGAAGGCCGGGCGCTGGTCTACAGCACCCTGGTGAAGGCCGGCGTTAACTTCACATGGCACGAGTTCAACGGCGTGCACGCCTTCATGCGCGACGAAGGCGAGCGCTATGACGCGGAGCTGCAGCTGCTGGGCTACCAGATGGCGATTGGGTTGTTCAGGCGGGCGCTGTACTGAGCGTGCCCTTGCGCAAGGCGCTGGGCGTGTAGCCGAACCAGCGCTTGACGGTGCGGCTGAAGTTGGACGTGTCGGTATAGCCCAAGCGGCCGGCGATGTCTTCCACGCTGTCGCTGGTGTGTTGCAAGAGCCAGAGTGTGCGGCTTTGTTGGTGGGCGTCCAGCAGTTGCTGGAACGAGGTGCCCTCCAGGGCGAGGCGCCGCATCAGGGTGCGCTCGGACACTTCGCATTGGGCCGCAATATCCGGCAGGCGGGGGTAGCTGCCTTCCGGGGTGTGGCCCAGCAGGCTGGACACGCGTTGCGCCATGCTGCTTTGCACCAGCTCAGCCAAGGCTGCATCGCACTCATGGCAGGCGGCGGCGTGCGCACGTGCGTCCGCGCCCAGCAACGGCAGGCGCAAGGCGGCGGCCGGCACATGCAAAGCCAGTGTGGGCTGCCCGAATTGCAAGGGCAAGGGCAGGGCGCGCTCGTAGTGCGCCACCCACGCGGGGCGGGGCAGAGGTACATCCAGCCGCAGACCTGCAGGCAGAGAGCCCACTGCAGCATGCAGCACCCGCACCAGGGCCGCGGCCATGGTGTCGAGCACAAAGCTGCGCGCACTGCCCCAGTCCAGCCGGTCAATCACTTGCAGGGTGCCGCCTTCGGGGCGCATCTGGAAGGACCAGCTGAAACTGTCTTCCCGCACCGGGCCGTAGCGCCCCAGCACCATCAGGCAATGTTGCAGGTCCGGCGCCGTGACGGCGGCGTAGCCCAGCGGGCCGTGGGCTGACACCGGTGCTTGGTCGCCCAGCTCCAGGCCTAGCCAGGGTTTGCCGGTGGCCTGCATGGCGGCTTGCACCAGCCGGATCACCGTGTCGCGCGGCAAGCGCTGCTCGGTGGTGAGCAGCTGGTTCCAGTCAAGCGCAGCGGCGGCCAGCACGCGGTCGCTGTCAATCGCGGCTTGCTGAAGCAGCATGCGCAGCAGGCGCGCGTAAATCGGGTGTACCAATGCCTCGGCACCGGCCGCGGGGCGGGCCTGCGGGGCTGGGTGTTTTCCCTTGGTGGCGGGCAAATAGAGCATGTTTGGCAGTTTAAGACGACCCTTTGGCAGCGCTATCGGTGGTAACCCATGCTTGGCGCTTTGACACTGCGGCGATGACTACTGCCAACCTCCCCATCCCCCCGTCATCCCCCGCACCCGTGCAGCCTTATGTGGACCGCAAGCGCTTTGCCTGGGTGTTGTCTTTGCTGGTGCCCTTGTCGATCGCGACCGGCCCTTTGCTGTGGTTCTGGTACCCGCACACGCTGATGCTGTGGCTGCCGGTGTTCTTTGTGTATGGCGTGGCGCCCGCACTCGATTGGATGCTGGGCACCGACACCAGCAACCCGCCCGAATCGGCAGTGCCCGGGCTGGAGGCGGACCCTTACTACCGCCGTGTGACCTTTGCGCTGGTGCCTTTGCTATGGGCGGCGTTCATTGGTGCGGCCTGGTTCAGCCAGGTGGCCGGCATTACCTGGGTGGGGCTGTTGGGGCTCATCATTTCCACCGGCGGTGTGGGCGGCTTTTGCATCAATCTGGGCCATGAGATCGGCCACAAGCGCGCGCCGCTGGAGCGCTGGCTGGCCAAGCTGATTTTGGCGCCCACGTTTTACGGCCACTTCACCATCGAGCACAACCGCGGCCACCACCGCGATGTGGCCACCCCGCAAGACCCGGCCTCTTCGCGCATGGGCGAATCGATCTGGCGTTTTGTATGGCGCGAAATGCCCGGTGCCTGGCGCCGCGCGTGGGCACTGGAGCGCGAGCGCACCCGTTTGGACGGACAGGCCTTATGGTCCTGGCACAACGAGATATTGCAACCCGCAGCCATCACCCTCGCACTGTGGGTGGCGCTTTGTGTATGGCTGGGGCCGCAGGTGCTGGGCTTTTTGGTGTTGGCGTCGCTGTGGTCGAACTTCCAGCTCACATCGGCCAACTACATAGAGCACTATGGGCTGCTTCGTCAGCAGGATGCCAATGGCCGGTTTGAAACTTGCAAGCCCCAGCATTCCTGGAACAGCAACCACGTGTTCTCCAACTGGGCAACCTTCCACCTGCAGCGCCATTCGGACCACCACGCCCACCCACTGCGGCGTTACCAGTCGCTGCGGCACTTTGACGAAGCACCGCAGCTGCCCAGTGGCTACTTCGGCATGTTCCCCATCGCCTATGTGCCGCCCTTGTGGTTTGCTGTGATGGACAAGCGTTTGCTTGCGGCGGTCGGGCGTGACCCGGCGCGCATCAACTTTGCACCGGGGCAACGAGAACGGTTGATGGCGAAGTACGGCTTGGTGGAACGGTAAGCGGTGCCTTAGCCACGGGGCAGAAACGGCAAGACCTTGCGTTCAAGCAACTGCACCAATGCCGTGTCCATGAACTTGTAGTTGTCGGGAATGTCGAGGCAGATCACTCGTTTTCCCTTTAGGTGGGGTTTGAACTCTTCCGAGAGCTTGGCTTTGTGGCTGCGCTCCATGACAAAAATGAGTTCAGCCCAATCGACCAGTTCAGCGGTGAGCGGGTTCTCAGCCCCACGATTCAAGCCTGCTGATGTGCATTCGACGCCTGGATGCTCAGAAAAAACCTGCTCCGCCGTAGGGCTGCGCCAGCGGTTCATGCTGCAGATGAAGAGGACTTTTTGCAATCGAGATATGGGGTGTTTTGGCTGGTGGGCCAGCTGAAAGGCTAATTCGGCTTCGGGCTGGAATGCGACTTTTGGGTCAAACCTAAACGGTCATTTAATTCCAGTTTTTTTATCGGGACTGAGCGGGCTGCGAAGCTGTATGCCTAGATCCCAGAAGCGTCAGACTGTGCGTGAGCACTGTGGTTATTGAAGCCGCTCCTGAACATTCTTGGGTAGAACGTAAGTGCTCGGGAAATCGGGCAGGAGCTGATTGAGCACCTGCGGCGCCTTACGAAGACCAGCACCGCCAATGAGACTCCATCCACTAAGGCCCTTCTTTCGAACAGCGATCGAGAAGCCCGTGTCGCGAATGGTCATTTCTTCAATGCGCAGAACATACACCTCGCGCACTACACAAGCATAGTATTCTCCAGCATCTAGAAGTTCGCCGGGTTCAGGGGGAGTAGAGGAAATCAATGTGATTCCCAAGGATTTACCAATGGCTAGACTTTGCTTGCCGGCATTGATGAAGGACTCCCTGCCGCCAAAAAGCTCCATCAACGGTTCGAACGTCACATCTGCAATCGCCTCGATATCTTCACGGAGACTTGCTTGCCGGACCACATTTACGACTGCAAGAATTGCCTTTTGATCCTCGTCTGACAGCGTGGCAGCATGCCCGAGTGCTGCACGAATGCAGAGCAGCATCACCAATGCAAAGCGAACTAAATTCATGTTTGTGAGGGACTCATGTGTTTCATAACATGCTCTATGTGCTGGGACCAGTTGCATGTACTAGACTTTGAACTCTTCAAAACTGGTTTGCGGTCAAGCTTGCGGCGGTTTCCCATGAGTTAAATCGGGTAACAGGAATACCGACAAATCTATAAATCTATTGCATTCGATTTTGATTCTTCAGACTTATCCTGAACATCACCCAAACGGGTGAGTTCTCGGTATTCCTGCTATCGCTGCGAAGCCGAGGCGCCAACATGCTGGTTGCAGGAATTGGCCGCGCTCCAAAGCAGCCATTAACGTCGAGATGAGCGGGACACAATATGTGCGGCGAAGTCGCCTTCATTCTGTTGTGTTTCCGAGGCGTTGGACATGTTAGGTCGCACTTGGTACCCGCAGGCCATGCCTGCTCGCTACCCAAGCCAAGCAATGAATTGGATCAGCAGGCCGAGAAGCCGAAGGATTTGTGGCCTCAAAGAGCGAATAGTCAATGAATGTTTTGGTCAAGTCTGAATGCGAGGCTAAATAACTATCGATGAGTGCCTGCGCAGCAGCTTTGTTATCAACCCAAAGCGCGACATCTATGGCCCAGTCTGGAGTCCAAGTTATTTCACGACGTTCGAGGAGTTGCGCTGAAAGACCTTCCTTAGTACTGCAAACCGCAAAGGCTGGCATGACAAAGGCACGGACTGCGTTGACCATCGAGGCAACTTCGACTTGTCGCATGACAGGGTCGACAAGCTGCCACTTCAAGTAATCATGCGCAAGTGAAAGGTACCCGATCTGGGTACTCCAGATGTTGTCGCCAGTTGTCACACCGGCCGTCTCCCTCCACTCGGCTAATACGCTGGACTTAACTTGAGCGTGAATGGTGACGCCCACGTGCGAGCCAGAGGTGTTGGCACTATCGGATTGAAAAGACACGATGTGCGTGAAGGCTCCGACCTTACGTGAGAAGCGAAGCGCACTCTTTGACCACCTGAAGCCATCATTTGCGAACGCTCCTGCGACAGCGGCGCATGAGCACGCCACAACATCGGCGACGCGTTCGGTACCCGGCTCCATTGGTTGGAATCGCCCAGCCTGCGTGCGACTACGGGACTCGAGTGTGTTTTGGACGTGATCGTCTAGGGTCCTGAGTGACTTGGGCATCGTGTGCGGCTTTGCGGCTTAACGTAAACCTAACCGGCGCTGCGCGGCTTTATCACGCAGCGTCCAGATAGCGAAGCGAACGGGGTTGAGCGCCGGGTTAGGCAACATGACTACGCAAATACGGGACGTAAAAAGGAATGCCGATTACAGCGAGAACGACTACTGTAGTGAGGACAGATGAAGAAAACTGCTTCTCCCCAAGCTGACCAAATCTAAGGAAATAGAGATACGCCAGTAGCGGCGTGAAAAGAAAAAGTACAGGACCATCGGACAAAAACAAAGGTCTTGTTTCAACCGGCCATGCAAAAGCCAAGACAGCCGCGAGCCAGCAAACCGGAACAGATAGCAAAACGCATATTCCCTGCGGGGTATCAAGCCAATGGCCCCAGCGATACCATGATCTAACATTTTCCAAGCGGCTCATAGATTGTGGTTGCCTAACGTTGGAGCTGCCGGGCACGGCTACACGAGCCGTGAAGCGGTAGCCTGCTGTGGCGTGTCCCCGCCGAGCGACCACTTAGGTTTAGCAATCGAAGCCATGATTTTTCCTGTAGTACTCCGCCTGTTCTTTAGGGACTTTTCGCAATAGGACACAAACAGTAAAGCTGCCAACCTGGCGCCCGTTTCTTACGTAGCCCCAATCAGATATTTCCCCGCGCGTGAAAGCGATAAGCTGGCCATTTCGCACCGAACGAACAACTCTTGGCTCGTTCGCTAGAGTTCCCTCGAACTTGTCCCCTACCGATTGAAACGGCGAAACCCAGAAATGCTCCGTGCCATTTTGGTCGCTCACCATCACTTTTAGTTTCAGGTCTGAAACACCAGTCGGTGGCTTCTCGGCGAGCTTCAAGAACTCGTCAAGTCCAGCACGGGCTTGGCGAATAGCAGCGACCATTTCGGGATCCCTTTCCCCAACGAAAACTATTTCGTTTTCGTCACGCTGCTGTGTGATGCCCAGTTGCGAGGCGAAAGCCAGTACGACAAAGACAGTGAGTGGTAGGGGCAGGCGCATAGAACGAGACCTAACGTAATGTACGCCTCAAAACCTGCGGGATATTCCGGAAGCTGCGGCATAAACTGGATGCAAATTGCGCTGGAAAGCCTTTTGCATACTCAATCTCCGATGTATTCATGTGCCTTTGTACAGCTATAAAAATTCTGGCAAACCACCCATTTTGTAAGGAATGGAACGAGCCAGTGATTTCACGATTTTTGCGTCTCGGAGCCAGCTTGAACATCCCCCAATCGGGTGTTTTTCTTAAAAGTGACCTTAGCCGCATTGCGGAAATCGAGCTTACCTCCTCACTCGATCCAATTCTTTAGCCTGAGTCCCTGCACGCGCTCAAACGCACTGACGTTGTTGGCTCACCAGTGTGCAGTCGTCGATAAGTGCGTGGCACGCGTTTCACACTTCGCTAGAGCCTATGAGGATGTGTGGCGCTCAGAAGTGGAACGGGTGCGGTCTGTCTGGCGCTCGAGTAACTACGCATAGGAAACAAAACGCATATCTAGATATACTGTATTTTTATACAGTTTAAATGCAATACCCCAAGCCCATCAAGCCCCATCCGCCGGTAGCCACCACGCCGCCGGCCTATGCCGAGTTGCATTGCCTCTCCAATTTCAGCTTCCAGCGCGGTGCCTCGCAGCCGGAAGAGTTGGTGGAGCGGGCGCACCGGCTCGGGTATGTGGCGCTGGCCATCACCGACGAGTGTTCGGTGGCCGGGGTGGTGCGCGCGCATGGCGAGGCGCAGCGTCTGGGCATGCAGCTGCTGCCGGGGTCGGAGTTTGCGGTGCCTTACCCGGCTGCGCCGGGTGGTGTGGCGGCGGGGGCCAGCTTCACCGTGGTGGTGTTGCCGCACAACCTGCAGGGCTGGGGCAACCTGTGCGAGTTCATCACCCGCGCGCGCATGGCGGCGCCCAAGGGCGACTACCGGGTCGCCTGGTTGGGGCAGCCGGAGGCATCTCCCTGGCACACGCTGCGGCATTGCGAGGTGCTGTTGCATTTGCCCCTTGCTATCAAAACAGAAGCTGCTTGCGCAATAGCGATGAGCGCTAGAGGCCTTTTTGGCATCAATTCTTGGCTGGCGGTCACTGCGGGTCTGGGCGGCATGCAAGCTTTGGAGCGGGCGCACTGGCAGCAGATTGCGGCGGTGAGCGGGCTGGCCCCACTTGCTACCGGGCAGGTGCGCATGCACACCCGCTCGCGCAAGCCGCTACACGATGTGCTGACCGCCGTGCGCTGCGGCCTGTCGGTGGCGCAGTGCGGGTTTGCGCTGCAGGCCAATGCCGAGCACCACCTGCGCAGTCGCGCCCGGCTCGCGGCCCTATTCACCCCCGACGAGTTGGCCCACACGCTGGTGGTGGCGGGGCGCTGCAGCTTCACACTGGATGCGCTGCGTTACCAGTACCCCATGGAGGCCGTGCTGCCCGGCCACACCCCGGCGCAGACCTTGCGCCAGTACACCGAAGAGGGCGCCTTGGAGCGTTACCCGGCGGGTATGCCGCCCCACGTGCGCACGCAGGTGGAGCATGAGCTGGCCCTGATTGCCGACATGCAGTACGAGATGTACTTCCTCACCGTGTACGACCTTGTGCGCTTTGCGCGGGCGCGCGGCATCTTGTGCCAAGGGCGGGGCTCGGCGGCGAACTCTGCGGTCTGCTACTGCCTGGGCGTGACCGAGGTGGACCCCAGCCGTATGAACGTGCTGTTTGAGCGCTTCATCTCCAAGGAGCGCGACGAGCCGCCCGATATTGATGTGGACTTCGAGCATCAGCGGCGCGAAGAGGTCATCCAGTACATCTACGCCAAATATGGCCGCGAGCGTGCCGCCATTACGGCCGTGGTGGCCAGCTACCGGCCACGCAGCGCGCTGCGCGATGTGGGGCGGGCGCTGGATATCCCGGAGGTGCTGATTACGGCCATGGCCAAGGAGCATCCGGGCATGTACAGCCGTGCTGTACTGGTGGAACGGCTGCAGGCTGCTATCGAAAAAGTAGCTGGTGGCGCAGATTTCATAAGCGCTGGGGGTTGTTTTGATGATCAACCTCCGGCGGGCAGCGTGGGGCACGGGAGCCAGAGCGGCAGGGCGCCCAGCTCCGTGTCCCCCGCCCGCGTTGCGGGCTCCTCCTTGACCTACGCTGAACGCCCTGCCGCTCTGGCTCCCTCAGGTGGCGTTGCCGCTTGCGGCCTGTTGGTGGACGGTTCGCCCCTGCCGCCTTTGCGCCGCCTGCAACTCTGGCTTGATCTGGCCACGCAGCTACAAAATTTTCCCCGCCACCTCAGCCAACACGTAGGCGGCTTTGTGCTCACGCAAGGTCCGCTGACCCGGCTGGTGCCAGTGGAAAACGCGTCTATGCCGGACCGCTCTGTCATCCAGTGGGACAAGGATGATCTGGACGCGGTGGGCCTCTTGAAAGTGGATGTGCTGGCCCTGGGCATGCTCAGCGCCATACGCCGTTGCCTGCACCTGATCGGCCAGTGGCGTGGCGCGCCTTTGCGCATGCAGGACGTGCCTGCCGAAGACCCCGCCACCTACGCCATGATTTGCCAGGCCGACACGGTGGGCGTGTTCCAGATCGAGAGCCGCGCGCAAATGAGCATGCTGCCGCGCCTGAAGCCAAAGTGCTTTTACGACCTGGTCGTCGAGGTGGCCATCGTGCGGCCAGGGCCGATTCAGGGGGGCATGGTGCACCCCTACCTCAAGGCGCGTGCCAACCCGCAGGCTGTGACCTACGCGTCGCCCGGCTTGGAAGAGGCGTTGAAGCGAACCCTTGGCGTGCCGATTTTTCAGGAGCAGGTGATGCAGATCGCCATGGCGGCGGCCGACTTCACGGCGGGCGAGGCCGACCAGCTGCGCCGCTCCATGGCCGCCTGGAAGCGCAAGGGTGGCGTGGGCAAGTTCTACGATCGGCTGGTGGGTGGCATGCTCAAAAACGGCTACACGCAGGAGTTTGCTGACACGCTGTTCAAGCAAATTGAGGGCTTTGGTGAATACGGCTTCCCCGAGAGTCACGCGGCCAGCTTTGCGCTGCTGGTCTACGTGAGCTGCTGGCTTAAGCGGCATGAGCCGGCTTGCTTTCTGGCGGCCATGCTCAACAGCCAGCCGCTGGGCTTTTACGGCCCGGCGCAACTGGTGCAAGACGCCCGCCGCCATGGCGTGGAAGTGCGTGTGGTCGATGTGCTGCACAGCGCGTGGGACTGCACGCTGGAGCAGCCGCAAGTGCAGCACCCTGCCGCAAATGGATGGGCACTGCAAGCCCAACCTGCCATCCGCCTAGGGCTGCGCATGGTGAGTGGCTTGCAGAAAGAAGTGGTCGAGCGCATCTGCGCTGCGCGCGAAAAATGCTCGTTCACCAGCACCCAGGATCTGGCTCTGCGCTGCGCCCTCGATGCAGGTGACCTCAAAGCGCTGGCCAGTGCCGATGCCCTCATCAGCCTCAGCGGCCATCGTCGCCAGCAGGTGTGGGACGCCTCCGCCCTGCGCTCCGCGCCCGCACTGCTGCAGGGCGTGCCGATTGAAGAGGATGTGTTGGAGCTGCCTCCGGCCGACGAGGGTGAAGAAGTGACCTTTGACTACGCGGCCACCGGTCTCACTTTACGCTCCCACCCCTTGCAACTATTGCGCGAGCAGCTATCAAAACAGAAGCTGCTCACGGCCGCTCAGATGCGTGACTACCCCAGCGGCCGGCTGGTGCGCGCTTGCGGCATTGTCACCGCGCGCCAGCAACCGGGCACCGCCAAAGGCGTGGTGTTTGTGACGCTGGAGGACGAGACGGGCAGCGTGAACATCATCGTCTGGAAAGCGGTGAAAGAGCAGTTCCGTGACGCGGTCTACCGCGCCCGGCTGATGGCGGTCTACGGCGTATGGCAGCGCGATGAGGCCACCGGCGGCCAAGTCCGCCATGTGATTGCCAAGCGTGTGGTGGACATGACGCACCTGCTGGGGGAGCTGGCGACGACGAGTCGGGACTTTCATTGATTGAGTCCGGCCACATCCAGTTCATTGCGTGGTTTAGTCATTCGGATGCAATGTGCCAAAGCGCACAGAGCTCGAGTGAAGCGACTTTTAACCTGCGTTCGGGTCATGTACGAACTGCCTTGTGCGTGACCCTACCAGGTTCATCCACTCAAGGAGTTTTTATGATTTTGAATATCAAACGCAGCGCATTCGCTCTTTCCCTGCTGGGCGCCTTCGGCATGGCACAAGCGAGCATACTTGCCGTCAACACTCCCACCACCAGTGTGGATTACTCCGCTACATTTTTTGGGGGCACACTACTTGCGAACTTCACCACGCCCATCAGCAATGCTTCTTACAACGGATTTGCGCGTGCGGCGGTTTATGACACAGGCACGGGACTGGATTTCTATTACCAATACAGTAACGACATCTCGTCCGACAATGGAGTCGATCGCTTCTCAGCCTCCGACTTCCGTAGCTTAGGTGCTACGGCCGTCAATGTTTACCAAACGGACGCTGCATTCGGCATCTTCCTTAAGGGTACAGAGCGCTCAGATTTCGCTGATCGTAGCGGTTTCGGTGTGATTGGCTTTACTTTTGTGCCAAACGGTAATTCCAAAATCAACCCAGGTACCACTAGTTTCACGCAGATCATCCGCACCAATGCCAGATCGTTCAAGGAGGGTAATTTCGGCCTGTTGGACGGCATAGGCGACAACGCACAAGGCTACGCTCCCGCTGCAGCCGTACCGGAGCCAGAAACCTATGCCATGTTGTTGGCTGGTTTGGGCCTGATGGGCGCGATTGCACGCCGCCGTAACAAAGGTCAGAAGGGTAGCGAAACCGCGACTTCCTGAGCTTTTGATCCACTTCAGGTCGGCTGCCTCGCCAAGATACGGCCGGCCTTGTGGTGTGCAAAGGACGCTAGAACTTGCGCCTGAAGCCGAAGCTCAAGAAATCCTCACCATTGGCGCCATAGTTGTTCAACAGGTCGTATATGGCGCAGCGGTGGTGCAAGCGCACAAAGAACTCACTGTCTTTGGATTGAGGGCGCGAAAACGCGGCTTCTACAAACAGGTAGTTCAACGTACGGCTCCCTCTTCCATCCGGCCCGGCTTCCATGGGACCGACTTGGCTGGTGTAGGACAGTCCCAAGGGCGCTAGGCGAATGTCGGTGCGCAAGGTGTCGCGCCAGGGCAGTCCGCTCCAACGCAGGGCGGGTGCCACTGCAATCTCAGTCAGGTTGGCGATGCCGGCTTGCTGCCCCAGCATGCCGTCAAGTTCAATGGCAATCGGCCATTCGCTATGTCTCCACAGCGTTTTGCTACCGGTCACGGCCAGCATGTAGTGCTCTGCATAGTTCGCACGACCTGCCAGTGCACCGGCGGGCTCCGCATCGTGATATTTGCCCGCATAGACGCCGATGCTCCAGTCTGATTCATCGGCTTGTGCAGCCAGGGGCATAAGCATCGCTGAGACAGCCATGGCGATGGCAGGTAGCAGCTTTTTGGACGACATATCAATGAAAAGCATGGCGCGATATGGGGTGAGCTGGAACATGGGCGAATGCTAGTGAAATCACGCCAATTCAGGCAATGTCTATCGGCAAAGTCCCCATGTGTTTCAAGGCGACAAACCGTATTTCTTTCGCGTCCGTCTTAACGCTGCCGGTGTAGGATGTCCACAGGGAGCCATACCCATTCTGCGAGGTCTGCGCGATGACTGATACCACCCACCTGGAGGCCAAGGTGTTGCTGCTGGAGCACGATGCCCAGCAGTGCAAAGTGCTTACCGATTTTTGCGATTCCGTGGGCCTGATGCCCTTGTTGCGTACCTCGCACGATGCGCTTACATGCCTGGAGCAGCACAAGGACCTGGCTGGTGTACTGCTGGCCGAAGACCTGCCTTGCGGTAACCGTGACGCGCTGCACTTGGCTGAGTCCATTCACCGCTTGCGGCCTGAGCTGCCCATCTTTCTCCGTCGTACCGCCAGCGGAGACCTGGATGCGCTGTACCGTGAATTCATCCGCTACCCATGGAGCACCGGCGACGTTGAGCAATTGCGCGCCGGCGTGGAGCGATCGATATTCAGCCTGCGCTACCCCACTGCTCTGGTAGAAGGCATCGTGGATCTGACGCTGACTTCCATGCGCTCCATGTTCCCGAACGCCAACGTGACGGCCGAACCACCTTATGTAGTGCACGACCGCATCATCCATGGCGAAGTGTCCACCATCATCCCGATCGAGAGCACCTGGTGCCGCGGCTACATGATGTTGCAAACCGAAGAAAGTGCACTGCGCCAGGGCATGCTCAAGGGCTTCAGCTACGAGGGGGTGGGGGGGGAGCTCAACTTTCGCGATCTCAACAACATGCTGGGCGAAACCACCAACCTGATCTGGGGTGCTTTCAAAAACCGCTACATTGCCCCTGTAGGTACTGCCACGCAGCTGGCCCAGGTGCCGATCGTGATCAACCATGCGCACAAATACATCTCTTTCGGGTCGCCCGATCCGCAGCTGTGTATTCGCTATTCGCTGTCGGAATCCGGTCGGCGCGGTGGCCAGCCGCTGGTGATCGTGCAGCGGTTTATATTCAACCTCCATTGGTCACCCGAGCAATTCGCAGAATATGCAGCGTCAAGCTCCAGCGATGCCGGTGAACTGGATCTGTTTTAAGCAACTCAAAGCGTCAACTTCGGTGCGGATGGGAAGAGGGTAGAGATGGCGAATGTTCTGGTGGTGGACGATTCCAGCACGATGCGGGAAATCGTTTCCGGCTACTTAAACAAACACGGTTTTGATGTGGCACTTGCCACGGATGGTCGCGATGGTTTGGTTCAGCTGAAAGCAGACCCCGGCATCAAGCTTGTGGTCAGTGATATCAACATGCCCAACATGGACGGCTTGGCCATGGCCGACAAAATCCGTAATGAGCTTGGCAACAAGTCAGTGCACATCATCATGCTCACCACCGAGGACAATCCGGTCATGCGCGAGCGTGGCCGCACCATCGGTGTGACCGGGTGGATCGTCAAGCCCTTCCGCGGTGATGCGGTACTAGGGCCCTTCAAGAAGTTCTGCGGAATTACTTAAGCAGCACCGTGGCGAGTTCGTATTCCATGAAATGAATGACGCCTGTGTCCAGGGTTTTCTGCAGATAGCGACGATAGTCCCCTTCGCGGCCCGATGTCTGAGACCACAGCGCCAGATAAAAGTAAGCTTCGCACAGGTTGAGCGTGCGCTCTTCGCGTGATTTTGTCGCTTCGATTTTTTGGAGCATGGCCTGAGGAGACTCAATGCCCGATATCACCTTGAGCAAGGGATTCGGCCAACCAGCCTGTGTCACATCAGTATTGCCGGGCAATCCAAGCTGCTTTCGGGCGAGTGCTTGCCAGACCCGCATGAAGCCGTTGTTCAGGCCACTTTCTGAAGATTTTTCCGCCTGTTCGAAGTCTCTTAACGCTCCTGCGTAGTTTCCGGAAACATAGCGGACTTGGCCTCGTCGCAAATAAGCTGAACTTGGCTCACTACCCATTCCGATGGCCTTGTTCAGATCGCTCTCTGCTGCTTGTAAACGCTTGTTCCGCATGTTCCAAGTGGCTCGAACTTGGAACACAATCCCCAGGTTCGGGCTGCGTCGCACGGCCTGGGTGATGTCAGCCTCGGCCTCCGGCATCTGACCCAGGTCCATGTACGCAGCGGCTCGTTGCAGATAGACCTCTGCCATGTCTTCATCTGCGATCTTTCCGGTTTCAATGATTTTGCTTGCCGCTACGATGGCCCTCTTGCGATTGGCTTCCGCCTGGTCGCGATAGTTTTCCCGGCTGTTGACGCTGGCCGACACGTTGTCTTCTCTAACGATCACGATGTCTGTCAACTTTTTCTGGGCATCCTGGTAGGCCTTGACGAAGTCCGCCATGCCTCCGGGAAGAATTTCGTCCGCCGTTACCTTCAGGTCCGCTTGAAATGTGAAGACGTTGCCCCGAAAGCTGCGGAAAGTGTTGAGTTGGAAAAAAGGGGTGTCCATCTTGTCTTCGATGGGGTCGTCTTGTCCTTGGATTTCCGGCGGAAACTCAACTTCCACCCTGTACGTCTGGATGGAGCCAGGCATCGGCAGGCCTAGGGGTAGCCATCGGTCTTTGTCCAAACCGCCCTGACTCAGCGCACCGAGCAACTGTTGCGCGTTGAAGCGCGCGAACCAGATTCCGCTGGTGTTGTCCCGACTCAATAATCGTTCAATGGTGTAGGCCTCTTCAATTTCAAACTGGTTCAAGGCCTGAATGTCTTTGCTGACCGGAAACCCGTTGCGCTTGCGTGCGCTCGGGTACCGTTGCAGGTAGTTGTCGGTCAGGAACTGCAGACGGGTTGACTCGGGCTGCTGTTTTTGTGACTGACGGGTAATCTCCGCCAAAGCTCCTTGGAGACGGGTGGAGATGGTTGTGGTGGACTCTTTGTCTAGTCCACCTACCTTGACGGATTCCAGAATGCTGAGTTGCAGGTTGGCTTGGCTGTAGCCCAGGGCCTTGAGGTGAACGTAATAGGGAGCATCACGCTGGATAACCAGACCGACGCTGCGTTGCAGCTTTACGCTTTGGTGTTCCAGGGGCAAATCCTCGGCATTGAGCGTGGCATCAATCATTTGCTCCGAGCGGTCGCTGTACACCACCTGTACCACGGCATGATCGAATGCCAATGGTGTTGGCAGGCTTCCCAAAATGCGTCTTCCCATGGAATCGGATACCAGTACCGGATTGGCCCGGACACCCATCGCGCGCAGCAGCGTGACCAACAAAAGCGCCTTGTCTTTGCAATCACCAAAACGCCGTTCCAGTGTTACGTCGGGTTGCTGTGGCCGGTGAGTGTTCTCGCTGATTGAGACAGAAAAGTAGCGAATATCGTCTTGGACAAACTTGGCAGCTTTGGCGATCGCCTGCTTTTGCGAGACGCCAGCAGACAATGCTTTCGCCAGAGAGTTGATTGCTGGGGAGGCCGGTTCCGTCCTGAAGAGCTCCGCGGCCCACTGGTGCACGTCGTACCAACTTCCCATGGAACTCAGTTGGAGAATCAGAAACGGAGAGTAGTCTTTCGGTAGTTTGTTGTCGTAAAAGGCGGGCAGTACTTGGGTCTGGGTAAAGACCTGCTCCTTGTACCGGCCACCGAAAACACTTCCGTTGGACGGTGCCTCTTTGAATTGCGGCCCCATGAATTGGCTGGCAATTTTGATTTCCGGGCTGTGTAGTAGACGCACTTGGCGCTTGTGCACGTACTGCGGATGGTTCCAATTCACATTGGCAACAAAATGTTCTCCAAACACGGGGTTCTGGCCTGTCACCGAGTAGGCGACATCGATCACATCACCTGCACGCGCATCTGGGATTTGGCCTATGGCTGCAGACTTACCACTCAACATCAGCCGCTCAAGCCCGCTTTCCACCTTGGAGACGCGGAAGGTCATGGATTTGAGGACCGGGATTCTCTGGCCGCCCCGGATCAGGTCAATCCGGTGAATCTTTACCGATTGGTAATCCGGCGAATAGTCCAGGCGGAAAACACCTACATCGGTTAGCGCAGATGTTTGCTGGATCCTAGTGATGCGGCGTTCATACGTCACCGATCTGGAGCCGCTGGCCAGAATTTCGCTTCCCCAATATTCGATGTATGCGCCCAATGTCGCAATGCCTGGGGGGACAGGTACCACAGAGGCCGGCACTGCCTCTCGGGCCTCGACCCATTCCGGCTCCGGCCCAGTACTGAGTTTGTTGGCCCTGTCCAAGTCCTGTGCCCGGGACGTATGGGGGAGCGCCAGTGCAAGGACAAAAAAGGCGAGAAACACGCCTACGAAACGAATGAATAAACCTCGCACACAGCCCCCCTTTTATTTGGGTCAGGATGCTAGCAAAGGTTTTCGCCACGTAAAGGGCTTGTATGTAGGGAGAGACCCTTGCCGCTGTCTATCACGCGACGAACCTTTCACCACAGCTTGCGTGTGGTGAAAGGTTCCTTCATTGTCAGAACGTAATGATGCGGTTGCTGGCAGCGCTCTCTGCAGCTGCGTCCGCCAGAATCTGCGCATCGACACCGTCTTGCACCGAGGTGCGGAAGCTGCCACCGTTTTGCAGCTGGGTGAAGAAGTGCTCAATCTCCAGGCGGTAAGCCGCGGCGTAGCGCTGCAGGAAGAAAGCTTCGGGGTTGTCTTGGGAGGTGCCTTGGGCGGTGGCCTGCGTTACTTCGCTGGGCTTGTGGTTGCCGCATTGCAGCATGCCTTGGGAGCCGATCACTTCAAAGCGCTGGTCGTAACCGTAGGCGGCGCGGCGGGTGGTGTTGATCTGGCACAGGCGGCCCTTAACGGTCTTGATGGTCACTGCAGTGCAATCAAAGTCGCCGGCCTTGCCGATGGCGGGGTCAGTCAGGCAGGAGCCGGTAGCGCTCAGCCAAGCGGCCTTGTCGCCATCGCCGCACAAAATCCAGCGGAACACGTCGAAGTCGTGAATCAGCATGTCGCGGAAGATGCCGCCAGACTGCTGGATGTATTCCACGGGTGGCGCGCCGGGGTCGCGGCTGGTGATCACCAGCATTTCGGGGTTGCCGATGTCGCCACGGTCTAGGCGGGTCTTGGCTTCATTGAAGGTGGGGTCAAAGCGGCGCTGGAAACCGATCATGCAAGCTACACCGGCTTGGGCCACCACAGCCGCACAAGCACGTGCGCGCTCGGCAGACAGGTCCACAGGCTTTTCACAAAAAATGTGCTTGCCCGCCTGGGCCGCGCGGGTGATCAGGTCGCTGTGCGTAGTGGTGGGGCTGCCGATGACGACCGCGTCAATCGACTTGTCCGCAAAGATGGCTTCCACGCTGTCAACGCGTGCGCCGTGTTCCTGGGCGAGCGAGGCCGCGTTGGCAGCCATCGGGTCACTCACCGCAGTGAGTTCAATGCCGGGCATGGCGGCGAGGTTGGCGGCGTGGATGCGGCCGATACGGCCGGCACCGAAGAGAGCAACTTTTTTCATGGTGTGGTCTGGGTGTAAGTGGAGGGAAAAAACAAAAACGCGCGCAGCTCAGCTTGCGCGCGGACGGGTGGGTTCGTACTGCAGCTCCAGCCGGTAGGCCAATGCCATGAACAGGCTTTGCACGACGGCCATGGTGTTGGTCAGCGCGCGGAATCCGAAGACGCTGGTTTCATTCACCAGGATCGAGGTTTGTGCAAACCGCGCCATGGGGCTCAGGCTGCTGTCGGTAATGCAAATGATGCGGGCGCCGCGCGCGTGGGCGTCCGCCACGATGCTTTCGGTCTCCGCCGCATAAGGTGCGAATGAAATGGCCACCATCACATCCCCGGGCCGCAGGCCGCGCAGCTGCCCATCCTGCATGTTGCCCAGGGCGGTGATGTGCTGCACCCGCTTGTCGGTGTGCTGCAGGGCATAGGCCAAGTAGGTGGAGATGGCAAACGAGCGGCGCGAGGCCATCAGCCACACCGTGTCTGCATGGAACAGCAGGTCCACCGCTTCCTCAAACGAGGGCTCCTGCAAGCTGCTTTGCAGCTCTTCCATTCCGGCAATCCCGCCGCCAATGACGGCGTGCACGATGTCAGCACCCGTGAGGTCTTTGGCACCGGACTCAATGGCATTGCGGATGCGCGACTGGTAATCCCGGCTGGGGGAGATATGGCGCGCCAGCCCGTCCCGGAACAGCTTTTGCATTTCGGTAAAGCCGGTAAACCCGAAGTGCTTGGCAAACCGGATCACCGCGCTGGGCTGCACCTCGCACTGCTCCGCCACCTGTTGGATGGACTGAATGCCCAGCTGACCACGGTGCTGCTCCACGTACGTGCCGATCTGCTTGAGCTGCCGGCTCAAGCCCTCGTAGCCTGCCGCAATCGCTGCGATCAGAGCTTCTTCGCTATCGGGGGCGGTGGGGGTGGTGGGGCTCATGTGCTGTCGGTAATTGAAACAAATTATCCATCAATAAAAAACTTTGAAACGAAAATTTGTTCATTGAACTATACTAAATCGAAAAATAATTCTATTTTCTAAAGTTCTTCGATCAGGAAGCACCATGACACAACTGAAATTTCCGCAGGGGCGCGACATCGACCTGGCCTGCCTGGGCCGGCTGGCCGTGGACCTGTACGCCGAGCAATTCGGCAGCGCCCTGGAAGACGCGCGCAGCATGGCCATGTACCTGGGTGGTAGCTCCGCCAATCTGGCCTTTGGTGTAGCCCGCCTGGGTTGCAAGAGCGCCATGATCTCCCGCGTGGGCAACGAACAGATGGGCCGTTTTCTCACCTCCACCTTGCAGGCCAATGGCTGCGATGTGAGCCAGGTGCAGATCGACCCTCAGCGCCTTACCGCCCTGGTGCTGCTGGGCATCAAGGACCGCGACACCTTCCCTCTACTTTTCGTGCGCGAAAACTGCGCTGACATGGCGGTAGACGCGGCGCTGATTGATGAATCCTTTATCGCCCGCTGCCGTGCGCTGGCCATCACTGGCACGCATCTCTCCACCCCAGGTACCCGTGCTGCGTCTACCCGCGCTCTGGAGTTCGCCCGCAAGCATGGCGTGGTGCGCGTGCTGGACATCGACTACCGCCCCGTGCTCTGGGGTCTGACCAGCCGCGGCGCCGGCGAAAACCGTTATGTGGCCGATGCTGCTGTCACCCGGCAATTGCAAGAAATGCTGCCGCAGTTCGACCTGCTGGTCGGCACCGAAGAAGAGTTCTTCATTGCGGGTGGCGTGCCCAACGACCTCATGGCCAGTCTGCGCGCTGTGCGTGCGCACAGCCAGGCCGTGCTGGTGGTCAAGCGCGGCGCTGCAGGTTGCACCGTGATTGAAGGCGCCATTCCCGCTGCGATTGACGATGCGCCCACCTTCCAGGGCGAGCGGGTTGAAGTGCTCAATGTGCTCGGAGCGGGTGACGCGTTTCTCTCCGGCCTCATGGCCAGCCTCTTGCAGGGCAAAGACTGGGCGCAAGCCACCCAGACGGCCAATGCCTGCGGTGCCATCGTGGTGTCCCGCCACGCCTGCTCTGCGGCCATGCCCACGCCGCCTGAGCTGGTGCACTGGTTCGGCGGCAGCCGCAATCCGCAGGTCGATGCGGACCAGCAATTGGCCCACCTGCACCGCGTCACTGCGGCGCGCCCGGTGTGGAACGAACTCTGCGTCATGGCCTTTGACCACCGCAGCCAGTTTTACGACCTGTGCCGCCAGGCAGGCGCCCCTGAGTCCCGCATTCCGGCCCTCAAGAAGCTGCTGGTCACCGCTGCAGAGCGTGTGGAGCGGGGCAGCCGCTTGCAAGGCGCCACCGGCGTACTGGTCGATGGCGGCAGTTACGGTGCCGACGCGTTGGCCAGCGCCACAGGCCGTGGCTGGTGGGTAGGGCGCCCTGTGGAGCTGCCCGGCTCGCGCCCCCTGCGGTTTGACGGCACCCGCTCCATCGGCACCGCGCTCACCCATTGGCCTACCCAGCAGGTGGTCAAGTGCTTGGTGCACTACCACCCGGACGATCACTACGCCCTGCGCCTGGAGCAAGAGCAAAAAGTGCTGGAACTGTGGGAAGCCACCCGCGCCAGCGGCAACGAACTGCTGCTCGAAATCATCCTGCCCAAGGCCTTGGTAGTCGCGGGCGAAGAAGACGCTGCGGTGCTGCGCGCCGTCAAGCGCTTCTACAACCTGGGCGTCAAGCCCGAGTGGTGGAAGCTGGCCCCCATGCAAGAGGGCGGCTGGGCCGAGTTGAAGGCGTTGATCGACGAGCGCGACCCGCATTGCCGCGGCGCCGTTATTCTCGGGTTGAACCAGCCCATTCCCCATTTGGTAGAGAGCTTCAAGCTGGCCACCAACCCGGTGGTCAAGGGCTTTATGGTGGGTCGCAGCCTCTGGGCTGACGCCTCATTAACATGGCTGTCCGGGCGTATTTCTGACGAAGAATTCGTGACCGAAGTTGCCGGCAACTTCACTACCTTGGTGAACGCATGGCGAGCACGTCGTGGCGCTAGTCACGCTTCTTCAGCTGCAGCAGCCTGAACCCCGCAGGACGGAGATTTTCATGACGACAACCCAACGACTCACGCTCTCGCAAGCTCTGGTCAAGCATCTCGCCGCCCTCAAGGTGGAAATGCATGACGGCAGCATCCAGCCCTACTGCGGCGGGGTGTTCACCATCTTCGGGCACGGCAATGTGGCCGGTTTCGGCGAAGCCTTGTGGGCCGAGCGCCAGGCGCTGCCCACCTACCGCGCCCATAACGAGCAGGGCATGGCCCATGCCGCCATCGCCTATAGCAAAGCGCACATGCGCCAGCGCGTCATGGCAGTCAGCACCAGCATTGGCCCCGGCGCCACCAACCTGGTCACCGCTGCCGCCGTAGCGCATGTGAACCGCCTGCCCGTGCTGCTGCTGCCCGGCGACACCTTTGCCTCCCGCGCGCCGGATCCGGTGCTGCAGCAGGTCGAGAGTTTTCAGCAAGGTGACCTGAGTGCCAACGATTGCTTCCGTCCCGTCACGCGTTTCTTTGACCGCATCACGCGGCCGGAGCAAATCCTTACCGCCTTGCCGCGCGCTATTCAGATCATGACGGACCCCGCCGCTTGCGGTCCGGTGTGCCTGGCGCTGCCGCAGGACATCCAGACCCATGCGTTTGATTGCCCCGAGAGCTTCTTGCACCCCGAGCTGATCCAGTTCCGCCGCCCGCCACCCGATGCCCGCGAACTGCAAAAGGCCGTCGCTTTGCTGAAGACGGCCAAGCAGCCCCTCATCGTGGCCGGTGGCGGTGTCCTCTATAGCCACGCGGGTGACACGCTGCGTGCGTTTGCCGAAGCGCATGGTGTTCCCGTGGTCGAATCGCACGGCGGCAAGAGCAGCTTGGCGTGGGACCACCCCCTGAATCTCGGCGCCATCGGCGTGGATGGTGCGCCCAATGCCAATGTGCTGGCCCGCGAGGCCGATGTCGTGTTTGCCGTGGGCACCCGCCTGCAAGACTTCACTACCGGCTCGCACGCCCTGTTTGCCAACGCCAGGTTGCTCAGCCTCAACGTGCAAAGTTTTGACGCCAGCAAGTGGAGCGGCACCGCCTTGGTGGCCGATGCGCTGGTGGGTCTGCAAGCTTTGAGCGCAGCGCTGGGCACATGGGCGGCAGACGGCGCCTGGACAGCGCGCGCGAAACATGAAGCAGCCGCGTGGAACGCGCGGGTCACCGAGCTCACCACCGCCGCACCCAAGCCCGGCGTGTTGCCGTACGACGCCGAAGTGATTGGCGCTGTACGCGACTCGCTCAACGATGGAGGTGGCGACAGCGGTGTGCACGACGTGGCCATTTGCGCTGCCGGCACCCTGCCTGCCGAGCTGCACAAGCTCTGGCGCGCCAGCCGGCCTGGCAACTACCACATGGAATACGGCTATTCCTGCATGGGCTACGAGATTGCGGGTGGCCTGGGCGTCAAGCTGGCCCGGCCTGAGCAAGAGGTCATCGTACTGGTGGGCGATGGCTCTTACATGATGATGAATTCCGAGCTGGCCACCTCCGTCATGCTGGGCAAAAAGATCATTGTCGTGGTGCTGGACAACCGCGGTTACGGCTGCATCCAGCGCCTGCAAACCGCGTCGGGCAGCCCGGCCTTCAACAACCTGCTGGACGACTGCATTGGCGAGGGCGGCGAGGCCAGCAGCATCGACTTTGCGCTCCACGCCCGCAGCATGGGTGCAGACTCCGTGCATGTGGCCAACGTGGCCGAGCTCAAGGCCGCCATGGTCAAAGCCCGCGCTGCCACACGCAGCCAGGTACTGGTGATCGACACCACCCACACCCGCACCACCGAGGGCGGCTGTTGGTGGGAGGTGGCGATTCCCGAAGTGTCCGCGCGAAGCGAGGTGCTGGACGCCCACGCCCGCTATGTCGCCGGCAAGCAAGAACAACGTGTTTGATTTTTAGATTCAGAAAGAAGCATTGATATGACCTGGAACGTCCGCATCGGCATCAACCCCATCTCCTGGTTCAACGACGACATGCCCTCCCTGGGCGGCGAAACTCCGTTGGAAACCGCGCTGCGCGAAGGCAACGAAATCGGCTATGTCGGTTTTGAGCTCGGCAACAAGTTTCCCAAAGATGGCCCCTCTCTCAAAGCCAAGCTTGATGAGTACGGCCTGGCCTGCGTGTCCGGCTGGTACTCCGGTTTTCTGGCCGAAGTAGCACCCGGCCAGAGCAATGCCGACGCCGTAGCCGCCGAGATCGAGCGCTGCAAGGCCCACATGAGCAAGCTGCAATACAACGGCGTGAACGTGGTGGTGTATGGCGAGTGCGCAGGCACCGTGCAAGGCCAGATGGACACACCCGTCAACAAGCGCCCCCAGTTCGCAAGCGAAGCCCTCTGGCAAGGCTATGCCGAGCGCCTGAACGCATTCGGCGAGCACCTCATCCAGACCTACGGCATCAAGTTGGCCTACCACCACCACATGGGTGCCTATGTGGAGTCCCCGGCTGACATCGACAAGCTGATGACGCTCACTGACCCCGCCAAGGTCTTCCTGCTGTACGACACCGGCCACGCCTACTTTGGCGGCGCGACCGACCCGGTGGCCTTGCTCAAAAAGCACGTCAAGCGCGTAGTGCATGTGCACTGCAAAGACGTGCGTACCCCCGTGATTGCCCAGGCCCGCAACGATGGCTGGAGCTTTTTGCACGGCGTGCTCAACGGCACCTTCACCGTGCCCGGCGACGGCACCATCGACTATGCCGCTGCCCTCAAGGTGCTGCGCGACGCCGGTTATGAAGGCTGGCTGGTGGTCGAAGCCGAGCAAGACCCGTCCGTCGCCCCCAGCTACCAGTACGCCAAGAAGGGCTTTGACACCCTCAGCGCTCTGGTCAAAAGCATCGCCTGATTTGCAAAGGACATCACCATGGTCAGCCCCCTCTTAGCCAAGGCCGCGCCTACGGGTCGCGAGATTGTCAACGTTACTCCCGAGCGTGCGGGCTGGACGCACGTGGGCTTCCGCGCCGTGCGCCTCGAAGCTGGCGCTACAGAAATCGTAGCTACCGGCGCACGTGAGCTGTGCGTGGTGGTACTCACAGGCTCTGTGGATGTGACGGTGGATGGCACCACCTATGCCAACCTCGGCACCCGCGATAGCGTGTTTGACGAAAAGTCGCCCGCCGCCGTGTACGTGCCCGCCGGCAAGTCGATCACGCTGCGCGGTGTACGCAATGCGGAAGTCGGTCTTTGCACTGCACCCACCGACACACAAGAACGTAGCGTGCGCGTGATCGACCCTGCCACCATGCGCCGCAGCGTGCGCGGCAAAGGCACCAATACCCGCTATGTGTGCGACATCCTGCCGCACGACGACCCCACCGCCGCCCACTTGCTGGTGGTCGAGGTGATGACCCCCGCCAGCCACAGCAGCAGCTACCCGCCCCACAAACACGACGTGGAGCAGCCACCGGTCGAGACGCTGCTGGAAGAGACCTACTACCACCGCCTCAACCCGCCGCAGGGCTTTGCCTTTCAGCGCGTGTACACCGACGACCGCAGCATCGATGAAGCCTGCGCCGTCGAGAACCACGACGTCGTCATGGTGCCCAAGGGCTACCACCCGGTGGTCGCACCCCACGGCTATGACTCGTATTACCTGAACGTGATGGCGGGCCCCAACCGCTTCTGGGTCTTTAAGAACGACCCCGCCCACGAATGGATGCTGGCACCAGCTGTCGGTACCTGACCCCCTTAAAGAAACACATTCCATGTCCCAAGTTACTGCCATTTCCCACTACATCCATGGCCAGGTCACCCCCGGCATCAGCGGCCGCGCCCAGGATGTCTTCAACCCCGCCACCGGCCAGGTCACCGGCTCGGTAGCGCTTGCCAACGGGGCAGAGGTCAACGCCGCGGTGGCTGCAGCGCAGGCGGCCTTCCCGGCCTGGGCGGACACACCACCCATCCGCCGCGCGCGCATCATGTTCAACTTCCTGCAGTTGTTGAACGAGCACAAAGACGCCTTGGCCCGGATGATCACCGCCGAGCACGGCAAGGGGTTTACCGATGCGCAAGGCGAGGTGTCCCGCGGTATCGACATCGTCGAATTCGCGTGCGGCATTCCGCAGCTGCTCAAGGGCGACTTCACCGACCAGGTCTCCACCGGCATCGACAACTGGACCCTGCGCCAGCCGCTGGGCGTGGTGGCCGGCATCACGCCGTTCAACTTCCCGGTCATGGTGCCGGCATGGATGTTCCCGGTGGCCATTGCTGCGGGCAACACCTTTGTGCTCAAGCCCAGTCCGATTGACCCGTCCCCAAGCCTCTACATTGCCGATTTGCTGAAAAAAGCCGGCCTGCCCGATGGCGTGTTCAACGTCGTGCAGGGCGACAAAGAAGCGGTGGACGCACTTCTGGTGCACCCCGATGTGAAGGCTGTAAGCTTTGTGGGCTCCACCCCCATTGCCAACTACATCTACGAGACCGGTGCCCACCACGGCAAGCGCGTGCAGGCCCTGGGTGGCGCCAAGAACCACATGGTGGTCATGCCCGATGCGGATGTGGACCAGGTAGTGGACGCCCTCATCGGCGCAGGCTACGGCTCCGCCGGCGAGCGCTGCATGGCCATTAGTGTGGCGGTGTTGGTGGGCGATGTGGCGGACAAGGTCATCCCCAAATTGCTGGAGCGCACCAAGACGCTTAAGGTGCTCAACGGCACCAACCTCGCTGCTGAGATGGGCCCCATCGTCACCCAGGCCGCGCACAAGCGCATCAGCGGCTACATCGACCTCGGTGTGCAAGAAGGCGCCACGCTGCTGGCCGATGGCCGTGGCTTTGACGGCAATCAAGCGGGTGAAGGCTGTGGCGATGGCTTCTGGCTCGGCGGCACGCTGTTTGACCACGTGACCCCCGAGATGCGCATCTACAAGGAAGAAATCTTTGGCCCCGTGCTCGCCTGCGTGCGCGTGCCCGACTTTGCCAAGGCACTGCAGCTCATCAACGACCACGAATTCGGCAACGGCGTGGCCTGCTTCACCCGCGACGGCAATGTTGCGCGTGAGTTCAGCCGCCGCGTGCAAGTAGGCATGGTGGGCATCAACGTGCCGATTCCGGTGCCCATGGCCTGGCACGGCTTTGGGGGCTGGAAGAAGAGCCTGTTTGGCGACATGCACGCCTACGGCGAAGAGGGCGTGCGCTTCTACACCAAGCAAAAGTCCATCATGCAGCGCTGGCCCGAGAGCATTGGCAAGGGGGCCGAGTTTGTAATGCCCACAGCCAAATAACTGCCAGTCAAGTAGTTACAAGCCAAATCGTGCTCTGGCGCCCATGGAGTGCGCGCGAGCAGCTTCTGTTTTGATAGCAAAAAGGCGACTCAGCGGAGTCGCCTTTTTTATTTGCGCTTCTTGTCCACGCACGCCGCGCGCAAAAACTGGCCGGCTACAAAGATGTCGCGCTCTACCGCGCGGCGCACGGCGGCGCTGTCGCGCTGGGCGAGGGCTCGCACCAGATCGTCGTGGGCGTCGTTGAGCACGGCGCTCGCATCCGGGGTGTCAAACAGGCGGTTGGAGATGGGGCCGGCGCGCAGCCACAAGGTATCTATCAGCTGAAACAGCAGGGGTGAGCCGGCAGCCTTGTAGAGCATCACATGGAAGTCATCGTTGATGTCCAGGTAGCGCTTGGCTTCACCCGCTTGCAAGGCGGCGGCCATGTCGGCGCTCCAGCCTTGCAGGGTGGCAATTTGCGCCGCATCCAGCCGCAGACAACCCCGCTCCGCGGCTTCGCCTTCCAGCAGCAGGCGCATCTGCATCAGGTCGTCAAACTCGGGCAGCGAGAGGCGGGGCACGGTCACTCCGGCGTTGGGCACATTGATGAGCGCTCCCTCGGCGGCCAGGCGCTGCAAGGCCGCGCGCACCGGCATCTGGCCCACGCCCATGTCAGCCGCCACGTTGCGGATCTTGAGCCGCTCGCCGGGCAGAAAGCGGCCCGCCGTGATCCACTGGCGCAGCGTGGTGTACACGCGGTCCTGGTCGGTGCTGGTGCTTGTGCTACTCGTATCAGGGGTGGGTGCTTCGCTCATGGGGCGATAGTGTCCACCACAAACGCTTCCATAGCTGCCACCAAGCGGTCCACATCGTCTGCGGTGGTGTCGGGGCAGACCAGCATCATGTTGTGGAAGGGCGTGATCACCAGGCCCCGGTTCAGCAGGTAGAGGTGGATGTTCTGCTCCAGCGCCGGGTTCAAGATGCGGTCCGCCTCGCTGCCGTTGCGCGGCGGTGTGGGGGTGAATTGAAATTCGGTGCGCGCGCCCACTTGCGTCACGCACCAGCCCAAGTTGTGCCGCGCAATCATGGCGCGCAGGCCATCTGCCAAGCGGGTCGCCAGCGTGAACATGTGGGCATAGGCCGCGTCCGTCATCACCTCAGCGAGGTTGGCGCGCATGGCGGCCATGGTCAGCAAGTTCGCGGTGAGCGTGGTGCCTATGCCGCTGTGGCCGGGTGGCGCGTTGCGCTTGGCGGCCTCGGCGCGGGCTGCGGCCTCGGCGCTGAAGCCATACACCGCGCAGGGCACGCCACCGGCCACCGGCTTGCCCAGCACCAGCAGGTCAGGTTGCAAGCCGTGGGCGCGGGTGTAGCCGCCGGGGCCGGTGCTGATGGTGTGGGTTTCGTCGATCAGCAGCAGCGTGCCGTAGCGGCGGCACAGGGCCTGCGCAGCCTCCCAAAAGCCGGGCTCGGGTAGCACCATACCGATGTTGGTCATGGCCGGTTCGGCCAGCAGGCAGGCCACCTGGCCGTCGGCCAGTGCAGCTTCCAGCGCGGCCAGGTCGTTGAACTCCACGCTGCGCGTGGTGCGGGTGATGTCCACCACCTGGCCCAGCAGGCTGTCGCGGGTGCGGGGCTGGCCGTCCACCAGGTCTACAAACACATCGTCCACCGTGCCGTGGTAGCAGCCATTGAAGATCAGCACTTGCGTGCGTTGGGTCAGCGCCCGCGCCCAGCGGATGGCAAAGCGGTTGGCGTCCGATGCCGACAGCGCAAACTGCCACACCGGCAGCCCGAAGCGGTGGGCCAGCTCCTCGGCCACCCACACGCCGTCTTCACCGGGCAACATGGTAGTAATGCCTTGCGCCCCCTGCGCCGCAATGGCCCGGGCCACCGCGGGCGGGCTGTGGCCGAACATGGCGCCCGTGTCGCCCAGGCAAAAGTCCACATAGCGGTGGCCATCGGCGTCGGTGAGCCGCGCGCCTTGCGCGTGGGCCAGGTGCAGCGGGAAGGGCGTGGACCAGTCGCTCATCCAGTGCAGGGGCACACCAAACATCAGGTGCTTGGCCGCCCGTTGCGACAGGGCGTGGGACGTGGGGTTTGCAGCGGCGTAGGCGGCGCGCTCACGCTCGCGCACGGTGGCAAGGCGTTGCGGGTCGAGGTGGCGAAAGGCGGGTGTGTGGGTCTGTGTCATGGCGGTTCTCCGGTGCGTGCGGGGTCTAGACCAAGAGCAACAAATGCTCGCGCTCCCAAGAGCTGATCACGCGGTTGTAGGTGGCGTACTCCAGCTCTTTCACGGCGCAAAAGGCGTCCACAAAGCCGGCACCCAGCACCTCGCGCATGGGCGCGCAGCTGCGCATGGAGGCAATGGCGTCTTCCAAGTGGCGGGGCAGCTCGTGGCTCACGTTCCAGGCGCTGTCGGTGGTGGGGGCGCTGGGCGTCAGGCCCTGGGTCATGCCCAGGTAGCAGCAGGCCAGCGTGGCAGCCATGGCGAGGTAGGGGTTCACGTCCACGCCGGGTACCCGGTTTTCCACCCGGCGGTTGGCGGGGCTGGACTTGGGGATGCGGATGCCGCAGGTGCGGTTGTCATGCCCCCAGCGCACATTGATGGGCGCCGACATAAAGGGCGAGAGCCGCCGGTACGAATTCACATACGGCGCAAACATGGGCATGAGCTGCGGAATGTAGGCCTGCAGCCCCGCAATGCACTGCCCGAACAGCGGGCTGGCCGATCCATCGGGCAGGCTGAAGATGTTGTTGCCATCGGCATCCAGAATGCTCTGGTGGATGTGCATGGCGCTGCCCGGCTCCTGCTCCATGGGTTTGGCCATGAAGGTGGCAAAAATGCCGTGACGCAGTGCCGTCTCGCGCACCGTGCGCTTGAACAAAAACACCCGGTCCGCCAGCTCCAGCGCATTGCCGTGGCTGAAGTTGATCTCCATCTGGCCGGGGCCGGCCTCGTGGATCAGCGTCTCTACACCCAGGTTGTGCTGCTGGCAAAAGCTCGACAGTTCCATGAAGAAGGGGTCGAAGTCGTTGACCGCGTCAATCGAATAACTCTGCCGCCCCGCCTCGGGCTTGCCGGTGCGGCCCAGGGGCGGCTGCAAAGGCTCGTGCGGGTTTTGCTGGCGGGCCACCAGATAAAACTCCATCTCGGGCGCCACCACCGGCGTCCAGCCACGCTCGTCAAACAGCTTGAGCACCCGGCGCAGCACGCCACGTGGCGAGATTTGCACCGGGCTGCCGTCCCACTCCTGGCAGTCGTGGATCACCACCGCCACCGGCTCGGCCGCCCAGGGCACCACGCGGGCGGTGCTCACATCGGGCAGGCACACCATGTCGGGGTCGGTGTCGCCCACATAGGGGCCGTTGTCCGGCTGCTGGCCATTCACTGTGTTGAGCAGCACGCTTTTGGGAATGCGCATTTCCCCCGCCGCCAGAAACAGGTCGCGCGGCAGGATCTTGCCGCGCGCGATGCCCGTCATGTCGGGGATGACGCACTCCACCTCGTGGATGCGGTGCTGGGTCAAAAAAGCTTCAATGGCGCTGGAAGTAGACATGCGAAAGGCTGGGAGTGGAGATGGCCAAATTCTAGTGCGCCAAAGTCAATTTGTGATCACAAATAGTAGAATCGTCCGAAATTTATATTTAAATCGATCATCTGTGATCGAAAAATTCAAGAGCTAGCCCGTTTTTTGAACCGGCTAGACTCCCACCCCTGCCTTCGGTTTCGTTCCATGTCCAGCACCAACCCCACCCAGAGCGCCTACGACTGGCACACCATCACCGCGCTCAACATCGTGTCTACCCTGGCCCAGATCGGGCAGTTCGGCATCATCTTTGTCATCGTGCCGGTGTGGCTGGCGCTTCAGGGCCTGAGTGCTGCGCAGTTGGGCTTTTTTGCGGCTTCGTTGTGGATGGGCCAAATGCCCGGCTTGGGCCTGGCGCCTTGGCTGTGCCGCCATTGGGGTGCGCGCACGGTGGTGGTGGTCGGGCTGGGCGGCTCGGTAATGGCGTTGCTGGGCATTGCATGGGTGCCTATGGCGTCTTTGCCATGGCCTGCGTACTTGGCTTGCGGCCTGCTGGCCGGCTTGGGCATGGGCCTGCGCTGGGTGGGGCTGGAGCCCTGGCTTTACAACATTGCCCCCGCTCATGCGCGTGGGCGGCTGGTGGGTTTTCATGAAACGCTGATTGCCGCCGCCCCCGTGGTGGCCCCGGCCATTGCCGCTTGGGTGGGCGTGCAGGGCCACACCATTTTGTGGCTGGGCGTGGGCTTTACGGTGTCAGCACTGGTGCCGTTGGCATTTGCCCGCACACCGCCCGTGGAGGAGGCACACCACGTCAACAGTTGGCGCCAGTCCGCCCAAGCGGCGTGGCCGCACCTCATCTTCCGGCAGGGGCTGCTGATCGCGCTGTGCGGCGGCATGCTGGAGTCGGCGCTGGCCGGCTTGTTTGCCGTGTTCGCGGGCGACCGCGGGTTTGAGGCCGAAGGCATCGCCCACTTGCTTACCGCTTTCGGGCTGGGTGGCCTGCTGCTGCAATACCCCGTAGGCTGGATGGCCGACCACTGGGGCCTGCGCGCCGCCGGCGCACTGGCTGCGATGGGCACCGCCTTGGCTGCTGCATTGTTGGCTTGCGTGCCCGGTGTGCCGGTGGCGTTTGCCACCATGTTTGTGCTGGGCGGGCTGATCACCGCCTTCCTCACCCTGGCACTCATTGCCGCCACCAAGACCCCCACACCCGACATGGCCTGGAACGTCAGCAGCCTCTCCATGGCCTATTCGCTCAGCGCAGTTGTCGGCCCGGTGGTAGCTGGCGGCGCCATGACTGCGACCAGCAGCATGGCGTTGATGTGGTTTGCGACGGGAGTAGGTGTAGTGATGGTGGGTTTGCTATTGAAAAGATAGCTGGTCGCGCATTTTCTATGCGCGCTGGAGTCGGATTTGATGCTTGCTTTCGACTCAAAGCGGTCTTCCTCGCTGATCAAATTCTTGCTTAGGTCGGAAATCTAATCTGGTTCGAGGGTTGCTCGTGTATTCAGGTCGTCTCCTTGGAGGATTTCAACCTTATTCGAGGGCAAGATCTGAATACCCCAAATGGTGCATCAGTTCGCGCACAAAAATCAACGCCGCGAGAGCTAGGGGATCAATTTCCAAAATCGGGGCTGTAGGCAGACGCTGAGCGGGCATCGCGATGTCTTGATAGCGCCGTTCGACTTGGGCAAGAGATAGTTGGGCGGGCATGTGAGTAGGCGAAAGTGCCTCGTACAGCGGGCCTGCTTTGGCCACTAAAGTGCCGCGGGGCATTTTCCTCAAACCGCTAGCCACGATGGCATCTTCCACCATATTGATCGCGGTCTCCAATTGGGATGCGTAAGGTGGGCTTTGGCGAAACACCGCTTGAGCAATTTGGTCGGGGCCAAGCGGAATAACGCAGGACTCTGAGCCCTGCGTCGTAACTTGGGATTGCCCAGTCGACAGCGTTAGCAAGCTTTGAGTTGGCATACTGGAAAAACTTTATACAGATGCCTTAGCGCGAACTGCCAACGCGAGAAACTTCTCGCATAGCTGCGCCAATTGCTGTTGGCGCTTCGGATCCTTGAGTTGACCATCTGTATCAAAAGCGTTGGTTGCCAAGCCCAGGCCAAACATTTCCGGGAACACAAATGCGCCCAGTGCCTCAAAAGGTACACGGCTGTGCCACAAGCTACGAATCGACCCCAACACACCGGGCGATGCACCTGTCATCAAGACCGGCTTGCCAATGAGCGGGTGAGGACTTAAGCGCGACACCCAGTCGAGCGCATTCTTCAAGCTACCCGGGATGCTGCCGTTGTACTCCGGAGTACAAATGATGACGGCGTCGGCCTTCTGTACGTGATCCGCTAGGTCGCGCGCCGCTGCCGGCACGCCATTCTCCATCTCCAAATCGCCGTCATACATGGGCATGGTGAAAGATTTGAAGTCGGGGCGTTCAATGTCCGCAAACCCTCGGGCACGCAGCAGCAGCTCAATGCTGTGCGCCAAACGCTTGTTGACCGATTGCCGCTGTGCGGACGCCGCCAGAATCAAAATTATCATGTCTCTACTCCATCTTTGGGCAAGGCCAGATGTCTCGCACCAAACTGCAAAAACGGTTCGTCGTCGACCTTTGCTTAGGCCAACGACGAACCGACTAAACGATGCTGATTAGGGTGCCTCGAAAACCAAGAAGCCCAGCTTGTCTTCCCAGACACGATCGCGCTCCAGACTCTGTGCCATTTTTCCGCACAGGTTGTACCAGCCAAATCCATCTTTCAACAGTGGGCTGCCGTTCGGGAACAGTGCTTTGTTGTTCATTTGCGCACTCAGATCAAACGGATCAAAGCCGGCGGGTATCGCCTCTCGATTAACGTTTGTAATGTTGGTGCAAACATGTTGCTTGTTGTAGTTCTGAACGTGGGTGACGGTGTCGCCCTTTTTGGGCTCCTTCCAATGCACTTCAAAGACGTTGCAGCTCACTTCTCGTGCTTGGTACTCAATCTTTTCACCGAAAGCTGGGCCTTGGGTGTATGGGGCTGGGTACGCTGCATTTTTGACGTAGGCAACTTCTGGCTTGGCCTGCCTCGGGTAGGAGAATGTCATGAAACCTTTGGTGATCGGCCCCATGAAGCCATCCGGCTTGACCTGTTCGAAGTTGTGGAACTTCAAGCGAAAGCGAAATGGGGAGCTTTCGTCATTTCCACGGAAGTCCACAATGTTGACCTTGCCATTGCCCACCCAAGACTCATAGCTCTTGCAGGATCCGTTGTTTTTCGATGATCCGGTGCCCGCAATCGCCGACGTTGTGAATGTAAACAGCAAGGCAATTGCTGCGGTGAACGCCATTGCGCCGCGCCTTATGCGGATTGATCTGATTTGATTCAATTGATTTCTCCAGATGTTGGTGGGTTGAATAAAGCCTTGTTGCTTTCACGAACAAAAGCCAAATTTGCCATTGGTGTTTTTCCATTCCGACTGCGGTGGAATGGTCTCAATGACATCCCAGTGCTCAACGATCTTTCCGCCAGCGACGCGGAAAAGGTCATAGAACGCAGAGTGCTTGCCAGCAAACTCCCCTTCGCTAACCGTCAGTACAAAATTGCCTTCACCCAAGACCTTGTGAACGCGGTCGTAGCGCATGGTGATACCTGCCTTTGCCATGGCAGCCAGCGCGTTGGACAATCCATCCAGGCCATCTGCAATGGCGGGGTTGTGTTGGGTGTAATTGGCCGAATCAATGTAGGCGGGCAATTTCTCAAACTTGCCTCCCAAAAGAATGTCTGACACAAAAGCGTTCACCAAGGACTTGTTCGCCGCAGTTTTGTCAATGTCCACGACTGTGGTGGGACCATCCAGCATGGTATGGCCGCTGGGATTTGGCCCTGCTGGCTTTTCTTGCAAATTGTCCCAATGCTCAACGACCTTGCCGTCCTCGAAGCGAAAGATGTCAAAACCAACTTTGGGGCCAAAGAAGTTGTAATCCGAATGAGCAACCACGCAATTGCCATCTTGGAATACACGCACCGTGTTGACCTTTGCAGAGCCTTTTGGCAGGGCCTGCAGTACCGCACCTAGACCAGCAAGGCCATCGCCAACTGCCAGATTGTGTTGGATGTATTTGTGAGGGTTGACGCTTGCCACCGGCGCAGGGTCGCCGGTTTCAATGCTTTTCAGTAGGGCTATGATTTGATTTTTCTCGGTGGTCATTTTTGCTTTCTCTGTTGACTCCGCCAATGCGGCAATGGGTGCGATGGAAGTGATGGAAATGGCGAGTGCCACGAGTCGAATTGCGAAATTCATGAGTGAAGTACCCTTCTTTGTCGCGATCAAGTGTATTTTTCATAGCAAT
Source organism: Curvibacter sp. AEP1-3 (assembly GCF_002163715.1). Lineage (GTDB taxonomy): Bacteria > Pseudomonadota > Gammaproteobacteria > Burkholderiales > Burkholderiaceae_C > Allorhodoferax. Next base: position 3,563,659 of record NZ_CP015698.1, read on the forward strand.
CTGGCGAAAGGTAGAAACGAGCTATCTGATGGTAGAAATGAAGCAAACTGTCATCTCTGCCAACAACTGAAGTGATCCGGATTGAACAATGTGATTTCAAAGATCGGATTTGAGAATCCGCGCCTTCGCGGTGTCGGAATTGACGTGTTGACACTTCACGAGATACGTCAGCGGGCACCCAAAACTTTGATTGCGCCGCAGCGGGTTGGGTTTTGTTTCCTGATGTTGATCCAAGAGGGAACGTGCCGCCACACCATAGACTTTGTCGACTACGACTTACGACCGGGTTCCGTTGTGTTTTTGCGGCCTGGGCAAGTTCAGCAATGGCATATGCACGATGAAATGCAGGGCTTGGTCGTTTTGGTGGCAGACCAAAACATGATGCCCTCCAATGGCCGCCTGGAGCAGAGCCTGAACTTACTGTCGCTGGATCAATGGCCTGCAGCAGTCACGCTAAGCATGGGACTCTTCTTGCAGGCATACAGCGATGCAATTCGCCTGCGAAACGAGATACTCAACTTCAATGATTCGGATCGTGAGACTGCCATCATCTGGCATGCGATGCTTGCCTTGCTGCTTCGCTTGGCACGGGAGCTCAGGGTGGGTGATGTGTCTGAACAAGCGAAGCCGGACGCTGACATATTCAGGATGTTTTCGCAAGCGCTCGAGAACAGTTTCAACAAGCGGCTGACGGTGCTGGACTACGCCAGGAAGTTAGGCTACGCACAAAGCACCCTTTCGCGCGCCTGCGTTGCAACAGTACAAATGACAGCCAAAGAAGTCATTGATCAACGCGTGGTCCTGGAAGCCAAGCGCTTGCTGGTTCACAGCAATGCCACCTCAGCGCAGATTGGCTACCAATTGGGTTTTCCCGAGCCAAGTAACTTTGTGAAGTTCTTCCGCCGCATGACAGGCACCACGCCACTTGTGTATAAAAAAAAGCAACACATCGAGACCTTCCAGCAGCATGCTAGTCCGTAAGCACTGTGGAAACGGCCCTTGTACATTTAAAGGCGCACGGTGACGGGTACTATGCAAGGAGGTGACGAATGAATGGTTGCTGATTTGCAGCTAACCAACAGGCTTTCGTGCAAATTTCATGTGCACCGCGACTTGTTTAAAGTCAAGCAGTGCCGATTCTGTTTAAGCCCGCTGGTCCTTGCGATTCGTTTTTAACCGAAAGCCTACGGGCAGCAGTTGCCAGCCAAATTTCTTGTCGATAGAGCCCCAAATGCCCCGCGGAAAGAACAGCGCAAATAGCACGGCAACTACACCCAGGCCGATCAGGTAGATGACGCCAGTACCGCCGAACATGGTTTCGATGGTGAAAAACAAGACAGCTCCGAGAATGGGCCCTTCGTAGGTGCCAATGCCGCCCACGAGGACCATGAACAACATGTAGGCAGTCCATTGCACGCTGAAATAGGTTTTGGGCTGAAACGTAACTGAAGTTGCCAGCCACAGTGCACCAGCCGCAGCACAGCCGAAGGCAGACAGCACAAAAATCAAACGCTTGGTTTTCATGACTTGCACGCCGACGGAGGCTGCCGCCTCTTCGTTGTCGCGGATCGCTTGCAAGGCCGAGCCCGTCTTGCTGCGCAGCATGAAGAAGACCAGCCACGCCAAGCCAATCATGGTGCCCAATGCGAATAGGTAGTTGGCAAGCCTTCGCTCATCGGCCGCATAGTTTTGCAGCGAAATCAATGATGTGCCGGTTTCTCCTTGGATCAGTGTGTCCAAATTCACCAGCAAATGCGAGAGTGCAGCAATGACCCACATGCCAATGGCAAACTCACCTCCCCGCAGGCGGAGCATGAAGGCGGAGATGGGCATCGACAGGAGGGCGACTGCAGTCGCCGCTAGGAATAGTGCGGGATAGGGGCTTACGCCTGCATCTGCAATTCGGACCGCGGCATATGCCCCCAAGCCAAAGAATGCCTGATGCCCTACGGACACTAGGCCTGCATAGCCTGCCAGGGCGTTCCACATCAGTGCCAGGATGCCGTAGATGAACAGGGTGGTGAGTCTGTCGACCGCGCCTGCGTCCAGCACTAGGGGCGCAATGGCCAAGGCAAGCTGCCCGAGAACCAGGAGTCCAACGGAGACACGGGACAGTGGTGTCCATCTTTCAACAGCCTTTAAAGCTGAACCCGAATGTAAACGGGTGTTGGTTGCTGGGTCGGTGGAGTGTATGGAGTTCATTGGGTTACTTTGATTTTTTGTAGAACTGCTTAAGGCTACTTCCAGCCAACATCATGCGTGCCAGCAGGACGACCAAGAACAGAACGTGCCCCGCAATAAGGAAGCCCTGTGTATGCATCTGGGCCCCTAGGCTTTGGGCGACACCGAGTGCGATTCCGCCCAAGAGGGTTCCCCAAAGAGACCCTGCGCCACCAATCATGACGGCTTCAAATGCGAAGATGAGTTGTGGCGGGCCTGCGTAAGGGTCTACTGTGGCTCGCATGGCCAAAAACACCCCGGCGACTGCGACGGTCATCATGGCGATTGCAGCGGCGATGGCATTCGCATTCTTTGCGTTGACCCCAGAAAGTTCCGCAGATGCCGGGTCGTCCGCAACGGCCCGAATGCGCCGGCCAAGTGCAGTGTGCTTTAGCATCAAGTGCAGACTTCCCAGCAGTCCGACGGAGACCACAAAGGTCAACAAGGACAAATGACCCAGGGTCACAGGTCCCAAGTCAATGCCGTCATAGGCCAGCGTGTCGATGTAATTTGCCAGGGAGCGGGTATCTGCACCGAAGATGCTGAACATCGAGTTATCCATCACGACGGCCAGACCAAATGTTGCCAGAATGGGGACCAGCTCACCGGCTTTGGCACTACGCTCAAGTACAAAATAGTGCAGTGCCCATCCCACGAGGCCCATGACGGGCACTGCAAGCATCAAGCCCATAAATGGATGGATCTCAAACCGGTCTGCCAGCACCCAAACACCATAAGCGGCTGCAACAGCCAAGCTACCGTGTGCTAGGTTGATGATGCGCATGACGCCGAACATGAACGACAGGCCGCATGCCAATAGTGCGTAGTAGCTTCCCAGCAATATGCCCTGCGACAGTTGGTTTATCCAGATCATGTGGTCTCCTTGGCTGGTCGGTGACCAAAGTAGTAACCCATCACTTCTTCGCGGGTAAGTTCATCCGTTCGTCCTCTAGCCACTATTTGACCCTCCAGCATGCAGGCAATGCGGTGAGCCACGCTAAACGTTCTCTGCAAATCTTGTTCAACCAGAATGACTGTGGTTTGGCCGGCCATGAGCGATTGCAGCGATTGGTAAACGCCTTGAACAGCAATCGGTGACAGCCCCAATGAAACCTCATCGAGCAACAGGACCTGCGGGTTGGTCATAAGCGCTCGTCCTATGGCAACCGACTGTTGCTGACCACCCGAAAGAGAGCTGGCCAAAGCACTGAGCTTGGGCTTGAGCTGAGGAAATGCATCGATGACAGTGTCAAAATTCCAGAATCCTGTCCTTTTGGCCGATAGTGCGACCCGTAGGTTGTCAGCGACGGTCATGCTGCCAAACAGACGGCGACCCTCAGGTACCAGTGCAATGCCAGCGGCAACACGTTGGTTGGCTGTCAGGTGGGTGATGTCCTGGCCTTCGAAAATCACCTTTCCCGCGGAGGCAGCGTGGATGCCTGCGATGGTCTTCAGGAAGGTTGTTTTGCCCGCACCATTAGCTCCCACGAGCGCCAGGCGCTCCCCAGGGGCGACGGTAAGGTCTATGCCTTTGACGGCTTTGAGCTGGCCATGGCACGCTTCGAGTGCATGGACTTGTAGCAAACTCATTCTTGTACCTTTGTGTCAGGCGGTCTGCCCGCCGAGATAGGCCTCTACGACCGTTTTGTTTGCAAAAACCTCTTGAGGTGTTCCATCCGCAATGACGCGCCCTGCATCCATGCAAACTAAACGCTCCACGACTTGGGTGAGGACGTGAACAATGTGTTCGATCCAGACAATGGTGATCTGGCGACCCTGCAAAGTTCGGATGGTGTCTACCAATTCGGAAGCTTCGCCGTCCGTCAGACCTCCCCCGATTTCATCCAACAAAAGTAAGGTAGGGGCGGTTGCCAACGCGCGCGTCAGTTCCAGCCGCTTGCGGTCCAGCAGGCCTAATGATTCGGCCCGACGGTTTGCCACGGGAAGCATTCCGCACAAGGTGACTGCGTCAATGCTGTGTGCGTAGGCTTCTTCCAGGCTGAACCCGCCCCCGTGCATGGCGGCTGTCAGGACGTTCTCAAACACCGTCATGCCGCCAAACGGGCGAGGAACTTGGTGGCTGCGTGCTATCCCTAGGCGGCATCGTTGCGCAGCATCCAGGTTGCTCACGTCCTTGCCGCGAAAGAGCACCATGCCGGAGTCAAGCGGCAAGGAGCCGGACAAGGTGGCGAGTAGCGTGGTCTTGCCTGCACCGTTCGGACCTACGATACCAACCGCCTCTCCGGCGTGGACTTTGAAGTCCACGCCGGAGAGTACCGTGTTTGCACCGAAGTGTTTGAACACCGCACTGGCTGATACCAACTCTTGGGAGTTGACGTCTTTCAATTGCTGACCTTCACATCAAGAGTAAGACTTGAGCTTGGCGGCGACGGGAATGCTCTTGTCGGAAGCGTTTTCCGTCAGGACATATTCCAGCTTGAACTTAGAGCCGCTAGGTGCCTTCACCCATTGCGCACCAATCATCGCGGTAGGCGACACATTGGGAACCGGGCCTTTGGTGAAGTCCACCTTGCCCATCATGGTGGTGGTCTTAAGTGTCGAAAGTGATTTGGCAACTGCTGCTTTGTCCTTGGGGTCGCTACTAACCTTCAATGCTTCAACACCGGCGTCCAGCAAGGACAGGGTTGCACCCAGTTGTTGTGTCCATTGCTTGTTCAAGGCCTTTTCGTACCCATCTGCCAACTGAACCCCCGAAAGGCCTGTGAGAGCAGAGTTGTAAGGGAAGTCTTTGTGCCAGTAGGCCGCAACTGAGGTTTGCAGTCCCAGTGGGCCTAGTACTTCAATGTTGGATGCAAACAGACCGGTCTTGGCGACTTGCACTATCTTCATGGTCTTGTTCAGCCCTTGCTGGGCAGCTTGGCGCCAAAAGGTTGCGTAGTCCGGGGGGATGGGGAAGGTGCAGAGGATCTCGCACTTCTCAGCCTTGAACTTTGCAATTTGTGCGGAAAAGTCTGTGGTGCCGGTTTCATAGGCGCCACCGTCAACAATGGTGTAGCCCGCCTTTTGCAATTCGGGCAGCATTGCGGCACGAATGGCGTTGCCATCTGCGTCGTTAGGCAATAGTGCAGCAACCTTCCTGTTGTTGGGGACCATAGCCCATTGGGATACATAGGACTTGACGAAGTCGGCAACACCAAACGAGAACAAATAAGTCCATTTGAACGGTGATGGTGCGCCAGGTTTGGCACCTCGACCGAAGTAGAACGCTTCCCAAGGCATAACTGTTGCTAGGCATGGCACACCAGCAGCTTCGCAGGCGTCGGAAACAGGATTTACCACTTCAGGAGTTGATGTGGTGAGCATCAAGTCGATCTTGTCGTTGTTAATCAGTGCCTTGGCCAGTTGACTGGCACGGGCCGGATCTGACTGGGTGTCGCGGTCCAGTATTTCCACCTTGTACTTTTTGCCACCTACGGTCAGGCCACCTGCCAATGCCTTCCGGGCCAGTTCAAGTACATGGCCGTCACCTTCTCCAAAACTGCCAAGCGGGCCAGTGCGTGGGCTGATGAAGCCTACTTTGATGACTTCACTACTCTGCGCATGCACGAGGCTAGGTGTGAGAAGCGTCAGGCCCGCAGCTCCGGCCACGCCCAGGAGGTCGCGACGTGTCGGAGTGTTTGCTACTTGCTTGGATATTGAATGGGTCTTGATTGTCATGTTTATCTCCTCATGTAAATGGCACTGTTTGTGCCGTTGTTGTGACTCGGGGTTAGAACGGGTATTTGCGGGGTGATGTTTGGACAGTTATCCAGCGCAACTCGGTAAACGCTTCAATACCTGCGTGACCACCAAAGCGTCCCCATCCGCTGCCTTTCACTCCGCCAAACGGCATCTGGGCTTCGTCATGCACCGTCGGACCGTTGATATGGCAAATGCCCGATTCGATGCGTTGAGCCACGCGCCACCCGCGCGCTATATCGCGTGTGAAGACCGCGGAGGACAAGCCAAATTCGTTGTCGTTGGCGCATGCGATGGCCGCCTCTTCACCATCCACCCGGACAATCACTTTCACTGGGCCAAAGGTCTCTTCCCTGTAGATGCGCATCTCGGGGGTGACGAAGTCGATCAATGTGGCAGGCATTAACGTGTTGACTGCTCTACCGCCGCAAACGAGCTTGGCGCCTTTGATAAGCGCTTCATCAATTAAGGCATTGCATCGCTCGACGGTGGACATGTTCGCTACTGATCCGAGGACCACGGAACCCTGGCGAGGATCGCCCAATGGCAGTTTTTTGGCACGGGCAGAAAACTTAGCAACAAACGTATCGGCAATTTTGTTGTCCACTACGATTCTTTCTGTGGACATGCAGATTTGGCCTGAGTTAGCAAAGGAACCAAAGATCGCGCCATCAACGGCAGCGTCAATGTCAGCATCGTCCAATACCAATAAAGGCGCCTTTCCGCCCAATTCCAAAACGGATTGCTTTAGGTACTTGGCACAGGTTGTCGCGATGATGCGGCCCACATGCGTAGAGCCAGTAAAGTTAACGCGGCGCACGGCGGGATGGGACACCATAGCCTCAACAACTGGACCAGCATCTGCAGGCGCATTGGTAACGAAATTCACGACGCCTTTTGGTAATCCGGCATCTTGCAATGCCTCAATAATCAGACCGTGCGTGGCGGGGCACAGTTCGCTGCCCTTGAGTACGACGGTGTTGCCGCAAGCCAGAGGCACTGCGATGGCGCGCACGGCCAGAATTACCGGTGCATTCCATGGGGCAATACCCAGTACCACGCCTGCGGGTTGACGCACTGCCATTGCCAAGCTACCCGGAACATTGCTGGGAATAACGTCGCCATTGATTTGCGTGGTTAGTGAGGCAGCTTCGATAAGCATCTCGGCAGCCAAATGGACGTTAAACCCTGCCCATATCCCGGACGCGCCGGTTTCTGCTGCCATGGCTGCTGCAAATGCACCAGCTTTTGCGTTCAGTGCGTGTGCAGCACTAGTCAATAATTCGCGACGCTCGCCCGGACTGATTGCTGCCCATATTGGAAATGCTTTTGCGGCTGCATCTACTGCGGAACGTGCATCTCCCACAGTAGCCGCGGGAGCTTTAGTGGCAACTGAGCCGTCCAGAGGATTGAGGCGAGTAAAGGATGCATTGTTTGTCGCGCCAACTTGTTCGCCATTGATGAGCATGGAGATAATGTTCATTGCAAATGTTCGCTTGGTTAGAGGCCATGAATTTGGCAAAGCACGTTGGAGAACATGCCACCGTCGACCGGCACATTCGTGCCCCGAATCCACAAGGATCCATCCGACAATAGGAAGTTGACGACAGGGGCAATGTCGGCCGGAGTCCCCGGACGGTCCATAGTGCGCATGTCTTCCTCAGCCCGTGCTCCCAAGGTTTCAATGAAGTCTTTGAGGATGGGGGTGTCTACTGGTCCGGGACTAACGGTGTTCATCCGGATGCCGAGTTCACGCCAGGTCCAACGGTTTTGCATCGTCCAGACAATTAGTGCCTCCTTGGAAAAGAAATAGCTTCTGGCTCCTGCGATGTCATGTCGTTTGCAAAACGCGTCCACGTTTTCAAATTCCAAAGTTTGACTGGCCTCGATTGCGTCTTTTGAGTCCGCCCATGCCATCCCTGCTAGGGACGCCAAATTCACAATGGATGCGCCTTTGTTGAGTTTGGGAATGAGGTTTACGGTCAAATATTTCAGACCAACCAGATTCACCTTTACGACAGCAGGAGCAGGGTTGGTCGGCGGCAGTCCAGCAATGTTTGCCAGTCCGTCTATGCCGGACGGAAGTTGAGCGATAAGACGATCAATGGAAGCCCGGTCAGACAGATCAGCTTGGATAAAGCTACCAACGTGATGGGCCGGTTCATTAACGTCAATTGAAATGACATTGGCTCCGCTGGCGGCTGCCATTGCTGCCGTTGCAGCACCTATGCCTGAGGCGGCACCTGTAACGATCACTGTCTTGCTTTTCAGCATTGATTCTCCTAGCGAAAAATTTTTATAGGGCGAATCAATACAGCAACGACAGTGCCATGTTTTTCAAAAAATTTAGTTGTTTAAATTCAATGACTTGCGATGCTTCATCGGGTTAAACCCTCAATCAAAACGCATGTTTTTGATCAATAATTAATGATCACTAATGCATCTAAATTCGTTCTTTTTCAGGGTTATTGCAAATGAAAAGTGCCGCTACTCGAGTTTCCTTGGTTGAACTCCAAAACAAGGTTTTTTCGTCACGAACCAGTGAAGATATCGACGAAGGTGCTGCTCCTACGCAGCGTGACTTGGCAGAGATTCTGAGTTTTTCACCCGGCGATGGCCGCATTTGGATGAATGATCAACGCATGGTGTTGTGGCGCTCGTCGACATATGGCTCTCTGAGGAGTGAGCTGATTTCCAGCATGGGGCAAGAACAAGCCCGCTCGTTATTGACCCGCGTAGGGTATTCGGCGGGTGCTCGAGACGCCGAGTTGGTTCGCCGAATGTGGCCGGATAGTGACCCTGCCAATGCGTTCCATGCGGGTCCACGCATGCACAAGTTAGAGGGTGCTGTTCGGCCGGTGACCATTACTTTTGAATTTGACATTGCCCGAGGTGATTTTTTTGCCGACTACTGGTGGCATGACTCCAGTGAGGATGATGAACATATTGCTGCATTTGGAATTGGCACAGAGTCAGCATGTTGGATGCAAGTGGGTTATGCCAGTGGCTATGCCAGTGCATTCATGGGCAAACAAATCATCTACAGAGAAACCCAGTGCAGGTCCACAGGCGCGGAGGTATGTCGAATTACCGGCAAGCCAGCGGATCAATGGGACGATCCCGAACTGGATCTTCATTACTTCGACCCGGACTCATCAGCCAAGAGATTTCGTCGAAATTTGGCAATCCCAGTGGGTAACCCCTTGTCTCTCAATGGGTTGCCTGATGAAAGCTCGATTCCGTCTTCGGAACTGATCGGCATTTCTTCTACATTTAGCGCTGCCCGACATCTCATAGAGCGTGTAGCTCCTACACAGGCAACGGTTTTATTCCAAGGTGCCTCGGGTGTAGGGAAAGAATTGTTTGCGCAGACGCTTCACAATATAAGTCCACGTGCGGGGCAACCATTCATCGCTTTGAACTGCGCTGCTATTCCTGACACTTTGGTTGAGTCCGAGCTTTTTGGAGTTGAACGCGGAGCGTTTACCGGTGCGAGCATATCGAGGGCGGGCCGCTTTGAGCGCGCCGACAAAGGTACCCTGTTTTTGGATGAGATTGGCTCACTTAGCTATGTCGCACAAGGTAAGCTTTTAAGAGCCCTGCAAGAGCGCTCAATTGAACGTGTGGGTGGCAGCAAACTCATCAAAGTGGATGTGCGTGTCATCGCGGCGACTAATGTGGACCTTAGGGACGAAGTTGCAGCAGGCCGCTTTCGGGAGGACTTGCTCTTCAGATTGAATGTTTTTCCTATCCACTTGCCGCCACTCAAAGACCGTCGGGATGACATACCTTTGTTAATGGAGATTTTTCTGCGTCGGTATTGCACTTTGCACAACCGGGATGTCCCCGGATACACACCGAGGGCAGTTCGAACACTTTTGCAATACGACTTCCCTGGCAACATTCGCGAGCTCCAGAACTTGGTAGAGAGGGGAGTCATCATGGCCGACCAAGGTGAACCCATCGACGTCCATCACTTGTTTAGAAGCGGTGAAGTGTCGGTTATCGAAACCATGGGTTTGAGTGAGCGCGGTCAACTGTCCGACTCGCCCGGTATTGAGGGCGTCATGCACATGAGTTCGCGTGCAGAAAAACCCGCCAAAAAAGACGGGGCCCATAGTGCATCTTCCCCCCGCGACCCCGATCATCAGAAGTACCGTAAGGCACTAGTTGCAGCGCGTTACAACATAGCCGAGGCTGCCCGAAGCCTAAACCTGACCCGCGCGCAATTGTCTTACCGTCTCAAACGTGCGGGCATCAAGTAGTTTTCTTCCACAGAAAGACGAAAGCCCCGCAGGCATTCACCTGCGGGGCCTCGGTCTTTCCGCTTGCTAGCGAATCAACTCAGATGTAGCTGTTCAGCAGGTTCTCAATCCGCTCCTGGCGGCCGGAGACGGGTTGCACGTCCACGTTCTGGTCCAGCACGCGTTGGGCTACGGCGTCCAGGCTGAGCTTGCCGGTCAGTACGTCCTGACCGAAGCTGCCTTTCCAGCCTGCGTAGCGGTCTTCGGTCACTTGGGCGAACTTGCCGTCGGTGATCATCTTCTCGGCAATCAGCAGGGCGCGGGCGGAAACGTCCATGCCGCCGATGTGGCCGTGGAAGATGTCTTCGGGGTCGATGCTCTGGCGGCGCACTTTGGCGTCAAAGTTCAGGCCGCCGGTGGTGAAGCCGCCGCCCTTCAGGATCAGGTACATCGCCAGCGCAGTTTCGGGGATGTTGTTGGGGAACTGGTCGGTGTCCCAGCCGCACTGCATGTCGCCGCGGTTCATGTCGATGGAGCCGAAGATGCCCAGGTCAATCGCCGTGGCAATTTCATGCTCAAAGCTGTGGCCCGACAGGGTGGCGTGGTTAGCTTCAATGTTGACCTTGATTTCCTTCTCCAGACCGTAGCGGCACAGGAAGCCGTAGACGGTGGCAGTGTCAAAGTCGTACTGGTGCTTGGAGGGTTCGCGGGGCTTGGGTTCGAGCAGGATGGTGCCCTTGAAGCCGATCTTGTGCTTGTACTCCACCACCATGTTCAGGAAGCGGCCCATCTGGTCCAGCTCGTGGCCCATGCGGGTGTTGAGCAGGGTCTCGTAACCTTCGCGGCCGCCCCACAGCACGTAGTTTTCGCCGCCCAGTTTCAGGGTGGCGTCCATGGCTTCTTTCACCTGCAGGGCGCCCATGGCAAAGATTTCGGGGTTGGGGTTGGTGGCCGCGCCCGACATGAAGCGGCGGTGTGAAAAGAGGTTGGCTGTGCCCCACAGCAGCTTCATGCCGGTGGCTTGCTGCTTGGCGCCCAGAATATCCACCATCTCGCGCAGGTTGTTCACGCTCTCACGCGGGGTGGCGCCTTCGGGGGCCACGTCGCGGTCGTGGAAGCAGTAGTAGGGCGCGCCCAGCTTGGTAAAAAACTCAAACGCGACTTCGGCCTTGGCCTTGGCGGCGGCCATGGGGTCGGTCATGGAGTGCCAAGGGCGCTGGAAGGTGTCGCCACCAAACGGGTCCAGCCCGTTCCAGCAGAAGGTGTGCCAGTAGCAGCTGGCAAAGCGCAGGTGCTCTTCCATGCGCTTGCCCAGGACCATGCGGTCTTTGTCGTACCACTTGAAGGCCAGCGGGTTGGTGGACTGCGGGCCTTCATAGGCAACGGGCGCCGCGACGGTGGGGAAGTAATTGCTCATGGCGTTTCCTCGGGGTTGTTTAGTTGTGTGGTCGAATTAAATCATGAAAGGGCGCCCTTGTGGATCAAGGGCTTACCCGTATCAGCGGTACAGGCTGCGGAAAGTGGCGTAGCGCTCCAGCAGCAGGGGCTGCTCGGCGGCATCGGGGCGGAAGGTGGCGTCTACCTCGGGGCTCAGGCACACATCGGCCTGCGCAGCGCCTGTGGCCAGCCAGCCCAGGCGGGCCGCGCCCAGGGCGCCACCTACGGCTGAGCTGCCGTGGGTGACGATTTCCACATCCAGCGCGGTGGCCAGCTGCTGCGCCCAGAAGGTGCTGCGCGCGCCGCCGCCCACCAGCGAAAGGCGGTTTACGGTGCTGCCCGCTGCATTAAGGGCGGCCAGACCGTCTTTGAGGCCGAAGGTCACGCCTTCAATGACGGCGTAGCCCAGGCGGGCGGCGTCGGTGTCAAAGCTCAGGCCGTGGAAGCTGCCGCGCACATTGGCGTCGTTGTGCGGGGTGCGCTCGCCACCCAGGTAAGGCAAAAACAGGGGCGATGCCGCGCGCTGCGCTGCGCTCAGGGCACCGGCCTTTTCTGCCACCACACCGGCGTTGGGCGCGCCCAGCAGGTCGGTGACCCACTGCAGGCTGCTGGCGGCAGAGAGCATTACGCTCATTTGGTGCCAGCGGCCGGGCACCGCGTGGCAGAACGCGTGGGTGGCGCTGGCCGCGTTGGGCTGGTAGCTGGGCGTCACCACAAACAGCACGCCGCTGGTGCCCAGCGACAAGAAGCCCTGGCCGCTGTCCACCGCACCCATGCCCACCGCGCTGGCGGCGTTGTCGCCCGCGCCACCGGCCACCACGATGCCGGGGTGCAGGCCCAGCAGACGGGCCACATCGGTTTTGAGCAAACCACCAGGGGCGCTGCCCTCTACCAGGCGGGGCATGTGGCTGCGGTTCAGGTTGGTAAGGGCGAGCAGTGCGTCAGACCAGTCGCGCTTTTGCACGTCCAGCCAAAGGGTGCCGCTGGCATCCGACATGTCGCAGGCGTATTCGCCGGTGAGCATGAGGCGCACATAGTCTTTGGGCAGCAGCACTTTGGCCATTTGCTTGAATATCTCGGGCTCGTGCTTGGCCACCCAGCGTAGCTTGGGCGCGGTGAAGCCGGGCATGGCCAGGCTGCCAGCGAGGTCGGTGAGGCCAGGCAGGGCTTCCATCATCTCGGTGCACTCCAGGGCGCAGCGGGTGTCGTTCCACAAAATGGCGGGGCGCAACACGCGGTCTTGCGCGTCCAGCAGCACAGCGCCATGCATCTGGCCCGACAGTCCGATGGCGCGCACCGCGGCGTAGTCGGCAGGGTGGGCCGCTTGCAGCTTGAGCAGGGCGCTTTGGGTGGCTGCCCACCAGTCGGCCGGGTTTTGCTCGCTGTGGCCGGGGTGCGGGCGCGACACGCTGAGCGATGTGCCGGCCGAGCCGATGATGCGATGGTCATCTGCCAGTAAGAGGGCCTTCACTTCGGAGGTGCCGATATCAATTCCAAGAAACATAATTAGTCCGCGGTTGTCGTTGTGGTGTGAGAAAGGGGTTCGCTGTCGGCCTGGCGCGCTGCGGCCAATGGGGTGCCGGTGTGCATGGGCCGCAGTTCGTGGTGCAGCACCAGCGCTGCGGCGCCCACGGCAGATGCCAGCAGGCCGTAACGTGCGGGGCGCACAGTGGGGGCGGCCATGCCGGCTGCATCGGCATAGCGCTGCAGGGTGTCTTGCGCGGCTTTGACGATGCCGGGGTAGGTGTCGCACGAGGGGCCGCCCACCACCAGGGTGCTGGGGTTGAAGGTGGTCCACAAGTTTTGCAACACCACGCCCAGGTAGTGGCCGCCCTGGGTCGGGTCGGGCAGCTTGGCCAGGGTGCGGGCACCGAAGAAGGTTTCTGCGCAACCCCGGCGCCCGCAGGAGCACAGGGGGCCGTCAATCTGCAAAATGTTGTGGCCGATTTCACCGGCCATGCCTTGCACGCCGGTAAACAGCCGGTCATTGAGCACAATGCCGGCGCCCACGCCCACGCCGCAGGTCACGAAGATCAATGAGTCTTTGGCATCGCCATCAGAAAACTCGTATTCGCTGAGTGCTGCGGTGTCGGCCTCGTTTTGCAGGTGCACCTTGAGCTGGGGCAGCTTGGCTTTGGCCAGCGCTTCGGCAATCGGGGGCATGAGGTCCACATTGCGCCAGCCCAGGTTAGGGGCAAAGCGCAGCATGCCGGTGGCCTCGTCAAATGCGCCGGGCAAGCCCACGCCCACGCCCAGCGCCTCGATGTTGCGCTGCTGCAGTTGCCTGTAGGTGCGGGCAATCAGGCGGGCAGCCTGGCGGCACACGTCGTCGGGTTTGGTGCCGATGAGCGCCTCTTCGGCCGCGCACAGCACCTGGCCGTTGAGCGACACGCCCACCACGCGCAGGGCTTCCACCGCCACTTCCACACCGATCAGCCCGCGCGATCGGGTGTCGATGTGCAGCGGCGTGGAGGGGCGGCCCTGGGTTTGGGTGGTGGTGACGTCAGTCTCGGTGACCCAGCCTTCGTCAATCAGCTCGCGAACCAGCAGGCTGACGGTGGACTTGGTGAGCCCGCTTTCCGTGGCCAGCTGGGCACGCGAGAGGCCAGGTTGGGCCCGCAGCTGCCGCAGCAGCACACTGCGGTTGATGCGCTTGACTAGCTGTTGGTCGCCTGTTGTTTTCATGATCTGGGGAGCCATGCGCGCAGGACGCGAAGGCTTTTGTTGAACCGTCGAATTATTTACCAACGGCGATCATGCCAACAACTAGGGTTTTCACACCGCCTGTGGTGTGAGAAATGCCTACTTATTTGCCGCCGGGGGGGCGGCCGGGGGCTAAAAGACTCAGGCTTCGCCGACGCCGATAGGCGCAGGCGCCCGCATCACGATGCGGGTGAACAGCCGGTCGTACACCGGATCGCGCTGGCCCTTGGTGGCCAGCGGGTCGCGGTTGGCTTCAAACGCAGCGTCCAGTTCTGCCCAGTCCTGATCAGTAAGGGTGCTTTGGGCAATCGGCAGGATGGCCGTTTCTTCCAGCTGCATGTGGGCCAGGTAAGCCTGCACGTAGCGGCGCACCGCGGTGTCAAAAGCGGCGCGGCGACTCTCGCCGATCAGCTCCCAGCCCAGAAGGAGGTGCTGAAGGTCGCGCACGGATGCTTCGCTATGCCCGTGGTCCTCTTCCAGCTGGATGATGGCTTCCATGGCCTGCGGAGCCAGCCGGGCCACACGGGGGAACAGCAGGTTGGACTCTTTGGGGTGGTGCAGCTTTTCGGGGAATTCGTCAATGTAGAAGAGCATGGCGCGCACCACGTCAAAAAAGCCTTCGGGCTCGTCGCCCGGGCCGCGGTCCAGCATCATGGTGAGTGACTGCAACATGGCGCGCAGCGCGGCGTGTTCGTCTTTGATGATTTGAAGGCTGCTTTGTTTCATGGTGTGCTCCTCAGGCTGGGCGCGAGCTTCCCATGGCGGGGGCTGTGGCAGCTTGATGCAAGTCAACAGGGCGCTGCTTTGCCACAGTGGCTTGGGTACCATCAGGGGGCACGCTACTCCACGAACCTGCTGACTTATGAATCCACGCGCTCTTGTTCCTTCCCCTTGGTTCCGCCGACTGGCCTGGGGGCTTGGCGGTTTGCTGGCTTTGTGGGCGCTGGCCTGGGCCGCGGTGCCGCCGCTGGCCAAAAGCCAGGCGCAAAGCCGCCTGAGCGAGCTGCTGGGCCGGAAGGTCACCATCGGGAGCATTGCGTTTTCACCCTGGTCGCTGGAGCTCACGGTGCGCGAATTTGCGGTGGCCACCGCTGATGGCAAGGGCGTGCAGTTCTCGCTGGACCGGGTGTATGTGGATGCAGAGGCGCAGTCGCTGTTCCGGCTGGCTCCGGTGATAGATGCAGTCACCGTGGATGCGCCCAAGGTGCAGCTCACCCACCTGGGTGAGGGCCGCTACGACATTGACGACATCATCCTGCGCCTGAACAAGCCCGATGACACACCTGCCGGACCCACGCCAAAGTTTGCCGTCTACAACCTCACCTTGAACCGGGGCAGTGTGGACTACACCGACCGCGCCGGCGGCGCTGAGCGCGTGCACACCCTGCGGGACTTGCAGATCAGCCTGCCGTTTTTGAGCAGTTTCGATTCCAAGCGCGATGTGCTGGTCTCGCCCCGATTGGCCTTTGTGCTCAATGGCAGCCATTTCGACTCGGAAGCCGAGGGCACGCCTTTCGCGCAAAGCCGCAAGGGGGATGCCGAGCTCAAGGTCAGCCAGCTGGATCTCGCGCCCTACTTGCCCTATTTGCCTGCCAACTTGCCGGTCAAGCCCCAAAGCGCGGTGGTGGATGCGAACATCAAATTGGGCTTTGTGCAGAGCCCGCAAACAGCAGTGACCTTGTCCGGCTCAGTCACCGTGAGCCGCCTGGCTGTGCAAGACACCAGGGGCAAGCCGCTGTTCTCGGCTGACAGTTTGCAGGTGGGTCTGGCCGATGTGCGTCCGTTGGAGCGCAGCGTGAAGCTCTCAGGCATCACCCTGAATGCGCCTGTGCTCAACATGGTGCGCGCCGCGGATGGCAGCCTGAACCTTTTACCGCCTGCGCCGGCAAAACAAACCGCTCCTAAAAACGTAGCTGCTCGCGCAGATTCCACGGGCGCTAGCGGCCAAAAAGATGCTGAAACACCAGCGCAGACGCCTTGGGCCTTGCAGCTGGATACGCTGGCACTGAAGGACGCTTCGGTGGATTGGACAGACCAGGTCACCGCGCCGGCCACGCGCCTGGGGCTGCGGGACTTCCAGGTCACCATCTCCAAGCTGCAGTGGCCTATGAAGGAAGCCGTCACGCTGGACCTGAAGGCGCGTTTGCAAAGCCTGGCCGCGGGTTCCAAAGCACCCGCTACCCAGATCAGCTTGCAAGGCGAAGGCACGGTGGACGCCGGCAAGGCCGAGGCCAGCGTGTCGGACTTCGGGCTGGGGCTGGTGTCGGGCTATGTGTCGCCCTACTTGGTGCCAAGCTTGCGCGGGCAGGCGGACACCCGCATGACTATCACCTGGGACGGCCAGCGCCAGACGGCCATGGTGCAAAAGCTGGCCTTGAGGGATGTGGCGCTGGTGGGCGACAAGCCGGCCGCAGAACCCCGTGCGAACAGGAGCGTGGATGGGAACGCGAATGCCACCAACAACGGCCCCAGCTCGGCAGACATGCCGCAGTTCAAGCTGCTGGAAGTGAGCGATGTGCGGGTGGACACGCTGGCGCGCAGTGCGACGGTGGGCAAGGTCCTGCTGCAAAAGCCCAGCAGCGGCGTGCGCCGCGACGCAGATGGCCACTGGATGTTTGAAAGTTGGCTAAAGCCTACAGATGCCTCTGCGGCACCGGTGGGAGATGCTTCTGGTGGCAAGCCAGCCAATGCCGGCGTTAATGCCAAGGCAGAAGCCGCCAAATCACCCGCGCCCTGGAAGCTGAATGTGGGCGAGTTCAAGCTGGAAGACGGGCACATGGTGTACGCCG
This sequence comes from Curvibacter sp. AEP1-3, assembly GCF_002163715.1. Classification (GTDB taxonomy): domain Bacteria; phylum Pseudomonadota; class Gammaproteobacteria; order Burkholderiales; family Burkholderiaceae_C; genus Allorhodoferax. The sequence continues at coordinate 3,580,751 of NZ_CP015698.1, forward strand.
ACCGCCTGCCCGCGCGCCCTGTGCGGGTCGAGTTGCGTGAGCTGCAGGTGCAGGCCAAAAATATCCAGCCGGATGGCAAAAAGCCCATGCCATTGCAACTGGCGGGCAAGCTCAAGTCCGGCCAGGCGTCTGCCGGCAGCTTGCGCTACACCGGCAGTGTGATGTGGGACCCTGTAGTCGCCTCGGGCGATGTGGAACTGGTGGATCTGCCGGCCCACGCGTTTGCCAGCTATGCCGGCGGCGCTTTAAACCTCGACCTGTTGCGGGCCGATGCCAGCTTCAAGGGCCAGATGCGCTACGCCGCCTTGGCCGCCGGGCCGGAAGTCAGCGTGAAGGGCGATGCCGCGCTGGATGACTTCAAAGCCAACACCAACGGCAAAGGCGCCGAAAGCCTGGGTGAGGAATTGCTGAGCTGGAAGGCGCTGAACGTGCCTGGCATTGACTTCAGCATGGCGCCCGGCACCGCTACCAAAGTGCAGGTGCGCGAAGCTGCACTGTCCGACTTTTATGCCCGCCTGATCGTGAGCCCGCAAGGCCGCCTGAACCTGCAAGAACTGGGGCAAACCGCTCCGCCCGCCGCCGATGGCACCAAGCCGGCAACGGCTGCAGCCAGTGCAGCGGCACCTGCGTCTTCCGCGGTTGCGGCGGCGTCTGGCACCGGCACCGCATCGGCCAGTCCTGCAGCCATCATCCAGATGGGGCCTATCAGCATGGTCAATGGTCGGGTGCTGTTTTCAGACCGCTTTATCCAGCCCAACTACACCGCCAACCTCACCGATCTGACCGGCAAGCTCAGCCGCTTCTCCAATCAGCCAACTGACGGTGTGGTGCAGCTGGCCGACCTGGAGCTACGTGGTCGCGCCGAAGGCACTGCATCTCTGGAGATTCTGGGCAAGCTCAACCCGCTGGCGCAGCCGCTGGCCCTGGATGTGAAGGGGCTGGTGCGCGATCTGGAGCTGTCGCCTTTGTCGCCTTACGCGGTCAAGTACGCCGGCTACGGCATTGAGCGCGGCAAGCTGAGTGTGGATGTGCACTACACCGTGCAGCCCGATGGCCAGCTCACCGCGACCAACAAGCTGGTGCTCAACCAACTGACCTTTGGTGACAAGGTGGAGGGTGCGCCCGCCAGCCTTCCGGTGAAGCTAGCGGTGGCCTTGTTGGCAGACCGCAATGGCGTGATTGATTTGGACTTGCCCATCAGTGGCTCACTCAACGACCCGCAGTTCCGCATCGGCCCGGTGATCTGGAAGGTGATCACCAACTTGGTGACCAAAGCCATCACCGCACCTTTCAGCTTGTTGGCCAATGCCTTCGGTGGCGGAGCCGGTGGCTCAGAGCTCAGCAGCGTGGCGTTTGCGCCCGGCAGTGCAGGCTTGAGCGATTCAGCCCGCGCCGGCCTGGACAAGGTGGCACAGGCGCTGCAGGACCGGCCGGCACTCAAACTCACGGTGGTGGGCTCTGCCAACCTGGAGGCCGAACGCGAAGCCGCCAAGCGTGAGAAGCTCAAGGCTTTGCTGCTGGCAGAAAAGCGCCGCACCACCAGCGCACAGGGCAAAGATGCCGCTGCGGTGACTAGCTACAGCACCGAAGAAATGCCGGTGCTGCTGCGCTCGGTGTACCGCCGCTCCGACATCACCAAGCCGAAAAAACTGGTGGGCTTGACCAAAGACATCGCGATGGCTGACATGGAGGCCTTGTTGTTGGCCAACCTGAGCGCCAATGAGGATGACATACGCAACCTGGCATTGCAGCGGGCGGTAACGGTGAAGGAATACCTCGCCGGCAAAAAGCTGGCCGCCGAGCGCCTGTTCCTGGGCGCGGTGAAGACCGGCGGTCCCGCGTCGGAAGCCAAACCGCAAGCCGAGCTGGAGATCGGCGGCAACTAAGTCTTTCGCTTACCGACAGCTCAGTCCAGAGAACAAAAAAGCCCCGGCAGCCGAAACTGCCGGGGCTTTTTGTTGAGGCCTGCGAAGGTCTTACTTGGGCATGATCACGGAGTCGATCACGTGGATCACGCCGTTGTCAGCCACGATGTCGGTCTTGATCACGTTGGCGGCATCCACCTTCACACCACCGGTGGTGCTGATGGTGATTTCGCTACCTTGCACGGTCTTGACCTTGCCGGCTTTCACATCAGCCGCCATCACTTTGCCGGGGACCACGTGGTAGGTCAGCACGGCAGTCAGCTTGGCCTTGTCCTTGAGCAGGGCTTCGAGGTCGGCCTTGGGCACTTTGGCAAATGCTTCGTCAGTCGGTGCGAAAACCGTGAAGGGGCCCTTGCCCTTGAGCGTATCGACCAGACCGGCTGCGCCCAGCGCGGTAGCCAGGGTCTTGAAGTTGCCCGCGCCTACGGCGGTGTCAACGATGTCTTTGGCTTGTGCAGAAACAGCCACACCCAGTGCCAGAACGGAAGCAATCAACAGTTTTTTCATTGGAATCTCCAAGAGGTTGAATTCGATGTTTAACGTCAGAAAATACTGACGTGAACGAAATATAGCCCATTTAGTATCCCTTTGAACTGTACGGTATTTAAAGTGAACTGATTGGTAATGTTTGTCAATTTTGTTGATTTATCGGCTGCTACACTGGAGCACCCTTCATGCGCTGGAGCTTGTGATGTACCAACCCTCCCACTTCATCGAGACCCGCCCCGAGGTACTGCATGCACTGGTGCAAAGCCACCCCTTGGCGACACTGGTGACCCTGTCTGCCAAAGGCTTGGATGCAAACCATATTCCGCTGGTGTTGAGAGTGGAGGCGGACGGCCGCGCCACGCTGGTGGGGCATGTGGCCCGGGCCAATCCGGTCTGGAAAGACACGGACCTGAGCGTGCCGGTGCTGGCCATCTTCCAGGGGCCGCAGCACTACATCAGCCCCGGCTGGTATGCCACCAAGGCAGAGCACGGCAAGGTGGTACCCACGTGGAACTACGCGGTGGTGCATGCCAAAGGCATGTTGACGGTGCATGACGATGCAGCTTGGATCCGCAGCCAGATGCAACAGATCACCACCCAACAGGAAGCACCGATGGCCCAACCCTGGGCCGTGGACGATGCGCCACGCGACTACACCGACAAGATGATTTCAGCCGTGGTCGGCATCGAGATCGTGGTGGACGAATGGGTGGGCAAATGGAAGGTCAGCCAGAACCAGCCGCCCGCCAATCAGACCACTGTGCGCGAAGGGTTGGAGCATCAGGCAACCGACGCTGCCCGCACCATGGCGGGACTGATCCCACGCTCCTGAACAGGGGTTTTGCCGCCGGGCCGCCCCAAGGCAAAACACGGCCCCACGGGGGCAGCGACCCACGCAGCGGTGGAGCGTGGGGCGCAGAGTACTTTGGAGAGCTAGCCTCTTTCTTCGACTTTCCCGTCCGCGTGCTTGGCGAAGCGGCCTTTGTCGCGCGGGTGTACCGGGTCGTTGGCGCCCCAGGGCCAGCCGCCGAATTCGGTGCGGCGATAGTCCGCAAAGGCCTGGTGTATTTCGGCTTGGGTGTTCATCACAAACGGACCGTACTGCGCCACAGGTTCGCCAATGGGGCGGGCCTGCAGCACCAGCAGCTCGCTCTCGGCATCGCCATTCGCCAAAGTGCAGTCGTGGTCGGCTTGCACCACCATCACTGACTTTACCGGTACAGCTTCGCCTGCTACTTGCAATGCGCCACCCTTGAAGAAATACAGCACGCGGCGGGTGTCCGCGCTCTGGGCGGCGGGCAGCGTCCACTCCGCTCCGGGGCTGAGCTTGATGGTGTAGATGCCGAGGTCACTGCCGGGCTCGCTCGCCCACGAATCGGGGGGCGGTGGCAGGCCTTGCCTGTCGTCCAGCTTACCGGCGATGCAAACCACTTCGGTGGTCTTGCCCAGCGCGTCGGTGGCAGTGAGGCGGGGGATGTCTTCATGCCAAAACATGGTGAAGTGCGGCTCGGCCATTTTGTTTTTGGCCGGCAAGTTCACCCAGATCTGGAACAGCTCGGTGGGGTTGGGCGCATCGGTATGCAGCAGTGGAAACATTTCACAGTGCACGATGCCTTTGCCCGCCGTGAGCCACTGCACATCGCCGCCGCCAAAGCGGGCGGTGGCGCCCAGCGAGTCAGAGTGGTCGATGCGGCCATTGCGCACGATGGTGACGGTCTCAAACCCCCGGTGCGGGTGGGAGGGAAAGCCCGGTACCGTATCGCCGTGGTACATGCTCCAGCCGTCTTTGCCGGCAAAGTCCTGGCCGATGCTGCGCCCGGCCAGCAGGGCCGGATCCGGCGCCAGCTGTGCGTTGCCTGCCGGATAGGCGTCGTTGTGGTGCACGCAGAACAGGAAGGGGTCCAGGGTCTGCCAGGGGAAACCCAAAGGTGCGATGGAGAGCAAGGTTTTCATAAGGGCGCATTGTCGCGCCAGTTCCAAGGCCTTGCCGGCGCCCACTAAGATCACCCCCCATGTTGTTTTCTTCTTTCACTGCACGTGCCGGCCTGGCGGCTGCCCTGGTAGCCGGCCTCTGGGCGGTGGATGCCCATGTGCGTCCGGCTCCCATGCCGCCGGCCCAGGCGCTCATGCCGGCCATCAGTGTGCAAGGCCAGCCGGTGGAGGCGGCCAAATTGCAGCGTGTGGCGATGGGCGACGTGCCCATGCCGCCCGGCACGACGGCGGCGCACGCCAGCAGCTTGCTGCCCATGCCTGCCGGAAGTCCGTCGACGCTGAGCCTGTTCTGGTTCTCAGGTGAACGCGAAAGCGGCCCCTTGGTGCAGATTGCCGTAACGCAGTGGGACCGCGCGAACGCCCGCTGGCGTGAGCCGCGTTTTGTGGTCAACCGCCACACCATGGGCGATGTGCTGGGCCACGGCTTGCGGCGCTTGGGCAACCCGGTGGCATGGATGGATGGACAAGGCCGGGTGCACCTGTTTGTGGTGGCGACCGGCTGGGGCGGCTGGGCTGCAAGCCGCGTGCTGCACCTGCGCCAGAGCAGTGCCTCTCAAGACCTGAATGACCTGGCGTTTGAGCCGGTGCGGGTGCTGCCCCTGTCGTGGTTGTGGAACACCAGCTTTCTGGCGCGCAACGCGGTCATGCCCTTGCAGGATGGCGGCGCGGTGTTGCCTGTGCACTTTGAGCTGGGGCTCAAGTACCCCAGCGCGGTGCGGCTGGATGCGAACGGTGAGTTCGCTGGCCTGACGCGCATGTCGCAACTCGCCTACCAACTGCAGCCTTCTCTGCTGGCGCGCAGCCCGTCTGAATGGATAGCGCTCATGCGTGACGAACGCCATAACGGCAAAGTAACTGCTGTGCGCACCGAGGATGGTGGCGCCCATTGGCAGGACCTGCCGGACCTTGCGCTGGGTAACCCGGACTCTGCGGTAGCCGCCTTCGGACTGGGACCCCAACAAATGCTGCTGGCCCATAACCCTACGCCGGAAGGGCGCGCCAAGCTGGAGTTGAGCCGCAGCCAGGATGGCCTGCAATGGACCCCGCAACAAACCTTGCGCCAGGGTGGCGAGGAGGCGGAGTTTTCTTACCCTGCCATGGCCTGGGCGGATGACGCGCTGTGGATCGCCTACACCGTAGACCGGGCCACCTTGTCGTGGCAGCGCTTTGCGGTGGGAGGCAAACCATGAGTACACCGGCTTTGCCTGATCTGGTGGTGATGCAGCTGTGGTTGCATGTAGGCTGGGCGCTGGTGCTCGCTGGCGGTGGTGCTGCAGTGCTGGCGCAACTTTCTATGCCTCTGTTGTTCCGTCGTGTGATTGCGCTAGTGCTGGGGCTGTGGGTGCTGATGCCCGGCAATCTGTCTGCGGCCTATTGGCTGGGTCTGGCCTTTCAGGCGCCTAGTGTGTTGGGTGCGCTGGCCTGTGCGTATGTGGGCTGGGCGGCACTGCGTCCAACGGTGGCACGCGCTGCGGAAAACGCAACTCGCCCTCTGCGCTGGGAGGCCGGGCTGGTGGTGTGCGGCGTGCTGTTGGGCTGGGCGTTGCTGCTTGACACCTTCGCGCAGTTGCCGTCGGCCCTGTACCCGCTTGGCTTCGGGCAGCCGGTGTTGCTGGCCTTGTTGGTAGTGGCGGTGTTGCCGCTACTGCAAGTGGGTGCCGTGCGAAGGGTGGGTGCCTGGTTGGCGCCGGTGGCACTGCTACTGTTTGTGTTGCTGCGTCTGCCCACAGGCAATGCATTTGATGTGGTGCTGGATCCATGGCTGTGGGTTGTCTTGCATGGGGTGGCTTTGCGCTGGCTGTATTGCCACTGGAAAATTAAGGGTTAACCCTACTGTTGAACGCCACAGTAGGCGTACAGGGGTGGGCGCCGTATCGTTGCGCCCTGTTTTGAAGCCTGCGGCGCGCCCTGGCGCGTGCCCGCTTCGTGCTCATTGCATCGGCAAATCAACCCCTCTCCAGAAGACCCCTCATGTCATCCACTTCCGGGCGCAAACCGCTCTACAAATCCCTTTACGTCCAAGTGCTCACCGCGGTGGCACTGGGCGTGTTCCTTGGCCACTTTTTTCCCCAAACCGGGGCAGACATGAAGCCGCTAGGCGATGCCTTCATCAAGTTGATCAAGATGATCATTGCCCCCATCATTTTCTGCACGGTGGTGGTGGGTATTGCCGGCATGGAAGACATGAAAAAAGTCGGCAAGACCGGCGGTCTGGCGCTCCTGTACTTTGAGGTGGTGTCTACCCTGGCGCTCATCATCGGCCTGGTGGTGGTCAACCTGTTGCAGCCCGGCTCCGGCATGCACGTGGACCCCGCGTCGCTGGATACCAAAGGCATTGCGGCCTACACCGCTCCCGGCAAGATGCAGGGCACCGTGGACTTTTTGCTCAACATCATTCCATCTTCGGTGATCGATGCTTTTGCCAAGGGTGAAATCCTGCAGGTGTTGTTGTTCTCGGTATTGTTCGGCTTTGCGCTGCACAAGTTCGGCGGCCGCGGCACCATGGTGTTTGACCTTATCGAAAAGACATCGCATGTGCTGTTCGACATCGTGGCCATCATCATGAAGGTCGCACCCATCGGTGCCTTCGGTGCCATGGCGTTCACCATCGGCAAGTACGGCGTGGATTCGCTGTTCTCGCTGGGCAAGTTGATGGGTGCGTTCTATGTGACCTGCCTGATCTTTGTATTCGGCGTGCTGGGCATCATCAGCCGCTTGCATGGCTTCAGCGTCTGGCGCTTTGTGCGCTACATCAAGGAAGAGCTGCTCATCGTGTTGGGCACCTCGTCCTCAGAATCGGTGCTGCCCCGCATGATGGAAAAGCTGGAAAACCTGGGTGCCCGCAAGTCGGTGGTCGGCCTGGTGATCCCGACCGGTTACTCCTTCAACCTGGATGGAACTTCGATTTACCTGACCATGGCAGCGGTGTTCATTGCCCAGGCCACGGACACGCCCATGGACTTGACCCAGCAGCTCACTTTGCTGGCTGTGTTGTTGCTCACGTCCAAGGGCGCCGCTGGTATCACCGGTAGCGGCTTCATCGTCTTGGCAGCTACCTTGTCCGCCGTGGGCCATGTGCCTGTGGCAGGCCTCGCGCTGATTCTGGGCATTGACCGCTTCATGTCTGAAGCCCGTGCGCTGACCAATCTGGTGGGTAACGGCGTGGCGACACTGGTGGTGGCCAAATGGACCGGCGACCTGGACATGGAACGCCTGACCCAAGGTCTGGCGAACCCCACGACCATCGAAGCCCAGGAGCCTGAAGTGCTGCTGGACCAGAAGGTGGCCACCATGGCGGTACCTGCAGACGCGCGTTGATACCCCGCTTACTGCAAAACAAAAGGGCCCTGAGGGGCCCTTTTTGTTGACGATCAGGTATGGTTTCACCCAAGCAATGAATCAACACTGGAGCTCACCCCATGGCTATCGAGACCCCAACTGACAACACGACCTCAATCACTTCGCTGGGGCCTCAAGGTAAGGGGAGCTTTTTGCAGCGGCTCGCGGCTTGGGTCGTCAAGTTACGGTCGAATCCAAGCATTAGTCTGGAGGCTTTAAATCTCAAATATCAGGGGCGGGCAGCGCCCCAGCCGGAAAAATTGAAAAGTGGCCTACGCCGCCATTTTGATGTGAGTGAAGAACTAGCAAACGGTTGTCAGGTTTACACGTTTCGGCAGCGCGTTGGGGGTAGTGGATGGCACATCATTTACACCCATGGCGGAGCGTTTGTAAACCCGTTGCAGAAGGCCCATTGGGACATTGTTGAGTGTTTGCTTCGTGCCACTGGCGCCACTGTCACCGTGCCTATCTATCCTCTGGCTCCTGAGCATACCTATTCCCAAGCCTTCGAGTTTTTGGAGGCGGTTTATCGGGATGTGCTTGAAAGTGTCAGCCCGGGGCGCATCGTTCTGTGCGGCGATTCCGCCGGGGGAAATTTGGCTTTGACCCAAGCCCTTCACTTCCGTGACCGGGGACTCCCTGCGCCCGCTCGCCTGGTACTTTTTTCACCTTGGTTGGACTTGGCTTTGGGGGACTCCCGAGCTCGTGATTTGGAGCCATTGGATGACATGCTGAGGGTAGACGGCCTACGGCAGATGGGAAGCTGGTGGGCAGGGAGTGCTGACCTGGCTGAACCACTTTTGAGCCCTTTGAATGCAGATCTCCAAGCTTTGCCCCCCATCGATGTTTATCAGGGAACCCACGACATCCTGTATCCGGACGCGCGGACATTTCATGAGCGCGTACTGGCTGCCGGCGGCAGCAGCCGGCTTCACGTAACCGAAGCGGGATTCCATGTTTTCATGGGTGCAACATTCACCCCTGAGGCTCGGAGAGTGTTTTCACGGATCGCTTCAGATTTGGGTGTTGCGCCTTGACATTCCTTCCTCAGCTGCCTGCTCAAAATGGCTTGCGGCCGTTGATAAGGTTTACCAGGATCATCACCACAGCAACCACCAGAAGGATGTGGATAAATCCCCCCATGGTGTAGGCACTGACCAGCCCTAGAAGCCACAAAACGATGAGTACAAGTGCGATGGTGTATAGCATGGAGAGCTTTCAAAGGGCGTGCGCTACTGCGCGGTACTCGAGTGTCCGACGCCCTTGACCGTCTGGCTGTGTGGCAGGGCACAGAGCGAGTTGTAGGGCGACGATCCATCCGCAGGGAACTCAGGCCAGAGGAATGACTCCATCAATACCTGAGCTCCACAATTTCTTTATGCACCGCAGATCCACCCTGGCAACGCTTGCCGCCTTTTCGACACTCTTTCGCAGCAGTTTTGCTGGCGCTGCCACGCAGCCTTTGTTCCAGTCGCTGAAACCCTCCCCCCGCATGCCGGTGTTGTTTGTGGGCCATGGCAGCCCGATGAATGCGATTGAAGACAACGCATGGCGCCGGGGCTGGCAGGCCATGGGCAAGGAGCTGCTGGCGCGGCAGGCCACGCCGCAACTGATCGTTTGCATTTCGGCCCACTGGTTGACCCAGGGCTGGCAGGTCACGGCCATGGCGCAGCCGCAAACGATTCATGATTTCGGCGGCTTTCCGCAGGCCCTGCAGGACGTACAGTACCCCGCACCCGGTGCGCCGGCGGTAGCCCGCGCTCTGGCGCAAGAGATCAAGGTGCCCTCGGGCGACAAGCTGGCGTTAGACCCCGATCATTGGGGCCTGGACCACGGCGCCTGGTCGGTGCTCAAGCCCATGTTTCCCAAAGCGGACATCCCGGTGCTGCAGCTCAGCATGGATTACAGCCGCCCGCCGGCCGAGCACTTTGCCTTGGGGCGGCAATTGCATGCCCTGCGCAGCCGCGGGGTGTTGGTGGTGGGCAGCGGTAACATCGTGCACAACCTGCGTGCTACGCGCAACGGCAGCGGCCCGAACGAAACCTACGACTGGGCCCGCGAGTTCGACACGGTGGTCCAGGACCAGATCAAAAAGGGCCAGCTCGACCAGCTGCACAAGTTCCAATCGCTGGGCGCGGTGGCGCAGCAGGCGCACCCCTCGCATGACCACTATCTGCCCTTGCTGGTAGCCGCCGGGGCCGCGCGTCCGGACGAGATGCCACGTTTTTTTAACACCGGTTTTCAGGAGGCGTCCATCTCCATGAGATCAGTACTCTGGGGTTGATCGGTATATTGCTCCTGTTTTTGTAGCTGCTTGCGCATATTCCAAGGGCGCCAGGGACTGATTTGATGCATAAGTCCGTTGATGGCTGCCGGAGTCGCTGCACTTGTCGGCGCGCCTCGCTCCCTCCTATACTGGCTGAATGAACGAGTTAGTACATTCCAATAAAGAGACAGACAAACCCACCCGCCGTAAAGCTGCTGTGGGCGCTCCCCCGGTGGCTGGCAAGGGCAGTGGCGTGAAGGCCCCCACCCGCACCAACGACCCGGCGCGCACCATGGCCGGCATTCTGGAAGTGGCGACGAAGGAGTTTGCCGAAAAGGGCTTGAGCGGTGCCCGCATCGACGCGATTGCCGAGGCTACCCACACCAGCAAGCGCATGATTTACTACTACTACGGCAGCAAAGAGGGCCTGTACCTCGCTGTGCTGGAGGAGTCCTACCGCCGCATGCGGCAGATCGAGGCGGAGCTGCACCTGGAAGATTTGGAGCCTGAGGCGGCCTTGCGGCGGCTGGTGGAGTTCACCTTCGACCGGCACGCCGACAACGAGGATTTCATCCGCCTAGTGATGAACGAAAACATCGAGCAAGGCACTTATCTGGCCCAGAGCACGTCCATCCAGCAGCTCAACGTACCGGCCATCGAGTCCATTCGCCGGCTTTACCAAAGGGGCGTGGAGCAGGGCGTGTTCCGCGAGGGGCTGGACCCGGTGGATATTCACGCATCTATCTCGGCGCTCACGTTCTTCAACGTTTCCAACCGCCACACCTTCGGGCTGATCTTCAAGGACAAGGCCCGCAACGCCCGCTCTGCAGACCGGCGCGCGAGCATCACCGACATGGTGGTGCGCTTCGTGCGCAAGTAATTCCTTTCCGGCATAACAGCTTTCCCGGTTATGCCCGACCGGTTTAGGGAAAACCCGCAAACTTAAAAACTAACTAGTTCGTACATTATTGAAAGTACGACCCTGAGGAGCTTTCTGTGTTGAAAAAATTCATCGATGCCTACTGCCGTTTGATCGGCTACGTCATCGCCGCCGCGCTAGCGCTGATGGTGGTGCTGGTGTTCGGCAACGTGTTCATGCGCTATGCGTTCAACTCCGGCTTGACCGTGTCCGAAGAGCTGTCGCGTTGGCTGTTTGTGTGGGTGACTTTCCTGGGCGCAGTGATCGCATTGCGCGATAACGCCCACCTTGGCACCGACATGTTGGTGAGCAAGTTCGGCCCGACCGGCAAGCGCATCTTCATGGGCATTTCGCTCTTGTTGATGATCTATTGCCTGTGGCTCATCTTCAAAGGCACCTACGACCAATTTCTGGTGAACAAGGACTCTGAGAGCCCGGTGATGGAAGTGTCCATGGGCTGGTTCTATGCGGGCGGCATGGTGTTTTCGGCCTTGAGCTTCCCGATCCTGGCGCTGGAGCTTTTCCGCCTCGTGACCGGCCAGATTGCCGACAAGGACCTGATGCTGATTCAGGAATCTGAAGAAGCCCCTCACTAAGCCCCGGAGCCCCTTGACATGACGATCATTATTTTTCTGGGTTCCCTGATGGCGGCTATGGCTGTCGGCGTGCCTATCGCTTTTTCCCTGCTCTTGTGCGGTGCCGCCTTGATGTGGCACCTCAACATGTTCGATGCGCAAATCCTTGCGCAGAACCTGCTCGAAGGCTCCAACAGCTTCCCGCTGCTGGCGGTGCCCTTCTTCATGCTGGCCGGTGAAATCATGAACGCAGGCGGCTTGTCCCGCCGCATCGTGAACTTTGCCATGGCCCTGGTAGGCCACGTCAAAGGAGGCCTGGGGTACGTGACCATTGTGGCGGCCGTGATCATGGCCTCGCTCTCCGGCTCCGCCGTGGCAGATGCCGCAGCGCTCACCGCCTTGTTGCTGCCCATGATGGTGGCGGCCGGGCATGACAAAGGCCGCTCTGCAGGCCTGATTGCGTCGGCGGGCATCATTGCACCGGTCATCCCGCCGAGCATCGGCTTTGTGATCTTCGGTGTGGCAGCCAATGTCTCCATTTCCAAGCTGTTCATGGCGGGCATTTTTCCCGGCCTGATGTTGGCTCTGTCTTTGGTAGGAACATGGTGGTGGCTGGCTCGCAAAGAGCACATCACCCCTCCGCCCCGCAAAAACCTGGCCGAAGTTCTGGAAGCCATGCGTCTGGCAACCTGGGCATTGGTGCTGCCGTTCATCATCGTGTTCGGCCTGAAGTTCGGAGTCTTCACCCCCACGGAAGCGGCGGTAGTGGCGGCGGTGTACTCGCTGTTTGTGTCCACCGTGATTTATCGTGAGTTGAACTTCAAGAAGCTGGTGCCCTTGTTCGTCACTGCCGCCAAAACCAGTGCGGTGGTGATGTTCCTCGTCGCAGCTGCCATGGTGTCTGCCTGGTTGATCACCGTGGCCAACCTGCCCGCTCAAGTGGTGGCCTTGCTGGAACCCCTGCTGGACAGCCCCAAGCTGCTGATGTTTGCCATCATGGTGCTGGTGATCGTGGTGGGTACGGCGCTGGACATGACCCCGACCATTCTGTTGCTGACCCCCGTGCTGATGCCGGTGGTCAAAGCGGCAGGCATCGACCCGGTTTACTTCGGCGTGCTGTTCATCATCAACAACGCCATCGGCCTGATCACGCCGCCGGTGGGCACCGTGCTGAATGCGGTGGCCGGTGTGGGCAAGGTCAGCATGGACGAGGTAACCAAAGGCGTGGTGCCTTTCATGATTGCCCAGTTCGCCATCATGTTTTTGATGGTGCTGTTCCCGCAGCTGGTGATGGTGCCGGCCCGCTGGTTCTATTGACCCCATTCCAAGCCTGTGCGTGATGGGTACGCCACGCACAGAATTCTTATTCACCGCGTACGCCTGTTTTCACCCAACTAACTGTCCAGGAGACAACTCATGAAGCGACTGTTTATCAAATCCGTCTTGGCAACCGTGGCATTGGCCGCGTGTGGGCTGGCATCTGCCCAGGACATCAAGGAACGCACGATCAAGTTCGGCTTGAACAGCCCTGAAGGTCACCCCGCTGTGGCCGGCATGCGCAAGTTCGCATCTGCCGTGGAAGCCAAATCCGGCGGCAAGATGAAGGTGCAGTTGTTCCTGAACGGCGCGCTCGGCAGCGACCAGGCGACCCTGTCCGCATTGAAGGGCGGCACCGTGGAAATGGCCGTGATGAACTCCGGCATTCTGGCCAGCGAAGTGAAAGCCCTCGAAGTGTTCGACTTCCCATTCATGTTTGCCAATGAAAAAGAAGCGGATGCCATCGTGGACGGCCCCATCGGCCAGAAGATGCACGCCGCTTTGGCCGACAAGGGCATCATCGGTTTGTCGTACTGGGAACTGGGCTTCCGCAACATCACGACCGGCAAAAAGCAGATCACCAAGGTGGACGACATTGCCGGCCTGAAGCTGCGCGTGATTCCCAACGCGATCAACGTGGACTGGGTGAAAGCACTGGGCGCGAACCCCACACCCCTGCCGTTCCCTGAGGTGTACGCCGCATTGGAGCAGGGCGCGATTGACGGCCAAGAGAACCCGATTGCCGTGATTGCGGCCAACAAGTTCTGGGAAGTGCAGAAGAACGTGGCCCTGACCAACCACCAGTACAACCCCCAGTCTGTGATCTTCAGCAAGAAGGTGTGGGACACCATGTCTCCCGCTGAAAAGAAAATCATTGACGACTCCGCAGATGAAGCCGTGAAGGCCCAGCGCGAGGCCAACCGTGCTGCCTTGAACAACAACCTCGAGTTGCTCAAGAAGAACGGCATGACGATTACGACCCTGCCCGCGGCCGAAATCGCCAAACTGCGTGAGAAGATGAAGCCCGTGATTGACAAGCACAGCGCTGCCCTGGGCACCGTGGTGGCTGAAGTGCAGGCCGAGTTGGCCAAGATGCGCAAGTAATCACACCGTGTGGAGCGGCCCGCGAGGGACGCTCCACGATTGATTCCATCTTCTCTAGAGGTTTGTATGAAAGTCCTGATGCTCCACGGCATTAACCACAACATGTTCGGCAAGCGCGATCCGGTGCAGTACGGCACCATCACGCTCGATGAAATCAACGCCGACCTGGCGGCCTTGGGCCGTGAATTGGGTGTGGACGTGGAGACCTTTCAAACCAACCATGAAGGCGCCATGTGCGAACGCATTCACCAGGGCTATACCGATGGTGTGGACGCGGTCCTCATCAACGCCGGTGCCTGGACGCATTACAGCTACGGCATCCGCGACGCGCTGGCCATCCTGACCTGCCCTATCGTGGAGTTGCACATGTCCAATATTCATGCCCGTGAGGAATTCCGCCATAAGTCAGTGTTCGCGGAAATCGTCAAGGGCCAGATCGCAGGCTTCGGCGTGGACAGCTATCTGCTGGCCCTGCGCGCCGGGGTATCTGCGGCGAAAGCTGCGAAAAAATGATCATCAACGGCAATACAGAGCTCATTGTTCATCTCGGTTACCCGACCCACGCCTTCAAGGCGCCCATGATCTACAACCCCTGGTTTGAAAAAGCCGGGGTCAATGCCGTGGTGGTCCCCATGGGCTCCAAGCCCGAAGACTTCCCCGGCTTTTTGCGCAGCGTGTTCCAGCTCTCCAACATCCGGGGCGCTTTGATCACCATGCCGCACAAGGTGGTGACGACCACGTTGGTGGATGAACTGTCCCCCACGGCGCAGATTGCAGGAGCCTGTAACGCCGTGCGCCTGGGGCCCCAAGGCCAGTTGCAAGGCGACATGTTCGATGGCGCCGGCTTCGTGCGCGGGGTGCTGCGTAAAGGCTTGGTTCTTAAGGGCGCTCGTGCCTTGGTCGTGGGAAGCGGTGGCGTGGGCTGTGCGATTGCCGCATCGCTGGCAGCCGAGGGCTTGTCGGCGTTGGCGCTGTTCGATGTGAATGCAGAGGCCGCTGAGGGGCTGGCAGCACGTTTGCGCCAGCACTACCCGCAGATTGACGTCAGCACCGGGTCGACCGACCCGGCAGGTTTTGACCTGGTCGTGAACGCCACGCCTCTGGGCATGAACGAGGGCGACCCTATGCCCCTGGATGTGTCACGCCTGTCGGCCAGCACCTTTGTGGGTGAAGTGGTCATGAAATCCGAAACCACGGCGTTTCTCGCTGAAGCCATTCTGCGCGGATGCAGAGTGCAGGTAGGCTCGGACATGCTGTTTGAGCAGATTCCGGCGTATCTCGAATTCTTCGGCCTGCCCAGCACCAGCGCCGATGAGCTGCGTTCGCTGGCAACCTTGCAATACCAATAGGCCTGCAAGCGGGCCTTTTTTCAGGTGTTTATCGGGCGGCTGTGAGCAGCCACTCGCGGCGGAACAGCCAGTCCTGTACCTGCCAGAGGTTGTCCAGCGTGACTTCGCCGTCCTTGTGCCGGCTCTTCACGTGCCAGCGCTGCGCCAGCAGGGTGCACTGGGGTAGGCAAGACGGAGGCTCGTTCAAGTCTTCCTGCAGCCAGATCACGGCATCAAATTCATTCAGCAAGCGTGCCAAGCGTTCCTTGGGCGGCATTTCGGGATAGAGCGCGCCGGTGTTGCGGCCTTCAGCGTCATAGGGCGTGATGCGGGCGCCATGCAACTGGAAGTGATAGCGCTCGTACTGCCCGGTAAAGCCGTTGGGCACAGCGACCCGCTGGCCTTTCATTTGGGCTTCCATTGCAGGGCTGTAGCCTGCCTCGTCCTTGGAAATGGGCTGGACCATGAGCGTGAAGCAGCCATACACCGCAAGTACCGCTACAAGGCTGGCGTTGGCAGCCCATGATTTTCGATAAAAACCGACTATGGCGCCCGCGATACCTGCGCTGGCAGCTATCAAAGTAATAGCGACTTCCGTGGTCGAGGCCATCCCCAACGTGCCCATGACCCAGCTGATACGCCCCAGCATCACCAGCGCCGGCAGGGTGATCAGCAGCGTCAGCCAGAACCAGACGCGCGGTAGCCGGTCCCACACCAGTGCCATGGCAATAGCCACCGCAGGCATGGCCGGAATCACATAGCGCTCCGAGCGCTGGTTGGGGATGGTGAACACCACCAGCCACACCACCACCCAGGCCAGAAGCACCCACAACGCGGGGCTCAGTCGCTTCGGCTGGAGCAGCGTGCCGGTGTGGCGCAAGGCCAGCAGGCAAAAGCCCAACACCGGCAGAGCCAGCAGGCCGCCGTTGGCCGGGTAAGCCAGCAACTGGGTCCACATGGGGTAAGGGCCGGAGAGGGCAG
The DNA here is from genome assembly GCF_002163715.1 of Curvibacter sp. AEP1-3. Classification (GTDB taxonomy): domain Bacteria; phylum Pseudomonadota; class Gammaproteobacteria; order Burkholderiales; family Burkholderiaceae_C; genus Allorhodoferax. The sequence goes on from NZ_CP015698.1 coordinate 3,596,986, forward strand.
CTTGCCAGTAGCCCATGCTGCTGGACATCTTGCCCGCGTTCTCGGCCACGACAAACTCCTGCCAGACGCTTGCCGGGTCCGGGTCCAGCACAAACCACAAGGCAAAGATTCCAACGCCAATCAGCGTGCTCCAGCCCGTGCCTATGGTCGTGCGAATGGCCGGGCGCCAGCTCCAGGGCGTGCTCAGCAGCACCGCGCACCACAAGGCGGCAGCGGCCGGTGCCACCAGCGCAAAAGACTTGTAGGCTGCGCCCAAGCCCATCGCGATGCCGAACAAGGTGTAGGCGAGCGGGCCGGGCGTGGCGTCTGCCGGGTGCCCCATGCCCGTGGTGCTTTCACGCAAGCGCAGCCAAAGCACCCACCACATGGGCAAGGCCAGCCAGAAGGTTTCGGGTGCGGAGGTGAGGTACACCCGCCCGTAGCGGAAGGTGCAGAAAAACAGCAGATACAAGGCAGCCGCCACGCAGGCAGTGCGCAGGCGCTTGGATGCCTCGCTCATGCGATAGGCAAAAAACGCCAGCAAGGCAGTGGTGGCGAACGTGTAAATGATGCTGGGCAAGCGCAGTGCGAACAGACTCCAGGTCTGGCCCCAGCCACCTGCCACCATGGCCTGCCAGATCAGCAAGGGCGGTTTGGTATTGCGGGTGCCCACCAGTTCGGACTGCAGTGGCAGCCAGTGGCCGCTCTCGGCAGTCATGCGCGCGATGTGGATATACACCATCTCGTCGCCGTTGGTGGGCGCGTAACCACCACCCAGACCGAACAGGTACAGCGCAGCTGCTACAAAAACAAGAGCTAGCCACGCACGTTCGGTGAGCGCTAGAGGCCCGAAAGGCTTGTGGATAGGCCCCATGGTCTGCTCAGTCGCGCTTGCGTTTGAAGGTCCAACGGTCGTTGGCCAGAAAGTTGCTTACGCTGGCGGCCACAATGGCGATGATGTTTGCCAGGCGGTAATCCATGCTGCCAGACAGCAATAGGGTTAGCACATATTGCATGCCGCTGCCGAATGCGGAGGCTGTGACGTACTGCCCGAACTCCATGCCCAAGAGGCGCAGGCTCACCGGTTGCACCTCGCCCGCTTCCAGGGTCTTGACCCGGTCGGACCAGGTCCACAACCGGTTCCAAGTGAAGTTGTTCAGGGTGGCCAGTGCGATGGCCAGAGCCAGCGAGAAGTAGGGCTTGTTGTAGCCGGCTTCGATGTGGTTGAACAGGTACTCGTGCCCGAAGTGCAAGACCGCCAAGTTCACCACCGTGCCGCTGGCACCGACGATGCCGAACTTGATGTAGCGGTAGCGCTCCAGCAGCCCGAGTGCCCAGAGCACCAAACGTTGCACAGCGCTCATGCTGCGGCACCTGCACTGGCAGATGCATTATTCAAAAATGCCAGTGCCTGGTCCAGCACCGGATCGGGTGCAATGCGCTTGAGGCACTGGTTGTCGCCGTCACAAAAAGTCAGGCGGTGGTTGTAGGCGGTAAGGCACGGGGAGCAGGCAATGCCGCTTTCCAGAATGATGGTGCGATGCCCCAAGGGACCATACAGCTTGCCGGTTTCCGGCCCGAAGAACACCATGGTCTGAATAGGAGTGACCGTGGCGAAGTGGCTGGGGCCGCCGTCGTTGGTGATCAGCAGGGCACTGGCGTGCATGAGCATGAGCAGCTCGCGGATGCTCTTGGTGTAGCCGGTGAGGTTCAGGCAGGCCGCGTCGCCCACTTGGGCTTGCAGGTCACGCGCCAGCACAGCGTCGTCTTTCAGGCCGATCAGGCCGACTGCATAGCCGGCATTGCACAGCCCTTGCACCACGCGCGCATAGTGGCTGGCAGGCCAAGCCCGCTCAGGCAGGATGCCGCCGCCGGCATAAACCAGCACGAGACGCCGTTCTCGTGTCACAGGGTGGTCGCTCTCCAGCTTGCTGCGGTAAGTTTCCAGCTCGGTATCGGTGAACTTGACGGAAAGCTCGGTGTCCACCGGTGTGTTCCGGATCGCAGCGGGGCGGTTGCGCGGCATGCTGTACGGCGCATCCAGCGCATCCACCAGTGACAAAAACTGCTTGCTGATGTGCTGGTAGGGGTTGTACGGAATGCTGTGGTTGATGAAACTGCCGCGGTACAGGCCTTCCTGCGTGTGCGGGGTGAACCCCACCCGCACCGGCGCACCGGTGCTGAAAGACAGCAGGGCGCTCACACGCGAAAACAGCTCACAGTCGATGACTGCATCCAGCCCGATACTTCGGAACTTCAGGCTGACTTTGAGAATGTCCGAAATCAGCGAGCCGCCCGAACTGTCGTCCAGCGTGTGCATGTGCTCCACGTCCGTGAGCGACAGCAGTTTGGAGACTTCCTGGTTCTTTTTGAGCTGCAGGATGTGGACGGCAGCACCGGGATACTTGCGGCGTAACTCTGCAAACATGGGGCCTGCCAGCACGATGCTACCCATCTCAGACAGCAGGATGACCAGGATGTTTTTCGGCGCAGCCGGCATACGGGCCGGTGTGCCGAATAGCCCCGTCAACCGGACCCATGCAGACACACCGCCGCAGAGTAGCTGGCCGGCCCAGCGGTCAATGAAGCGTTGTGTCTGGATGTTCATGGGCAGTGCTTACTTCAGGCCGGCAGCGGCACGCAGCGCAGCTGCCTTGTCAGTGCGCTCCCAGGTGAACTCGGGCTCTTCGCGGCCGAAGTGGCCGTACGCCGCGGTCTTTTCGTAGATGGGGCGCAGCAGGTCCAGCATCTGGATGATGCCCTTGGGGCGCAGGTCGAAGTGTTCGTTCACCAGGGCGGCGATCTGGTCGTCAGGGATGACGCCGGTGCCTTCGGTGTATACGGTCACGTTCATGGGCTTGGCCACGCCGATGGCGTAGGCCACTTGCACCTGGCACTGGCGCGCCAGACCGGCGGCCACCACGTTCTTGGCCACATAGCGGGCTGCATAGGCGGCAGAACGGTCCACCTTGGACGGGTCTTTGCCGGAGAATGCGCCACCGCCGTGGGGGCAGGCGCCACCGTAAGTGTCCACAATGATTTTGCGACCGGTCAGGCCGCAATCACCCTGGGGTCCGCCGATCACAAAACGGCCGGTGGGGTTGATCAGATAGCGGGTGTTCTGCAGCCACTCTTTGGGCAACACCGGCTTGATGATTTCTTCAATGATGGCTTCGGTGAACGAGGCCTTCATCTTGTGCTGGGTTTCGGACTGGTCAGGGCTGTGCTGGGTAGACAGCACCACGGTGTCGATGCTATGGGGCTTGCCGTCCACATAGCGCATGGTCACCTGGCTCTTGGCGTCCGGACGCAGGAAGGGCAGGCGGCCATCTTTGCGCAGTTGCGCCTGGCGCTCCACCAGACGGTGGGCGTAGTAGATGGGGGCGGGCATCAGCTCGGGCGTTTCGTCACAGGCGTAGCCGAACATCAGGCCCTGGTCGCCGGCACCGATGTTGAGGTGGTCGTCAGACGCATGGTCCACGCCCTGGGCGATGTCGTTGGACTGCTTGTCGTAAGCGACCAGCACCGCGCAACCTTTGTAGTCGATGCCGTATTCGGTGTTGTCGTAGCCGATGCGTTTGATGGTGTCGCGAGCAACCTGGATGTAGTCCACATGCGCGTTGGTGGTGATTTCACCGGCCAGAACCACCAGACCGGTGTTGGTCAGGGTTTCGGCCGCCACGCGGGAGCGGGGGTCTTGTTTGAAAATCGCATCGAGAATCGCGTCAGAAATCTGGTCTGCCACCTTGTCAGGGTGACCTTCAGATACGGATTCAGAGGTAAAGAGGAAATCGTTCGCCATAGTAGTTCTCCAAAAAAACATCAAGACGCGTTGCTTGAGCTTTGGAGCTTTCAGCGAACGCTTTAGCAGATACGCCGGAATCGGCGAGGCACAATGGCTTCTTTTTGATCAGTTGCCCCTGTGAAGTCACCCTGCAAGTAGTTCTATAACTCGGTGACATCGTGAATTTTAGCCCACCCATGGCCTTTGTATTTCAATTCCTCTCCCGCTGGCCTTTGTGGTTGTTGCACCGCTTGGGGGCTGTGTGCGGTTGGCTGGTCTACGCGCTGTCCCCCGGCTACCGCAGTCGCTTGCAGGACAACGCCAGTCAGGCAGGAATTCTCGATGCAGACCGACGCAAAGCAGTGGCAGCTGCCGGTCGAATGGTGATGGAGCTTCCCCGGCTATGGCTGGGTGCCCCGGTGCCGGTGATGTGGGACGGTGCCCATCACATTGAGCAAGCGCTGGCTGAGCAGCGCGGGATTATTTTTTTGACACCTCACTTGGGCAGTTTTGAGGTGACTGCACAGGCCTTTGCAAGTCGCTTCGGGGTATCCGGCGCGCCCATGACGGTGCTGTACCGGCCCGCCCGTCAAGCGTGGCTGCGCCGGATTATTGAGGCCAGTCGTGCGCGACCGGGTCTGCACACTGCACCTGCCAACCTGGCGGGAGTGAAGCAGCTGATCAAAGCCCTGCGGTCAGGGCAGTGTGTGGGTCTGCTGCCCGACCAAGTGCCCCCTGGGGGTCAAGGCGCTTGGGTTCCTTTTTTTGCACGCGATGCTTACACCATGACGCTGGCCGCGAGGTTGGCCCAGCAAACCGGTGCCCGTCTGGTCTTGGCGTGGGGTGAGCGTTTGCCGGCCGGTGCGGGTTACAAAGTCTGTGTGCGGCCTTACGAGCTGGCCTTGTCACTGGACTTGACGGAAGCCACCGCCCAGATCAATGCCGCCATGGAGCAGGTCATCAGGGAATTGCCTTCTCAATACCTGTGGGGCTACGCGCGCTATAAACAACCCCGGCGGCCGGACCTGGCAGTCGGACAGGAAAGCCATAAAGAATGAGTCGTTGGATATTGCGTTGCATTGAGGTACTGGGCCGGTTGCCGCTGCCGTTGCTTCGGGGTTTGGGGGTCGTGTTTGGTTGGGCTTTGTACCTGCTGGTTCGCTCACGGCGGAGGGTGGTGGATATCAACCTGACAATCTGCTTCCCCGAATGGACGCCCTCATTCCGTAGCAGGCAATCGATCCGCACTTTTGTCGCGTTCGCCCAAGCGTGGCTGGATCGAGGCTGGTTATGGCATGCAAGCCCTGAGGTACTCAGGGAGCGCTTACGCTTGTGCGGAGCTCTCGAAGAATTGGCGGGCGAAGCGCCCACTGTTTTGTTCGCCCCGCATTTCGTCGGCTTGGATGCCGGATGGACAGCCTTGACCCAGCAGGGCAAGCGCAGCTATACGACCATCTATACCGACCAAGCCAACAAAGTGGCTGACGCTTGGATATTGGCCGGGCGCAAGCGATTCGGCGGACGGTTGTTCGGTCGGGTTGAGGGGGTGAAGCCCATCATTGCGGGACTGAAGGCAGGAGAGCCGCTGTACCTCTTGCCCGACATGAATTTCGGTCCGGAAGAGTCCTTGTTCGTGCCGTTTTATGGTCGCCCGGCCGCGACCGTTCCATCCCTGTCGCGCTTTGCCCGCTTGTCGCGCGCAAAGGTGGTACCCATCCTTTGCCGCCTGACGTCCACCGGCTACGAGATCGAGGTACTCCCCGCTTGGATGGATTTTCCCAGTGGGGACTTGGAGGCAGATACGGCCCGCATGAACCGCACGCTGGAAACTTACATCAAACAGATGCCCGAGCAGTATTACTGGGTGCACAAACGGTTTAAAGACCAGCCTGCGGGCATGACGCCGCCTTACTGAGCGTCGGTGGCAGGAATTGCCTGCGCCTCCAGGGATGGTGTATCGGGGTGTGCCCAGTCCCATAGCAGCGTAGCCACTTCGTCGATGCCGGTGCGCTTGGTCGCAGAAAACAGACGGACTTCGCCCCCGCCGGCTTGTAGCTTGGTAATGGACAGCACTTTGGCGCCCTCAGAGCGGGTCAACTTGTCGGCCTTGGTCAAAACGACCAGGAATTTCAAGCCTTCTGCTACGCGGGGGCGAATGACGTCCAGCAGGATTTCATCCAACTCAGTCATGCCATGTCGCGGATCGCACATGAGCACAATGGCCTTCAAGTTCTTGCGCGTGACCAGGTAATTTGCCATCACCTGTTGCCAGCGGATTTTGTCCTGCTTGGGAACGGCCGCATAGCCATAACCCGGCAAATCGGTCAGCACGGCGTCGGTGGCGCCTTGTTTGCCCAAGGCAAACAAGTTGATGTGCTGGGTGCGCCCGGGCTTCTTGGAGGCGAATGCCAGCTGCTTCTGCTGGGTCAGTGTGTTGATGCAGGTGGATTTGCCCGCGTTGGAACGTCCGACAAAGGCAATTTCAGGTACGTCCAGCTCGGGCAGGAAGTGCAGTTGGGGGGCGGTGGTCAGGAATCGGGCGGTATGCAGCCAGCCTAGTGCGATGGTGGCTGCGCTTTTCTCAGGAGGGGCTGAAATCGTCTTGGAAGGGGTCGCGCCCTTTGGGTTTTGTGTTGTGGTCATTGATTTGGAAGGTAAACCCAGAGCTGCATTGTAGAATGGCGCTGTTCCGCCCACCAGACACAACATCCCTATGAAGTTGATTGCTCAATTGATCATCGCAGCCTCCGTGGCTACGCTCGCTGTTTCTTCCTTTGCGGAAGAGCCGAAAAAAGAGGCCGCTGCAGTTGCAAAGCCGGATCTGGCCAAGGGTGAGGCAAGCTATGGCGCTGTGTGCGCTGCTTGCCACGGCGCCGACGGCAACTCTGGTACGCCCGCCTACCCCAAGCTGGCACAACAGCACCCCGAATACCTGGTGAAGCAGTTGCAGGAGTTCAAGTCCGACAAACGCAATAACGCGGTCATGAAGGGCTTTGCGTCTGCGTTGAGCGACGAGGACATGAAAAACATCGCTTACTGGGTGACCAGTAAAAAAGCCAAACCCGGTTTCGCGAAAGACAAAGAACTGGTGACCTTGGGTGAGCGTATTTACCGCGGTGGCATTGCAGACCGTCAGGTCGCTGCCTGTGCCGGTTGCCACAGCCCGAACGGCGCTGGTATTCCTTCCCAATACCCTCGCTTGAGCGGCCAGCATGCCGATTACACCGTGGCCCAACTGACAGCATTCCGCGACGGAGTCCGCAAGAACAACCTGCAAATGACACAAGTGGCTGCGAAGCTGAATGACCGCGAAATCAAGGCGGTAGCCGACTACGTCGCCGGGCTGCGCTAAAGCGTCGGCTTTCTGTGGTTCTTGAGGGAACCAAAGGGAGCGCAGACAACCCAACAGGCGGGACCATCAACACGATGGCCCGCTTTTTTTTTGATGATTTTCCTCCATGACTGTTTCAACCCAAGGCATTGAGCTCAATGTCGGTTCCCGTGCCTGGCGTGCCGGCGTGGAGCTGCTGTCCTCCATGCGGTTTGCCATCTCACTTTTGACGGTGATTTGCATTGCTTCGATCATCGGAACCGTTCTCAAGCAGCACGAACCGGTCGGGAACTACGTCAACCAGTTTGGCCCGTTCTGGGCGGAAGTTTTTCAGCGCGCCAGTCTTTTCAATGTTTACAGCGCATGGTGGTTTTTGCTGATCCTGGCGTTTCTGGTGGTGAGCACTTCGCTATGTGTGGCCCGGAACACACCCAAGATACTGGCTGATTTGCGCTCTTACAAGGAAAACATCCGGGAGCAAAGCCTGAAGGCTTTCGGGCATAAAGCGCAGGCGCAGATGCAAGAGTCGCCGGAGGCTGCCGCCCGTCGTTTGGGTGGCTTGCTGGCAGGTGGCGGTTGGAAGGTCAAGCTCCAATCCCGCGAGACTGCAAAGGGCACGGGGTGGATGTTGGCCGCCAAAGCGGGTGCTGCCAACAAGCTGGGCTACATCGCTGCCCACAGTGCCATTGTGCTGGTGTGCCTGGGGGGCTTGCTGGATGGTGATCTGGTCGTGCGTGCGCAAATGTTGTTTGCCGGTAAAGTTCCTTTCAAGGGTGGCGGGATGATTGCGGATGTTCCTGCTGAACACCGCCTGAGCGAGCGCAACCCGACATTCCGGGGTAACCTGATGGTGGCTGAAGGGACCCAGTCCAGCACCGCCATCCTGAGCCAGTCGGACGGCATTCTGTTGCAGGAGCTCCCCTTCGCTGTAGAGCTCAAAAAATTCATTGTGGAGTACTACTCCACCGGCATGCCCAAGCTGTTTGCCAGTGACATCGTTATTCACGATAAAGCCACGGGAGAAAAGATCCCTGCCCGCGTGGAAGTGAACCATCCGGCGAGCTACAAAGGCATTGAAATTTACCAGTCCAGTTTTGATGACGGTGGTTCGGCCCTGAAGTTCAAGGCGCAACCTCTTCGTGCCGGAGGTGCTGCTTTCGACTTGCAGGGCATTGTGGGTGGCAGCAGCGCCATTGCCAGCCGCGACAGTGGCAATGCAGATGACTTGACGGTGGAATACACGGGGCTGCGGGTGATCAACGTTGAAAACCTGTCTGCGGATGCCGGTGCCAAAACGGATGTGCGAGGTGTGGACTTGCGCTCTGCGGTAGATGCCCAGCTGGGCGCTGCCAACAAACACAAAGAGGGCAAAAGTCTGCGCAATATCGGGCCTAGCTTCAGTTACAAGTTGCGCGACAAAGCCGGACAGGCGAGGGAGTTCAACAACTACATGCTGCCAGCCGACCTCGGTGACGGCACCTCAGTGTTTTTGCTGGGCATGCGTGAGAGCCCCTCGGAACCGTTCCGTTATCTGCGGGTACCTGCGGATGCAGATGGTGGCATGGATGGTTTTCTCCGCTTGAGCCGCGCGCTGGCAGATCCTGAACTGCGTAAAGAGGCGGTCAGGCGCTACGCGACCAAAGCAATCGATTCCAAGCGCCCGGACTTGGTGGAGCAGCTCGCCGGGTCTGCGAATCGTGCGTTGACATTGTTTGCCGGTACAGACAAGTCGACAGCAGGTTTACAAGCTATCTCTGACTTTATTGAGGCGAATGTGCCGGAAACCGAGCGGAATAAAGCAGGCGAAGTGCTGGTTCGCATATTGAATGGTGTGCTCTACGAATTGGCCCAACTCAGCCGAGAAAAAGCGGGGTTGAAGCCCTTGCCCGCTGATGCCGCTACGCAAACCTTCATGACCCAAGCCGTACTGGCCCTTAGTGATGTGCCTCTGTATCCGGCTCCCTTCGTGCTTTCTCTGACCGACTTCACCCAAGTACAGGCCAGCGTGTTTCAGGTTGCCCGGGCACCGGGTAAGACCGTGGTGTATCTGGGTTGTGCACTCTTGATTCTCGGGGTCTTTGCCATGTTGTATGTGCGTGAGCGCCGATTGTGGATATGGTTGGAGCCTGTAGAAACAGGCTCTGGCATGACAGCGGCCACGATGGCGCTGTCCACCAACAGAAAAACCATGGATGGCGACAAAGAGTTCGACCACCTGAAACGCCGCCTGTTAGCCTGGAAGGAATAAGAAATGAGCGCACTACCCGCCAACGAAACAGTAGGTACCGATGGGTCGGTGACCTTGGAATTGAACGCCAGCTATTTCAAGCGCTCGATGTGGGAATGGCTGTTTGCAGTGCTTGTCATGGCAGGCGGTGTGTTTGCCTTTGTGCAATACCAGTCCGCCATGGACGTGTACGAAAAAGGCATCTTGTTGGGGGCCATGCCTGCTGCCATCTGGCTGGGATGGCTTTGGAAGCCACTGCAACGACTGATGCTGGTGGTTGCCGCTTTTTCATTGCTAGGAATTAACACTTACCAGAACGACCTTGCACGTGCAGAAACGGTGTTCTGGCTGAAGTACTTCTTGTCCAGCCAATCTGCGATTTTGTGGATGAGCATGCTGTTTTTCATGGCGACGCTTTTCTATTGGATTGGTGTGTTCGCCAAAGGGCGGGCTGACGGTTTGGAACTGGTCGCTTCCCGCTTGGTATGGGCCGCGGTGACTATGGCACTCATCGGGACCATGGTGCGTTGGTACGAGAGCTATCTGCTGGGTGCAGACATCGGCCACATTCCGGTGAGTAACCTCTACGAAGTGTTCGTGATGTTCTGCTGGATGACAGCTGTGTTTTACTTGTACTTCGAAGCGCAATACAAAACCCGCGCGCTGGGTGCCTTCGTCATGCTGGTGGTGAGTGCTGCGGTCGGTTTCTTGCTCTGGTACACCGTGGAGCGGCAAGCCCAAGAAATCCAGCCTTTGGTCCCGGCTTTGAAAAGCTGGTGGATGAAATTGCACGTCCCTGCCAACTTCATCGGCTACGGTACCTTTGCTTTGGCCGCGATGGTGGCTTTTGCCTACCTGATCAAGCAGCAAGCGTCGGAGACCAAGTGGTACCGCATGGCGCCGCTCTGGCTCTTGGGCGTGGTCTTGTGCTTTGAGCCCATCGTGTTTCGCAAGTCTTCGGTCACCGGCTTGAGTGACTACTGGGCCATGTACTTCGGCATTTCTGCCTTGATCGTCGCCGGCATTTTATTGGGGCGCAAAGCAATCGCAGCCAAGTTGCCCGATTTCGAAGTGCTGGACGACGTGATGTACAAGTCCATCGCGGTCGGATTCGCGTTTTTCACGATCGCTACCGTGCTGGGCGCCTTGTGGGCTGCAGAAGCCTGGGGTGGCTATTGGAGCTGGGATCCCAAAGAAACCTGGGCCTTGATCGTCTGGCTGAACTACGCTGCTTGGTTACATATGCGGCTGATGAAAGGCCTGCGTGGCACAGTAGCCGCCTGGTGGGCACTGGCGGGGCTGGCAGTCACAACCTTCGCCTTCATCGGGGTGAACATGTTCCTTAGCGGGTTGCACAGCTACGGAACTTTGTAAGAAAACACGGTCTCCCACGACCAAACTGGAAACAAGGAAGTCACCATGCATATCAAGTCCTCCTCTAACGGGTTCGAACATCCGGTTTCCAGCGAAATCACACCGCAGGTGGTCTATCAAGACCGGCGCCGCCTACTCAAACACATGGCAACGGGCGTCGCAGGCGCGGGTTTGGCGACCTGGGCTTCCCGAAAAGCCATAGCCCAAGGTGCAGGCTGGGGCGCAAAGCCCGGCAAGCTGGCTGCGCTCAACACCAAAGCCACGTCGGTGGACGGGGCGGTCACGTCCGAGAAGGTCACACCCTACAAAGACGCCAGCACCTACAACAATTTCTACGAATTCGGTACCGACAAGGCGGACCCCGCGGTCAACGCCCATACCCTCAAAACCACACCGTGGACGGTGGAGGTGGAGGGCCTCGTCAAAAAACCGGGCAAGTTTGCGATGGAAGACCTGCTCAAACTCAGCCCCATGGAAGAGCGGATCTATCGCCTGCGTTGCGTAGAGGGCTGGTCCATGGTGATCCCGTGGGTGGGCTATTCACTGGCTGAGCTGATCAAGAAGGTAGAGCCTTTGGGGAGCGCCAAGTATGTGGAGTTCGTGACGCTGGCAGACCCCAAAACCATGCCTTTTGTAGGTTCCAGAGTCCTGGATTGGCCCTACGTGGAAGGCCTGCGTTTGGATGAAGCCCAGCATCCGCTGACGTTACTGACCTTTGGCATGTACGGCGAGATATTGCCGAACCAGAGCGGGGCTCCGGTACGGCTGGTGGTGCCGTGGAAATACGGCTTCAAGAGCGGCAAGAGCATCGTGAAGATCCGCTTCACCGAGAAGCCACCGGCCACCGCTTGGAATAAGGCTGCAGCGAATGAATATGGCTTCTATTCCAACGTGAATCCGAACGTGGATCACCCACGCTGGAGCCAAGCCACGGAGCGTCGCATTGGCGAAGATGGCTTGTTTGCCAAAAAGCGCAAGACCTTGATGTTCAACGGCTATGAGGCCCAAGTGGGTCAGTTGTACGCCGGCATGGACTTGAAGAAGTTTTTCTAAATCCGGCGGACGTTGATGAACACGTGGTTGCTACACCGCGGTGCCAAACCGTGCCTGCTTTTGGCGATTTGCGCTCCCTTGGCCTATCTGGTGTGGGCTGCGGTGGCCGAACAGTTGGGTGCAAATCCGGCTGAAGCCCTGATCCGGTCCACAGGAGATTGGACCTTGCGTTTGCTCTGCCTGACGCTGTTGATCACCCCACTACGGGTCGTCACTGGCTGGTCCGGATTAGCCCGCTTTCGCCGCATGGTGGGCGTTTCGACTTTTTGCTACGGCCTTCTTCACTTGGCTGCTTACAGCTGGTTGGACATGGGGCTGGAGCTTGCTGACATCGTTGTCGACATCGTAAAGCGGCCGTTTATTCTGGTCGGCTTTGCAGGGATGGTGTTGCTCACTGCGTTGGCTGCCACGTCCTTCAACCGGGCGATCAAAGCGATGGGGGCAAAGCGGTGGCAGACTTTGCACCGAAGTGTGTACGCGATTGCTGTATTCGCCATCCTCCACTTCTTCTGGATGCGCGCCGGCAAAAACAATTTCGCAGAGGTGGCGGTATATGCCGCCATTCTGAGTGCTTTGCTCGGGTGGCGTGCCCGGAATTTTTGGATAAAAAGGACTGCTGGCGCCCGTTGAATATGCGCGAGCAGCTATTCTTTTTATAGCGTTTAGAGCAGCTTTTCGCCGCGGATCTGGTCGGCAAAGCTGTCGCGCTGACGGATCAAATGGCTCTGTGCACCGTCCACCAACACCTCGGCAGCTTTAGGGCGGGAGTTGTAGTTGCTTGACATGCTCATGCAGTAAGCGCCTGCCGACAGAACTGCGAGCTTGTCGCCTGACTGCACTTGCAGTGTGCGGTCGTGACCGATCCAGTCCCCGCTCTCGCACACCGGGCCCACTACGTCAAACACTTCAGCGCCCGATGATTGAGAGGCCGCCTGCTTAACAGGCACGATGGTGTGGAAGGCCTGGTACATGGCCGGGCGGGGCAGGTCGTTCATGGCCGCGTCCACGATACAGAAATTCTTCTGTTCTCCGGGCTTCATGTACAGAACCTCAGTCACACAGACGCCTGCGTTACCCACCAGGGAGCGTCCGGGCTCAATCATGAGCTGCCGCTGGCCGAAGCCACGTGTGTCGAGCTTGGCGAGCAGCTTGTGCCACAGGGCGTCGGCAGCCGGAGGCGTGTCTCCGTTGTAGTTGATACCCAAGCCGCCGCCGAAGTCGATATGGTGAATGGCGATGCCTGCGGCTTCAATCGACTCCACCAGATCCAGCATGCGGTCCATGGCATCGAGGTAGGGCGTTTCCTCCGTGATCTGGGAGCCGATGTGGCAGTCGATACCCACGACCTTCAGGCCGGGCAGCGCGGCAGCGCGCTGGTAGGTCATCAGCGTGCGTTCGTGCGCGATGCCGAACTTGTTGCCTTTGAGGCCGGTGGAGATGTAGGGGTGCGTCTTGGGGTCGACGTTGGGGTTGACGCGGATGCTGATAGGGGCCTGCATGCCCATGCCGAGCGCGACCTCGTTCAAGACATCGATCTCGGCTTCGCTTTCCACGTTGAAGCAGCCGATGCCAACTTCCAGGGCGCGGGCCATTTCAGCACGTGTTTTTCCGACGCCAGAAAAAATGACCTTGCCAGCATCGGCACCGGCGGCCAGGACTCGCGCTAATTCGCCTTCAGACACGATGTCGAAGCCGCATCCGGCTTTGGCGAACAATTGCAGAATGGCCAAGGAAGAGTTGGCCTTCATCGCATAGCAAATGCGGGCATTGCGCCCTGCAAAGCCGCGCTGGTAGGCCGCGAGCGCGTCCAGCATGGAGGCCTTGGAATAAACAAACAGCGGCGTACCATGGGTGCTGGCCAACGCATCCAGCGAGCAGCCCTCCACGTGGAGCTGACTGTTCTCATAATGGACGTGGGGCTGGCCGGGTAGAAGAGTGGCGCTCATGGTGCAGGTGTGGTGTCTGAAGCTTTGGTGGCTGGAAGGGGCGTTGTGCTGCTGGCCGGCGACACTTTGGGTGGAACTTTGGGTAGAAAAAGCGGGCCTGTTTGGCCGCATGCCCCCAAAGTAAGCACACAAATCAGCGGGATCAAGCCTCTGACTAGAATTCGCGTTCGATTCAACATAGTGAAATTGTAATGACCGACCCAGAATTCATGAGTCTTGCCGAGTCTTTGTTGCGTGCTTTGGAGTTGTCATGCGATCGCATCAACGACGAATCGGATGCTGATGTGGACAACCAGCGGGTTGGCAGCATGGTGACACTGACTTTTGCTAATCGCACCCAGATCATCGTGAATTTGCAGAAACCCTTGCATGAGGTCTGGATGGCAGCCAAGTCTGGTGGCTACCATTACAAATGGTCTGGCACCGAATGGCAGGACACCAAAGGGCAGGGCGAATTTTTCGCGGCCTTGAGTGCCAATGCCAGCCAGCAAGCCGGCATGGACTTGGTGTTTACAGCGGGCTAGTTTTTGAAAAGATCGATAATTTTTTTCTTTTCATCCGCAGCGGCAGGGGCTTCAGCTGGCGTATCCGGTTTATCACTCAATCCCAGAGTGCTAACGCCAGCCCCGTGTGTGAATTCCTCGTAGTACCACTCATTGCCTAGTTTCACGACACCTTCCGGTGCAGTGGGCTCTGAAACTGGTACGCCCTTCAGGGCCGTCTCCATGAAGCTGATCCAGACAGGCAGGCTCAGGCCTCCACCGGTTTCGCGGTCACCCAGCTTGCGGGGCGTGTCGTATCCTATCCAGGTGATGGCAGTGAGAGTGGGCTGATAACCAGCAAACCACGCGTCCATGGAGTCGTTGGTCGTGCCGGTTTTGCCGTACAAGTCCGGCCGCTTTAAGGTGGCCTGTGCACGTGCAGCAGTTCCAGACCGGGTTATTTCCTGCAAAAAGCTGCTCATCATGAAGGCATTGCGCTCGTCAATGGCACGCTCTGTGTCTGCCAAAACCGGCGGCTCTGTCTCTACCAATACTTTGCCCCGTTGTTCGCTGACTTTGGTAATGAGCCAAGGGTTCACTCTGTAGCCACCGTTTGCGAACACAGAGTAAGCACTTGCCATTTGCATCGGTGTCACCGCGCCGGCACCCAAAGCCATAGTGAGATACGCGGGGTGCTTGTCCGCCTCAAAGCCGAAACGGGTGATCCACTCTTGTGCGTAGGGTGCGCCTATGGAGTTGAGAACCCGGATGGAAATCATGTTCTTGGATTTGGCCAGGCCGCGTCGCAGGGTCATGGGTCCTTCAAAAGTACCATCGTAGTTTTTGGGTTCCCAAGGTTGTCCGCCGGTTACGCCTGCATCAAAAAACAAAGGCGCGTCGTTGACAACGGTTGCTGGACCGAAACCCTTCTCCAAGGCCGCAGAGTAGATAAAGGGCTTGAAGCTAGAGCCAGGTTGGCGCCACGCTTGTGTGACGTGGTTGAATTTGTTTTTGTTGAAGTCAAAGCCGCCGACCAGTGCTTTGATCGATCCGTCCCGAGGGTCTAGGGCTACGAAAGCACCTTCCACTTCCGGTAGTTGGGTAATTTCCCACGTTCCTTTGGCCGTTTTTGCAACCCGGATCAAGGCCCCCTTGCGGAGTTTGATGTTAGGGGGCGCTTTGTCGGATAGGCCGGACTGGGCTGGCTTCAGGCCGTCACCAATGATCTCCACAATTTCTCCACCCTGACGCTGTGCTTTGATGTGCTTGGCGTCTGCCTCCAGCACGACGGCAGCCATCACGTCTCCGTTGTCGGGGTGTTCGTCCAAGGCTTCATCAATTGCATCTTCCAGTTCCTGGCCCTTGGCAGGTAGTTCCAGAAACTTCTCAGGGCCGCGGTAGACCTGACGACGCTCAAAGTCCATGATGCCCCGCCGAAGTGCGCGGTAAGCCGCGATTTGCTGTTCGGATTTGAGAGTTGTGAAGACGTTC
Organism: Curvibacter sp. AEP1-3; assembly: GCF_002163715.1. GTDB lineage: Bacteria > Pseudomonadota > Gammaproteobacteria > Burkholderiales > Burkholderiaceae_C > Allorhodoferax. The sequence continues at coordinate 3,612,653 of NZ_CP015698.1, forward strand.
AGGCCGCGCGTGTAGGTCTCTTCTCCATACTGAGAAAACATCAGTTGCCGCACCATTTCGGCGACATATTCCGCATGTATCGGGTTTGCGCCCGGGCCGTTCTTGACCTTTAGTTCTTCATTTCGGGCTGTCTCAGCTTCTTCATCTGTGATGAATCCGTTCTCGAGCATGCGATCAATGATGTACTGCTGGCGTGCTCTCGCGCGTTTCGGATTACTGATCGGGTTGTAAGCGGAGGGGGCCTTAGGGAGGCCCGCCAGCATGGCAGCTTCCGCAATTGAGATGTCCTTCAGTGGCTTCCCGAAGTAAGTTTCAGCAGCCGCTGCAAAACCGTATGCACGATTCCCCAAGAAGATCTGGTTCATATAGATCTCAAGGATCTGATCTTTGGACAGCAAATGTTCTAGTTTAAAAGTCAGCAGAATTTCATAGATCTTGCGAGTGAATGTTTTTTCCGAGGTCAGGTAGACATTGCGCGCGACCTGCATGGTGATGGTTGATGCCCCCTGACTTTTGACGCGCCCTACGTTAGCCAACCCCGCGCGGATCACGCCGATATAGTCCACCCCGCCATGCTGATAGAAACGTGCATCCTCAACGGCTAGGATCGCGTCTGTCATGGCTTTGGGGATTTCCTTGATGGGGGTGAGTTTTCGGCGCTCTTCACCGAACTCCCCGATCAAGTCCCCCTCTGCTGAATAAATTCTTAAAGGCAGCTTGGGGCGGTAATCAGACAGGTCGCTAATGTCCGGAAGGTTGGGGTAGGCCATGGACAACGCGAGTGCGACCAATGCCAGTATGGAAAAAATGCCAGCTGTGGCGAGGCCCACGAGCCAAAAAAGAGTGACCAATGCCCAATGTCGTGTCTTGGGTTTGGCAGTTTTGATGGAGTCTTGTGGATCTGGCATAGCAATCTTGGGCGTTCGGATCATTATAAAAATGACACCGTTGAGGGCCTCACTGGCAGGCATGGATGAAGGATCACATCCTGCATCCTGAAATGCTGACGACCCCGCTAAGATGAAATCGTATCCGAAAGGCGGCGTTTAACGTCTGCTTTTGACAACGTTATAAATTGTCAGAAAGTGAAAAAACCTTTGCCGCTCAATACTCTTGCTGATAGCATTCAAGTGAATTCTTAAGTTTGACTGGCCTGTTGTCAGTCCGTTTCAGGGGACCATTTTGATCTCATTGGGGTCTTTATTCAGCCGGCAGCCCGCTCCCATGCTCGGGTTGGACATCAGCTCGTCCAGCGTAAAGCTGGTGGAGTTGGGGCGTGACAAAGCCGGCAATCTGGTTCTGGAGCGATGCGCCATTGAACCGTTGGAGCGCGGCTGGATTACCGATGGCAACGTCGAAAAATTCGATGAAGTTGCAGATGCCGTCAGAAAGCTCGTCAAAAAGAGTGGCACAAAGACTAAGAATGTGGCGATGGCATTGCCACCTTCAGCTGTCATCACCAAGAAAATCATCTTGCCTGGCGGCATGTCTGACATGGAGCTTGAACAGCAAGTTGAGTCTGAAGCTAACCAATACATTCCTTTCCCTTTAGACGAAGTAAGTTTGGATTTCTGCGTCATCGGTCCGAGCGCTGCTTCCGCAGGTGACATTGAAGTGCTTATCGCGGCTTCCCGTCGGGAAAAAGTTCAAGACATTCAGGGACTTGCCGAAGCTGCAGGCTTGACTCCTGTGATTGTTGATGTGGAGTCCTATGCATCCCGTCTGGCAGCCGGTCGGTTGATTGAAAACTTGCCCAGCAAAGGCGCTGGTTTGATCGTGGCGCTGTTCGAAATAGGTGCAATGACGACCAGCATGCAAGTAATGCGGGACGATGAGGTGTTGTATGACCGTGATCAGGCATTCGGTGGCGCACAGCTGACACAGCTCATTGTTAGGCAGTATGGCTTTTCGCAGGAAGAAGCAGAGAGCAAAAAACGCAGTGGCGAGTTGCCAGATGATTACGAATCTACTGTATTGAAGCCATTCATCGAAACCATGGTTCAGGAGCTTGGCCGCGCGTTGCAGTTCTTTTTTACCAGTACTCCACATAACAAGGTGGACTACATCATGCTGGCGGGCGGTTCTGCAGCATTGCCGGGCTTAACCAACGCAGTCACCCAACACACTACCTTCCCTTGCAGCTTGTTGAATCCTTTTGACGGGATGGAAATTGGCGATGGAGTCAGGCTCAAAAGAATGACGAGAGAGGCGCCCTCTTATCTGACATCTTGCGGTCTGGCATTGCGGAGGTTTTCGCAATGATATTGATTAATCTATTGCCTCACCGTGAGGTTGCGCGCAAACGACGCAAGGATTTATTCAACGTTTCCTTGGGTGCATCCGCATTACTTGGCGGAGTTATTGCTGGAACTATATTCCTTTGGTATCAAGCTGCCATTACTCAGCAACAAGGAAGTAACTTAGTCTTGGAAACTGAGATTAAAAAGCTTGAAGGGCAGATAAAAGATATTGCAGGCTTGGAGGCGGAAATCGCTGCATTGCGAGCTCGCCAGCAAGCGGTTGAAGACCTGCAGTCGGATAGAAATTTGCCGGTTCATTTGATGACTGAACTGGTTAATCAGTTGCCTGATGGAGTGTATATCAATCGGATGGTGCAGCAGGATCAGCAAGTATCTCTTGCTGGTATAGCTCAGTCCAACGAGCGCGTCTCTGAGTTGCTTCGTAATCTAGCCAATAACACACCTTGGTTTACTAAACCAGAATTAATTGAAATAACTTCCGGTTCAGCGACTATTTCTTCAAAGGAACAGAAGAGAGTTTATAACTTCACAATCAAAGTGAAATTGATGCGAACGAGTGAGGCTGAAAAGCTGGGAGCCAAAACCGCTGAGGTTGTGTCTAGTCCTAGTAGCAGCCCTGGCATACCGGCGTCTGGTGTCAATGCAAAATCTCCGTCCTAGGTACTTATGCCCATTAGCCCAAACCCCTCATTTGACTTTGCAGTGATCCAGCAAAAGCTGGTGGCGCAGTTCCGTGATCTGGATCCCAAGGACCCTTCGCTTTGGCCATCCGCTCCTCGCTATGCCCTATTTGTATTTAGCGCTGCGGTCATAGTGATAGTTCTGTGGTTTACATGGCTTACTGGTTCTCAAGAGTCTCTTCAGCAAGAGCAAGATAAAGAAGTAAAGCTGAGAGAAGATTACAAAACCAAGCTAACTAAAGCAGTCAATCTCGATGTTTTAAAGAAGCAGCGTGAACAGGTACAACAGTACGTAACGCAACTGGAAAAACAGTTGCCAAGCAAAGCTGAGATGGACGCATTGCTTTCGGATATCAATCAAGCCGGTCTAGGGCGAAGTCTCCAGTTTGAATTGTTTCGTCCTGGGCAGGTCGCAGTTAAAGAATATTATGCTGAGCTTCCTATCACAATAAGAGTCACGGGAAAATATCATGATATTGGCAACTTTGCTTCCGACATAGCGAACCTCTCACGCATCGTAACCCTCAATAACCTTTCCCTTGCTCCGCGAACTGATGGAACATTGATATTAGATGCTACTGCGAAGACATTCCGCTATTTGGATCCTGACGAAGTGAAGGCGCAGCGAAAAGCGACTGGAGCCCAGAAATGAATAGGTTGATCGGTTTAACCGGCTTTTTGTTGCTGGCTCTTTTGAGTGCTTGTGGATCAAGCAGCGAAGACGACCTTAGGCAATGGATCGTTGAAGAGAGAAATCAAACTCGTCCAAAGGTCGCTCCAATCCCTGCTCCAAAGCAGTTTGTGCCGGAAGCTTATACAAATACAGCTGCGATTGAACCGTTCAGTAATGTCAAGTTAACCCAAGCTTTGAAGAGGGAGTCGTCGCAGGCAGTAACTAACGGAGCATTGATTGCTCCTGAGCTGGCGCGAAGAAAGGAGCCGTTGGAGGCTTTTCCTTTGGATTCGATGTCCTTGGTCGGTAATCTTACAAAAACTGGCCAACCAGTTGCTTTGGTAAAGGTTGATAATTTGTTATACCAAGTGAAGTTGGGTAATTATCTTGGCCAAAATTATGGCAAGGTTACAAAAATCACTGAAACGCAGGTCACTCTCCGCGAGATAGTTCAGGACGCTGTGGGGGAATGGATTGAGCGAGCAGCAACTCTAGAGTTGCAAGAGAAGGCGAAATGACAAACCGAATTAATTTAATTGGAACGCGCATGTTGAAAAAAATCGGCTTTGTGTTGTCTGTTTTGCTCGGGCACGCGGCTTTTGCTCAAGGTTCTATCGAGGCCGTTTCTGGCTCTGTTCAGGGCGGAAGCGAAGTTGTGAGAATTGATTTGTCGCAAGCGCTGACTTCGTTGCCTACAGGGTTTGCAATCCAGTCACCTGCAAGGATTGCATTGGATTTCCCCGGCGTATCCAATGCGATGGGTCGTTCTACTGTCGAAATCAATCAAGGGAATCTCAAATCTGTTAGCGTGGTTCAAGCAGGTGAGCGCACCCGTGTGGTCTTGAATTTGAAACAAGCTGCTGCCTACAAGGCTGAAATCCAAGGCAAGTCGCTCCTTGTTTCTTTGGATGCAACAGAGTCTGCCAACGCCAAACCGATCAATGCATTTTCCGAGACGACTAGCAGGGTAACGGCTCCGTTGAGGGATATCGACTTTAGGCGCGGTACTGATGGATCGGGAAGAGTGGTTGTTACCTTGCCCAACAATCAAGTTGGGGTAGACATCCGCCAACAAGGTCAAGGTTTGGTTGTCGAATTCATGAAATCCAGTTTGCCAGAGGGCTTACGCCGGAAGCTGGATGTTGCAGATTTTGGCACTCCAGTGAAGTCTGTATCTACAACTCAATCTGGTGATCGAGTTCGTATGGTTATCGAGCCTAAAGGTGATTGGGAGCACAGTGCTTACCAGAGTGACGAGCAATTCGTGGTTGAGATTAAAGAAGTGAAGGTGGATCCAAAGAAATTGACGCAAGGTGTTGGCTATAACGGCCAAAAGCTATCGCTGAATTTCCAGAATATTGAAGTGCGTTCGCTCTTGCAAGTGATTGCAGATTTCACTAATTTTAATATCGTGACCTCTGACTCTGTTTCAGGATCGGTGACATTGCGTTTGCAGGACGTCCCTTGGGACCAAGCGCTGGACATCATTTTGCAGGCTAAGGGCCTAGGTATGCGCAAGACGGGCAATGTTCTGTGGGTTGCCCCGAAGGATGAGATTGCGGCCAAAGAAAAGTTAGATCTTGAAACAGTTGTTGCAGTACAGAATCTTGAACCCCTTCGTACCCAAGCATTCCAAATCAATTACGGCAAAGCAGCAGATATTGCGGCGGGCCTGATTGCAGCTGGTTCCGGACCGGGCCAAGGTGTTACGGCAAGTCGAATTCTGAGTTCTCGAGGTAGCGTGATTTTTGAAACACGCACAAATCAATTATTTGTCACTGATATTCCGAGTAAATTGGAGCAAGTTCAACAGTTGATTGCAAAAATTGATATTGCTGTTCGACAAGTTTTGATTGAGGCGCGTATCGTTGAGGCGTCCGATAGTTTCGGAAAATCGTTAGGCGTCAAATTGGGTGGAGGCGGCACTGCAGCTGCTTCCGGCGATAAGCCGGGAATTGCATTGGGCTCAAGTTATGTCGTTGGTTCGGCAGCGACAACTTCCGGCAACTTTGTAAATCTCCCATCCACAGGTGCACTTGGCTCCAGTACTCCCGGGCAATTTGCAGTTTCTATTTTTGGCGCTGGCGCTGACAGGTTCTTGAACCTTGAGATTTCCGCCCTCGAGGCTGAAGGCAAAGGCAAGGTGGTCTCCAGTCCTCGAGTCGTTACTGCAGACCAGATCAAGGCGCTGATTGAACAGGGCACGGAATTGCCATATCAAGTGGCCTCGTCTAGCGGTGCTACTTCGATCGCGTTCCGGAAGGCTAACTTGAAACTGGAAGTACTGCCGCAGATCACCCCTGAAGGAAACATCATCCTCACCCTGGATGTGACCAAGGACACTGTCGGTCAGAGCACTCCTGCTGGATTTGCAATTGATACCAAGCACGTGCAAACGCAAGTATTGGTTGAGAACGGTGGCACCGTAGTTATCGGCGGCATCTTTACAGAAAGCTCGACCGACAGCGAAACCAAAGTTCCATTCTTCGGTGACTTGCCTGGATTGGGCGTCTTGTTCCGCAACCGGGCAAAGGAAATCACCAAGCGTGAAATGCTGGTGTTCATCACACCTAAGGTCATTGCAGACAAGGTGGTTGGCCGGTAACTCTGGCATTGGTTGAGATGGGCCTCACTTGAGTATCAGTCTTGTTGGTCTTCCCGGTTCAGGGAAGACCACAGTGGGGCGTCAGTTGGCGCGCCGCTTGCGCATTCCTTTCGTAGATTCGGATCACGCCATTGAGGCGCGTATCGGTTGCTCGATTCGTGAGTTTTTTGACCGCGAGGGTGAGTCTCGTTTTCGAGATATCGAAGAAGAGGTTCTTGATGCCCTCTCGGCAGATGTGAATTGCGTGCTCTCCACCGGAGGCGGCGCAGTCCTCAGGCCGAATAATCGGCATCATTTGCATTCGCGAGGTAAAGTGATTTATCTCAAATCCACGCCCGAAGAGTTATTTCGTCGCCTCCGGCACGATGTGAGTCGACCACTGCTCCAGGTTGCTGATCCATTGACTCGAATGCGAGAGCTGTTTTCAGTTCGTGATCCTTTGTACCGCGAAACTGCGCACTTTGTATTGGAAACCGGTCGTCCCTCAGTGGCGACGTTGGTGAACATGATCGTCATGCAGCTTGAGCTTTCAGGGGCGATTCCTTCCGCTGACGGGTAGCAACGCTGCTGCAGCACCTGAAAGCCCTAAACTAAGCGGCTATGACAATTCAGGCGCACCAAACCGTAAACATTTCTTTGGCCGAACGCAGCTACCTGATTCACATCGGTGGCGAACTCATTGACAACCCAGAGATCTTCGCTGGCTTGCCCAATGGCAAAACGGCAGTCATTGTGAGTAACACTACTGTGGCCCCGTTGTATGCGGAGAAGCTAAAAGTTGCTCTCGCTGGAAAGTATTCCAAAGTGCTGGCCATGGAACTCCCTGATGGTGAGTCTTACAAGCATTGGGAAACTTTGAACTTGATTTTCGGTGTGCTGTTGCAGAACACCTGCGATCGAAAAACTGTCCTGTTTGCTTTGGGGGGAGGGGTCGTCGGGGACATGACCGGATTCGCTGCCGCAAGCTATATGCGCGGCGTACCCTTTGTTCAGGTGCCGACCACCCTCTTGGCACAAGTGGACTCTTCAGTGGGCGGAAAAACCGGAATAAACCATCCACTTGGTAAAAACATGGTGGGTGCCTTCTACCAACCTCAAATGGTGGTGTGTGACCTTGATGTATTGAAAACACTGCCGCCAAGGGAGGTCAGCGCTGGACTGGCGGAAGTTATCAAATACGGTCCCATCGCCGATATGGAGTTTCTGTCTTGGATTGAGAACCATATGGAGAGCTTGGTGCGACTGGATGCCAAGGCGCTAGCGCACGCAGTAAAGCGAAGCTGTGAGTTGAAGGCCTGGGTTGTGGGGCAAGATGAGCGTGAGTCCGGCCTGCGTGCCATTTTGAATTTCGGCCACACCTTCGGGCATGCAATCGAAGCGGGCTTGGGTTATGGCGAATGGTTGCACGGCGAGGCTGTTGGCTGCGGCATGGTCATGGCTGCCCACCTATCCCAGCGCCTGGGCTTGGTGGATACAGCGTTTGTCGAACGACTCACCCGGATCATTGCATCGGCGGGATTACCAATCCGTGGCCCCAGCTTGGATGCCTCCGATAACGCCGGTCGCTATCTTGAACTCATGCGCCATGACAAGAAGTCCGAGGCCGGTGAAATCCGGTTCGTCTTGATTGACGGTCCCGGGCGCGCGGTTATGCGTGCAGCGCCTGACACCTTGGTGCGAGAAGTCATCGATACATGCTGCGCTTGACTGCTATCGAAAACATAGCTGCTTGCGCGTATTGAACGGGCGCTAGACGCTGTATTGATGACCAATCTCCAACCCTATGCATGCCAGCCTGACCAGAGTAGAGGTCGGCGCTTTCCTGAGGCTGATGCTCCGACACGTACACCCTTTCAGCGCGACAGGGACCGTATCGTCCACTCTACGGCCTTCCGTCGACTGGTCTACAAAACGCAAGTCTTCATCAATCATGAGGGCGACCTGTTCAGAACCCGTTTGACTCACTCGTTGGAGGTTGCACAGCTCGGCCGGTCTATGGCGAGAACCTTGGGCTTGAATGAAGATCTGGTAGAAACCATTGCTTTGGCGCATGACCTGGGCCACACTCCTTTCGGCCACGCCGGACAAGACGCGCTACATGAATGCATGGTCTCTTACGGTGGCTTTGAGCACAATCTCCAGAGTCTGCGCGTAGTGGATCATCTGGAGGCCCGTTACCCGGGTTTTGACGGGTTGAATCTCTGTTTTGAGTCCCGCGAAGGCATTTTGAAGCATTGCTCCAAAAACAATGCGATGTCCTTGGAGCTATGGGAAGCTGACTTCCCCGGGCAAAGTGGCGGGGTCGCCAAGCGATTCTTGCAAGGTGGGCAACCGAGCCTGGAAGCGCAACTGTGTAATTTGGCTGACGAGATTGCCTACAACTGCCACGATATAGATGACGGAGTCCGGTCGGGACTGCTCAGCATGGACCAGATGTTGGAAGTGCCCTTGTTCCGGAAGTATTCGGACCAAGCGGCAAGTCAACAGTCGGATTTCGCGCAAGCCAAAAAACAGCGGCGTTGGCTCTACGAGACCATACGACTTATGCTCAGTGATATGGTGTATGACGTGTTGGCTGCAACCCGCGCTCAACTGGAAGAGGTAATGCCCCAAGACGTGAACGCTGTACGCGTAGCACCGGCGCTAGTGCTGTTCAGTGCCGAAATGCGCGCGCAAACCCGGGAGCTCAAGCACTTCTTGTTCAAGCACCTCTATCGGCATCAGCAAGTAATGGACACCATGGGGAAGGCCAAGTGCGTTGTGGGGGACTTGTTTGATGCCTATGTCGCTTCACCCGCAGAAATGCACCAGGATGACGAGGCAATGAAAGACATCTCTCTTCAACGCCAGGTCAGTGACTACATCGCGGGTATGACAGACCGATTTGCTTTGCGGGAGCATGAGCGGCTCACTGGGCAGAGGTTGTTCCATGTCTGAATTGAGTAATCAGCAGCCCAGTGCAGATGACGCAGTGGTCAAGTCTATGCAACGGTGGTTGGAGCGGGCCGTCATCGGTCTCAACCTGTGTCCTTTCGCCAAAGCCGTGCACGTCAAGAATCAGGTGCGCTATGTGGTTTGTCGTGCGACCGAGCCAGCTGATGTGCTGGATGTACTTCGCGAAGAGCTTCTGGGACTCGCTCAAGCGGATCCACAGTTGCGCGACACGACGCTGCTGATCCTTCCGGATGCGTTTGTGGACTTTGTGGACTTCAACGATTTCTTGTATTCCGCTGACAAAGCACTCCGCAAATTGAAGCTCGATGGGGAGCTGCAAATCGCTAGCTTCCACCCTGAATTCCAGTTTGCAGACGCGGAGCCCGATGACATCGGCAACTTCACCAACCGGGCACCGTACCCGACACTTCATCTCCTGCGTGAAGCCAGTATCGATAAGGCGGTAGAAGCATTCCCCGCTGCTGAGCAGATTTACGAAAAGAACATTGCCACTCTGCAGCGGCTGGGCCCCGAAGGGTGGTCAGCATTGCAAGTCGGCCCTGACATTGCGCCCTTGTGATGGGGCGAAAACATTAAATGAAAAAAAACAAAGCACAGCCTGCGCAAGTCGGCGGCACACAACCCTCTGGGCAAATCGCGCCTGAAATCCGCCCCGGTCAGTCAGTGGAATTGCTCAAAGAGCTGCATATCCTCACGCGCGACGGAAAGTTGAACCAGGACTCCCGCCGCAAGCTCAAGCAGGTTTATCACCTCTATCAGTTCATTGAAAAACTGATGAATGAACTTCCGGTAACAGAAGGCCTCAGCTTCACCTTGGCAGACCACGGTGCGGGAAAGTCTTATCTCGGGTTCATTCTGTACGACTTGTACTTCAAGAACCTCCCGCACAGTCACTTGTACGGAATTGAAACCCGCGCTGATCTGGTGGAGAAATCCAAAGCCTTGGCCACCAAGCTTCAGTTTGAACGCATGAGCTTTCTGAATGTGAGTGTGGCGGAGTCCACCAGCTTGCAAGAGCTTCCTCCTAGCTTCGATGTCGTCACCGCTTTACATGCTTGCGATATCGCGACGGACGATGCCATTGCGTTCGGACTGGAGAAAAAGGTGAGGGCGTTCGTGCTCGTGCCCTGCTGCCAGGCAGAGCTTGCCCGTCACTTGAATCAGAACAAGGCCATGAACTTGACGCGCACACCGCTGGCCGAGCTCTGGCGCCATCCTCTGCACACCCGTGAGATGGGTAGCCAGCTCACCAATGTGCTGCGATGCCTGTATCTGGAGGCTCACGGCTACCAAGTGACCGTGACTGAACTGGTGGGCTGGGAGCACAGCATGAAAAATGAGTTGATTCTGGCTCGCTACACGGGGCAGAAAAAACGTGCCGCTGCGGAGCGTTTGCGCGCGATTTTGGGCGAATTCGGGCTCACATCCCTGCTTGACACGCGGTTTACATTGCCGGTTGACAATACGGCTGACAACGTAGCGGTGGTCTAAAGCGTTAGCTGGGCTGAAGTGAACCGTTCCAGAACCGGAGAGAAATATGCAAAAGATCATGAAATGGGCAAGCATTGCCTTGGTAGTAGCCACTTTGGGTGCATGCGCGAGCAGCAGCCCGGATGTCATCCAGCGCGGTGATGCGCAGCGTATGGCCCAGGTACAAGACGGGGTCATCCTGTCCGTGCGCAATGTGGTGGTGGACGGCAGCCAGTCCGGCGTAGGCGCCGCTGTAGGCGGAGTAGTGGGTGCCATCGGTGGCTACGGCGGCAGTGGTGTGCAACGCGAGGCGCAAGTCCTGGGTGTATTGGCTGGCGTGGCAGGCGCTGCTGCAGGTAACGCGCTGGAGCGCTTGTCTACCAAAGAAGAAGCGGTTGAAATTCTCGTTCAACTCAAAGGTGGCGATCGCCGTGCCATCGTTCAAGCCAAGGGTGGAGAGCAATTGGCAGCGGGTGATGCCGTGATTATTGTCACCACCGGTGGCAAAGTCCGAGTGACCAAAGCGCCCAAATAATTGATATGAATCAAAGCCCGGTTTTCGGGCTGATTTGACAATCGGGGTTCATGTGGGCGCATAGGCGCCCACTTTGCATAAGGGCCCCGCCATGGCTGTTGAACTCTACAAAGACGCCCATCACTGCTGTGTGATGTTCACGGATCTCGTGTCCGACGAAACCGAAGCGGTGCAGGCCAATCAGTTTCTCATCGTCGACCATGGAGAAGGTGTGATCCTTGATCCGGGTGGCAATATGACCTACAACGAGCTGAATCTGACGATGCGCAAGTACATCGCGCCTCAGCACCTCGACTACATCATCGCCTCCCACGCCGACCCGGACATCATTGCCTCCCTGGACCGCTGGATGACATCCACCCAGGCCAAGTTGTTGATTTCACAGCTTTGGGCTCGTTTCGCCCCTCACTTCTGCAAAATCGGCAAGACGGAAGACCGCATCATTCCCATTCCCGATGAAGGGGGCAAACTCCGCTTCGGCAAAACCGAGCTGTGGCTGTTACCCGCGCACTTTCTGCATGCCGAGGGTAATTTCCAGTTCTATGACCCCGTGAGCAAGATCCTTTTTTCCGGCGACCTGGGTGTTTCCATGCTCAGTGGTCAGGACGCGCGCAAACCCATCACCAACTTGATGCCTATGCCTCATGGCATGGAGGCGTTTCACCGCCGCTACATGGTCAGCAACAAAATCCTCAAGCTTTGGGTACGCATGGTTCGTGGGCTGGAGATTTCAATGATCGTTCCGCAGCATGGCGCGCCCTTGCAAGGGGCTGCCATTGCCCAGTTGCTGGATTGGTTGGATAACCTGTCATGCGGTATTGATCTCATGGGCACGCCCCAATACCAATTGCCGGTGACGAGCTTGTAAGCGGGTTGAGGCTGTGATCCGCTACCATCGCGGCCCATGGCACGACTTCCCCGCTTGGCAATTGCCGGACATCTGCACCACGTTTTGCAGCGCGGTGCGCATGGCCAGTCCATCTGCTCGGCCACGGAGGATTACGAAGAGCTGCTGAATGCGATACACCTCGCGGCCCGAAAACATCAGGTCGCTGTGCATGGTTATGTGCTGCTGCAGGATCACTTCCATTTGTTATTGACGCCTGCTAATGAGCAGGGCTTGGCGCTCATGATGCAGTCCTTGGGGCGTACTTATGTGCGCTACTTCAACCGCAAATACGCCCGCAAAGGTACCTTGTGGGAGGGGCGCTTCAAATCTGCGGTTTTGCAGCCACGCCACGCCTTAGCGGCACTGACATTTATGGACCTCCATCCGCAGCGCGCCGGTATCGGATTGCCGCCTTCAGACTATCCGTGGACCAGTTACTCGCATTACAGCGGCGCCATCATGGACAAGCGTATCGTGACCCACCCCGCCTATTGGGCATTGGGCAATACGCCTTTCGCGCGCGAGGCGGCCTACCAAGCGGCGGCCCGGGAGGGCCTCAATTCAGTGCAACTCCATCAAATTACTGACTCGGTGACCCGTGGATGGGCGTTGGCGGACGATGATTTCGTTGCAGAGTTGCAAAAAAATACCTCGCGACGCCTGGTTCGCAGAACGCCAGGACGGCCCCGCAAGGTAACTGCTCCAGACTGAATATCGCCCCTAGCGCTTACTGGATAAGCGCAGACAGCTATTCATTTGATGTGTCCCTATTTGATTTTTTTGAATCTGATGAGAGATTCAAATAGTGTCTGACCCCATTTAAATTTCTTGGCACTTTTGTTGCGTTGCAGTATTCTTCAAGTCCACTGTAATTTTCAGGAGTGCGCCATGACTACGGCAGCCGAAATCCAACACCTCAAAGACCACGGTTTGTATTCCAACGCCAACGAGCACGATGCCTGCGGCGTCGGCTTTGTGGCGCACATTCGTGGCGAAAAGAGCCACGACATCGTCAAGAACGCACTCAAGATCCTTGAAAACCTCGACCACCGCGGTGCGGTGGGTGCAGACCCCCTGATGGGTGACGGCGCCGGCATCTTGATCCAGCTGCCAGATGCGCTCTACCGCGAAGAAATGGCCAAGCAAGGCGTGACCTTGCCGCCCCAGGGCGAATACGGCGTCGGCATGATCTTTTTGCCCAAGGAGCACGCCTCCCGCCTCGCTTGCGAGCAGGAAATGGAACGCGCCATCAAGGCCGAAGGCCAAGTGCTGTTGGGATGGCGCGATGTGCCCGTGAACCGCGACATGCCCATGTCGCCCACCGTGCGCGAAAAAGAACCTATCCTGCGTCAAGTCTTCATTGGCCGCGGCAACGACGTGATCGTGCAGGACGCGCTGGAACGCAAGCTGTACGTGATCCGCAAGACCGCCAGCGCCAACATCCAGGCATTGGGCTTGACCCACTCCAAAGAATATTACGTGCCCAGCATGTCCAGCCGCACCGTGGTCTACAAGGGCCTGCTGCTGGCTGACCAGGTGGGCGTGTATTTCAAGGACCTGGAAGACGCTCGCTGCGTGTCAGCTTTGGGCCTGGTGCACCAGCGCTTCTCCACCAACACCTTCCCCGAGTGGCCATTGGCTCACCCTTACCGCTACGTTGCGCACAACGGTGAAATCAACACGGTCAAAGGCAACTACAACTGGATGAAGGCCCGCGAAGGCGTGATGTCTTCTCCCGTGCTGGCTGCCGACCTGCAAAAGCTGTACCCCATCAGCTTTGCAGACCAGTCCGACACCGCCACCTTCGACAACTGCCTCGAGCTGTTGACCATGGCGGGCTACCCCATCAGCCAGGCCGTGATGATGATGATCCCCGAGCCATGGGAGCAGCACACCACTATGGACGAGCGCCGCAAGGCCTTTTACGAATACCACGCCGCCATGATGGAGCCATGGGATGGCCCGGCCTCTATCGTGTTCACCGATGGTCGCCAGATCGGCGCCACCCTGGACCGCAACGGCCTGCGTCCTTCCCGCTATTGCATCACCGATGACGACTTGGTCATCATGGGCTCCGAGTCCGGCGTGTTGCCCGTGCCTGAAAACAAAATCGTGCGCAAGTGGCGCCTGCAGCCCGGCAAGATGTTCCTGATCGACCTGGAACAAGGCCGCATGATTGATGACGAAGAGCTCAAAGCCAGCCTCGCCAACAGCAAGCCCTACAAACAGTGGATTGAGAATCTGCGCATCAAGCTGGACGATGTGTCGTTTGACGAGCGTCGCACCGACAAGGCGTTGTCCGCAGTAGTGGCAGGCGTAGAACCAAAGCGCGTCACCGACCAGGTGAGCCTGCTGGACCGCCAGCAAGCTTTCGGCTTTACCCAGGAAGACCTGAAGTTCCTGATTGCACCTATGGCTACCGCCGGCGAAGAAGCCATTGGCTCCATGGGCAACGACAGCCCATTGGCGGTGTTGTCTGACAAAAACAAGCCACTTTACAGCTACTTCAAGCAGCTGTTTGCGCAGGTGACCAACCCACCGATCGACCCGATCCGCGAAGCCATCGTGATGTCTTTGGTGTCCTTCATTGGACCAAAGCCCAACCTGTTGGACATCAACCAGGTGAACCCGCCGATGCGCCTCGAGGTGAGCCAGCCCATTCTGGACTTTGCGGACATGGCCAAGGTGCGTGACATAGAGCACCACACCCAGGGCAAGTTCCGCAGCTACACGCTGGACATCACCTACCCATTGGCGTGGGGCCATGAGGGTGTGGAGGCCAAGTTGGCTTCTTTGTGCGCTGAAGCGGTGGATGCCATCAAGAGCGGCAAGAACATCCTGGTCATCAGCGACCGCAGCATCAGCTCCACACAGGTGGCTATTCCTGCGCTGTTGGCACTCTCCGCTATCCACCAGCACCTGGTGCGTGAAGGTTTGCGTACCACCGCCGGTTTGGTGGTGGAAACCGGCACGGCCCGTGAAGTGCACCACTTCGCGGTATTGGCCGGTTACGGCGCTGAGGCGGTGCACCCCTACCTCGCCATGGAAACCCTTCAGGACATCCACAAGGACCTGCCGGGTGACCTGAGCGCTGACAAAGCCATCTACAACTACATCAAGGCGATCGGCAAGGGTCTGTCCAAGATCATGTCCAAAATGGGCGTGTCGACCTACATGTCCTACTGCGGTGCCCAGTTGTTTGAAGCCATCGGCCTGAACACTGAAACCATCGACAAGTACTTCACCCGCACCCCCAGCAAGGTGGAAGGTATCGGCGTGTTTGAGATCGCTGAAGAAGCCATCCGCATGCACAAGCTGGCGTTTGGTGACAGCCCCGTGCTGGCCAACGCATTGGATGCCGGCGGTGAATACGCCTGGCGTACCCGTGGCGAAGAGCACATGTGGACACCCGATGCGATTGCAAAACTGCAGCACTCTACCCGTGCCAACAACTGGAACACCTACAAAGAGTACGCCCAGATCATCAACGACCAGTCCAAGCGCCACTTGACGCTGCGCGGCCTGTTCGAGTTCAAGGTGGACCCTGCCAAGGCCATTCCGCTGGAAGAAGTCGAGTCCGCCAAGGAAATCGTCAAACGCTTTGCAACCGGCGCCATGTCTTTGGGCTCCATCTCCACCGAAGCCCACGCGACGCTGGCTGTGGCCATGAACCGTATCGGTGGCAAGAGCAACACCGGTGAAGGTGGTGAAGACGCGGCACGTTACCGCAACGAACTCAAGGGCATCCCGATCAAGCAGGGCGACAGCCTCAAGAGTGTGATCGGTGCCGAGAACGTGGAAGTGGACCTGCCCTTGCAGGCCGGTGACTCGCTGCGCAGCCGCATCAAGCAAGTGGCTTCCGGCCGCTTCGGTGTGACCGCCGAGTACCTGTCCAGTGCTGACCAGATCCAGATCAAGATGGCTCAGGGCGCCAAGCCCGGTGAGGGCGGCCAGTTGCCAGGCGGCAAAGTGTCTGACTACATCGGCAAGCTGCGTCACTCCGTGCCCGGTGTGGGCCTGATTTCGCCCCCTCCGCACCACGACATCTACTCCATCGAGGACTTGGCCCAGCTGATCCACGACCTGAAGAACGTGGCTCCGCATTCCGGCATCAGCGTCAAGCTGGTGTCTGAAATCGGCGTGGGCACCATCGCTGCCGGCGTTGCCAAGTGCAAGGCGGACCACGTGGTGATCGCCGGGCACGACGGTGGTACCGGTGCATCTCCCTGGTCCTCCATTAAGCACGCAGGTTCCCCATGGGAAATCGGCTTGGCCGAAACCCAGCAGACCCTGGTGCTGAACCGCTTGCGCAGCCGTATCCGCGTGCAGGCTGACGGTCAGATGAAGACCGGCCGCGACGTCGCCATCGGTGCCCTGTTGGGTGCGGATGAGTTCGGCTTTGCTACCGCCCCGCTGGTGGTGGAAGGCTGCATCATGATGCGCAAGTGCCACTTGAACACCTGCCCCGTGGGCGTGGCGACCCAAGACCCTGTGCTGCGCGCCAAATTCTCCGGCAAGCCTGAGCACGTGGTGAACTACTTCTTCTTCATCGCTGAAGAAGTGCGACAGATCATGGCCCAGCTGGGTATCCGCAAGTTCGACGACATGATCGGTCGTTCCGACCTGCTCGACACCCGCAAGAGCATCGAGCACTGGAAAGCCCAAGGCTTGGATTTCGCCCGTTTGTTTGCCCAGCCGCAAGTGCCTGCCGACGTGCCACGCTTCCAGACCCTTACCCAAGACCACGGTCTGGAAAAAGCGCTGGACAATGTGCTCATCGCCAAGAGCCGCGCCGCCATCGACAAAGGTGAACGCGTGCAGTTCATGGAAGTGGCTCGCAACGTGAACCGTTCGGTGGGTGCCATGCTCTCCGGCGCTGTCACCAAGGTACACCCAGAAGGTTTGCCGGATGACACCATCCGCATCCAGCTGGAAGGCACAGGCGGCCAGTCTTTCGGCGCTTTCCTGACCAAGGGCATCACCCTGTACTTGATCGGTGACGCCAACGACTACACCGGCAAGGGCCTGTCCGGCGGCCGCGTGGTCGTGCGTCCGAGCATCGACTTCCGTGGTGAAGCCATCCGCAACACCATCGTCGGCAATACGGTGATGTACGGTGCGACTACCGGCGAAGCCTTCCTGAGCGGCGTGGCCGGTGAGCGCTTTGCGGTCCGCTTGTCCGGCGCCACTGCTGTGGTGGAAGGTACCGGCGACCACGGTTGCGAGTACATGACCGGCGGTACGGTGGCTGTGCTGGGTAAAACCGGCCGCAACTTTGCAGCGGGCATGAGCGGCGGTATTGCCTATGTGTACGACGAGGACGGCCAATTCGCCAAGCGTTGCAACACTGCCATGGTGAGCCTGGAGAAGGTGTTGACTGCCGCCGAGCAGGAAGCCACCCTCGACAAGGGCATCTGGCACCGTGGTGAAACCGATGAAGCCCAGCTTAAGAAGCTGCTGGAAGACCACAACCGCTGGACCGGTAGCAAGCGTGCACGTGAACTGCTGGACAACTGGGAAGCATCCCGCGCCAAGTTCGTGAAGGTGTTCCCCAACGAGTACAAGCGTGCTCTGGGTGAGATTCATGCACGTAAATCGGCTGTAGCGCCCGCCAAGTCTGCGCCAGCAGCTACTAAAAAAGAAGCAGCGGCTGCCAAGTAAGGCGAGCCTGATCTAACGCACAAGGACGTACATCATGGGAAAAGTCACTGGCTTCATGGAGTTTGAGCGCATCGAAGAGGGCTACAAGCCCGTTACTGAGCGCCTGAAGAACTACAAAGAGTTCGTTATCGGTCTGGACGATGCACAGGCTAACAAGCAAGCTGCGCGCTGCATGGACTGCGGTACGCCGTTCTGCAATAACGGCTGCCCGGTCAACAACATCATTCCGGACTTCAACGACCTCGTCTTCCGCAAGGACTGGAAGGCCGCAATCGACACGCTGCACAGCACCAACAACTTCCCCGAGTTCACCGGCCGTATCTGCCCCGCACCTTGCGAAGCAGCCTGCACCTTGAACGTCAACGAAGAAGCGGTGGGCATCAAGTCGATCGAGCACGCCATCATTGATCGTGCCTGGCATGAAGGTTGGGTCAAGCCCCAGCCCTCTACCGTCAAGACCGGCAAAAAGGTGGCCGTGGTGGGCTCCGGCCCAGCGGGTATGGCTGCTGCCCAGCAGTTGGCCCGCGTCGGCCACGACGTCACATTATTCGAGAAGAACGACCGCATCGGCGGCCTGCTGCGCTACGGCATTCCTGACTTCAAGATGGAAAAGTCCCACATCGACCGCCGCGCTGAGCAGTTGATCGCCGAAGGCGTGACCATCCGCACCGGCGTGTTGGTGGGTGAAATGCCCAAGGGCTCCAAAGTCACCAACTGGGCCAAGGAAACTGTTTCCCCCGAGCAGCTCAAAAAGGACTTTGACGCCGTGCTGCTGACCGGCGGATCCGAGCAGTCCCGCGACTTGCCAGTTCCCGGCCGCGATCTGGACGGTATCCATTTCGCCATGGAGTTCCTGCCCCAGCAAAACAAGGTCAATGCCGGCGACAAGCTCAAAAACCAACTGCGCGCTGACGGAAAACACGTCATCGTCATCGGCGGTGGCGACACCGGCTCTGACTGCGTGGGCACCTCCAACCGCCACGGTGCGGTCAGCGTGACCCAGTTCGAGGTGATGCCCCAGCCTCCGGCTGAAGAGAACCGTCCGCTCACCTGGCCTTACTGGCCTCTGAAGCTGCGCACCAGCTCCAGCCATGAAGAAGGTTGCGAGCGCGTGTTCTCCATCTCCACCAAAGAGTTCATCGGCGAAAAAGGCAAAGTCACGGGTCTCAAGACCGTGCAAGTCGAGTTCAAGGATGGCAAGTTGGTGGACGTACCCGGCACTGAAAAGGTGCTCAAGGCCGACCTCGTACTGCTGGCCATGGGCTTTGTGAACCCGGTCGCAACAGTGCTGGAGTCCTTTGGCATTGAAAAAGACGCTCGCGGCAACGCTAAAGCCACGACCGACATCGCTGGCGGCTACGCTACCAATGTGCCCAAGGTTTTTGCGGCTGGCGATATCCGCCGCGGTCAATCCCTGGTGGTGTGGGCCATCCGCGAAGGCCGCCAAGCCGCACGTGCGGTGGACGAGTTCTTGATGGGCTTTACCGAACTGCCACGCTGATAAGGGTTTTCCCCCTTATCATTCCAAGGCCGGGCACATCCCGGCCTTGTTGCTTTTATGGCCACCACTCCTTCCTCTGCTCTGGTTGAACTGAAAAACGTTTCCTTTGGATACGGGGAGCGGCGCATTCTCGATGGCGTGTCCCTGACAGTGCCGCGCGGCAAGGTGACGGCCCTCATGGGCGCGTCTGGTGGTGGCAAAACGACGGTGCTTCGTCTCATCGGAGGGCAAATCCGGGTGCAAAGCGGGCAGGTGCTGCTCCACGGCCCCGACGCGGGTGATGTGCCACAGGACATTTCTAGTCTGGGCTCTGAGGCCTTGTATGCTGCCCGCCGTCGTATGGGCATGTTGTTCCAGTTCGGTGCCTTGTTCACGGATTTGAGTGTGTTTGACAACGTGGCCTTTCCCTTGCGGGAGCACACCGGTCTATCGGAAGCACTGGTTCGCGACATCGTCCTGATGAAGCTCAACGCGGTGGGCTTGCGAGGCGCGCGAGATTTGATGCCTTCTGAAATCTCCGGTGGCATGGCGCGTCGCGTCGCACTGGCGCGTGCCATTGCCTTGGACCCCGAGTTAGTGATGTACGACGAACCGTTCGCCGGCCTGGATCCGATTTCCCTGGGTACTGCTGCGCGGCTCATCCGCCAACTGAACGATGCCATGGGGCTGACCAGCATCATCGTGTCGCACGATCTGGAGGAAACTTTCCACATCGCCGATCAGGTCATTGTGTTGGCCAACGGCAAGATTGCTGCCCAAGGCACACCGCAAGAGGTGCGTGCCAGTACGGATCCGTTGGTGCACCAGTTTGTGAATGCTTTGCCTGAAGGACCTGTACGCTTCCATTACCCCGCAGTGCCGGTAGAGGCCGACTTCTCAACAGAGGTAGCGCGATGAAGTTTTTGCATCCCGCCGAGCTGGGTTTTGCTGTCCGTAGCAAGTTGGCGGATTGGGGTGCGGGTGCGCGCTTGATGGGGCGACTCGTGGCCTCCTTGGGCGCGGTGTTGCGTCGACCGGCATTGCTGCGTGACCAGATCCACTTCATGGGCAACTATTCGCTGGCCATCATCGCGGTGTCCGGCGTGTTTGTCGGCTTTGTGATGGGCTTGCAGTACTACTATGGCTTGCAGCGCTTCGGTGCGGCCGACTCGGTAGGCATGCTGATTAGCCTGAGCCTGGTACGTGAGTTCGGGCCGGTGTTGACTGCTTTGCTGTTTGCGGGAAGGGCTGGAACCTCCTTGACCGCCGAAATCGGCCTGATGAAGGCGGGTGAGCAACTTAGCGCCATGGAGATGATGGCGGTGGACCCCGTCTCGCGCATTCTTGCACCGCGATTCTGGGGTGCGGTGATCGCCATGCCTATATTGGCAGCGGTGTTCAGTGCTGTCGGCGTATTGGGAGGGTGGATTGTCAGCGTGCCCATGATCGGCATTGACTCAGGCGCGTTCTGGAGCCAAATGCAAAGCGGTGTGGATGTCTGGGTCGACGTGGGCAATGGCGTCATCAAGAGCGTGGTGTTCGGTTTTGCAGTGAGTTTCATTGCTTTGCTGCAGGGCTTCGAGGCGCAGCCAACACCCGAGGGCGTTGCCCGGGCCACGACGCGTACCGTGGTGGTGGCATCGCTCACCGTACTGGCGTTGGACTTTGTCCTTACCGCCATGATGTTCAGTATCTAGGGGAAGAAAAATGCAACGCTCCAAAAATGATGTGTGGGTGGGCCTGTTTGTGCTGCTGGGGGCTTTGGCGCTAGTGTTTTTGGCGCTGCAGTCGGCAAACCTCCTGTCTTTCAGCGTGGACAAGGGTTACCCGGTGACGGCCAAGTTCGACAACATCGGCGGTCTCAAGCCCAAGGCCGCGGTCAAAAGTGCCGGTGTGGTGGTGGGGCGTGTGGAGTCCATCGGGTTCGATGACAAAACCTTTCAGGCCAAAGTCCAGTTGTCCATGGACAAGCGCTTTGCCTTTCCCAAAGACAGCTCGCTCAAAATTTTGACGAGTGGGCTGCTCGGTGAACAGTACATCGGCATCGAAGCGGGTGCTGATGCAGCCAACCTTGCTGCTGGCGACGTGATCGGCACCACCCAAAGCGCCGTGGTGCTGGAAAACCTGATCAGCCAGTTTCTTTACAGCAAGGCCGCGGACGGCCCCACTGACAAATCTGCAAAATGACCCGCCTATCGCTCCGCTGGCTGGCGTTGCTGGCCCTTTTTGCCACACTGCAAGGCTGCGCTACGGTGGCCAGCCCGGATCCCCGTGACCCTTGGGAGTCCATGAACCGGTCGGTGTTCGGGTTCAACGATGCGGTGGATCGCGCGGTCATCAAGCCGGTTGCAGTGGCATACAAACAAACCTTACCATCCTGGACGCGAACAGGCATTAACAATTTCTTTGCCAATCTTGACGATGTCTGGTCGGCGGTCAACAACGCGCTGACGTTAAGACGCCAAGCCTTTGGCGATAGCGTAGGCCGCGTCATGGTGAATACGACCATCGGATTGGGCGGTTTGTTCGATGTGGCCAGCGATTTGAATATTGAGCGGCACCCTGCGAACTTCAACATCACTTTCGGGCATTGGGGAGTGGGGGCTGGCCCATATGTGGTGTTGCCCTTGCTAGGACCTTTCACTTTGCGGGAAGTGGCAGCACTTCCTGTGGATCGCCAGGGGAACTTGGTGAATCAGGTGGCTGATGAAGGCACGCGAACCGGCCTGACTGTGGTTGATCTTGTGGACACGCGGTCCACGTTTTTGGATTCTGAGGGTGTTGTCAATGGTGCGGCGCTGGACCGGTACTCCTTCATCCGCGATAGCTATTTGCAGCGACAGCGGTACTTGGTCTATGACGGCAATCCGCCGGACGAAGAGCCCCAAGAGCCGTAGGGTTAGGGGCTGTAGGCGCAGACTGAATGAGTGATGTGCATAATTTGAACTCGTTTGATGGGAATGAATAATGTTGAGTAAACGTGGTTTTCTGGGGTTGGCAAGCTCTATGGCGCTGGTTGCAGGCTTGGTATTTGCCCCTGCGGCACATGCCGATGACGAGGCTCCTGACGCGTTGATCAAGCGCTTGTCGGTCGATGTTCTGGATACCATCAAGGCAGACAAATCCATCCGTACCGGTGACACTGCAAAGATAGTGACCTTGGTGGACACGCGCATCATGCCCAACGTGAACTTCCAGCGCATGACAGCTTCCGCGGTGGGGCCGGGCTGGCGCCAGGCGACGCCCGAGCAGCAAAAGCGCTTACAAGACGAATTCAAGATTCTTTTGGTTCGCACCTATGCCGGAGCGTTGGCTCAGGTCAATGACCAAACTATCGCCATGAAGCCTATGCGCATGGCACCTGAAGATAAAGAAGTCATCGTTCGTACCGAAATCAAAGGTAAGGGTGACCCCATCCAGCTGGACTACCGCCTTGAGAAAACCCCCGGAGTGGGCGCCGGCTGGAAGATTTACAACCTGAACGTTCTGGGCGTCTGGCTGGTGGAAACCTACCGTAGCCAGTTTGCCCAGCAGATCAATGCCAAGGGTGTTGATGGTTTGATTGACGCCTTGGCCGAACAAAACAAGGCCAACGCCAAGAAAGGCTGATGTGCTGAACCTGCCTGCCACCATGACACATGAAGTCGCCCCGGCCTGCCTGTCGGAGCTTCGCGACGGACTGCAGCACGAAGCTGCGACCGTCGTTGTCGATGGCGAGCGTTTGCAGCGCTTTGACTCCTCTGCGCTGGCCGTCTTGCTGGAGTTGCGGCGCGAGTGCGCCAAGGCGGGCAAAGTATTTGCGGTGCAAAAGCTCCCCGCTCGTTTGCGCGATCTGGCCGCCCTGTACGGGATTGACGCTCTGCTCAAGCCCGCCTGAAGTCGGCAGCGTAAAATCGCGGGTTCTTTATGCCCGCCATCTCCTTCCAATCCATCTCCAAGACGTATCCCTTGCCCAAGGGGCCGAAAGGCACCACCTTCAAGGCAGTCGATAACGTCAGTCTCAACATCGAAGA
This sequence comes from Curvibacter sp. AEP1-3, assembly GCF_002163715.1. Taxonomy (GTDB): domain Bacteria; phylum Pseudomonadota; class Gammaproteobacteria; order Burkholderiales; family Burkholderiaceae_C; genus Allorhodoferax. Next base: position 3,635,875 of record NZ_CP015698.1, read on the forward strand.
GGGCGAGTTTTTTGGTCTTCTCGGGCCCAACGGTGCTGGCAAAACAACCCTGATCAGCATGCTCGCGGGCCTGTCCCGCCCCACGAGTGGCAGTGTGCAAGTGCTGGGCAGCGACGTGCAAAGCGATTTCGCCGACGCTCGCCGCAAGCTGGGTGTGGTGCCACAAGAGCTGGTGTTTGATCCCTTCTTCAATGTGCGCGAGATGCTGCGCATCCAGTCCGGTTATTTCGGGCTTAGGAATAACGACGCTTGGGTAGATGAGCTGCTGGAAGGCCTGGGCCTGGCCGACAAGGCCAACGCCAACATGCGCCAACTCTCCGGTGGCATGAAGCGCCGTGTGTTGGTGGCGCAGGCCTTGGTGCACAAGCCGCCCGTCATCGTGCTGGATGAACCCACCGCGGGTGTGGATGTGGAACTGCGCCAGACGCTGTGGCAGTTTGTCGCCAACCTCAACAAACAGGGCAGCACCGTGTTGCTGACCACCCACTATCTGGAAGAGGCCGAAGCCTTGTGCGGGCGCATTGCCATGCTCAAGACCGGCCGCATTGTGGCTTTGGACAAAACCAGCGACCTGCTCAAGGCGGCCAGCAGCAATGTGCTGCGCTTCAAGACGGCCGATGTGCTGCCTCCTGAACTCGCTGCACGTGCCCGCATCACCGGCCGTATTGTTCAGTTGCCAGCCAACAACGCGCTCGAAATTGAAAACTACCTCGCCGCGGTGCGTCAGGCCGGCGTCACGGTGGATGACGTGGAGATCCGCAAAGCCGATCTGGAGGATGTGTTCCTCGATGTCATGAACCAGCAAGGAGCACAGGCATGAACGGCTGGCAAACTCTGCTCTACAAAGAGACCCTGCGCTTCTGGAAGGTTGCGGCCCAAACCATTGCCGGGCCAGTGCTGACCGCCATGCTGTACCTGCTGATCTTCGGCCACGCACTGGAGAGCCATGTGAAGGTGTACGACCAGGTCAGTTACACCGCCTTTCTGGTGCCGGGCCTGGCCATGATGAGCTTGTTGCAGAACGCATTTGCCAACAGCTCGTCCTCGCTCATCATGAGCAAGGTCATGGGGAATCTGGTGTTCCTTTTGCTGACGCCCCTGTCGTATTTCAACTGGTTTGTTGCCTATGTGGGTGCCGCTGTGATTCGCGGTTTGGTTGTGGCGCTGGGGGTGTTTGTGGTGGCAGCATTTTTTGCGCCCATGAGCTATGCGGCGCCTGTCTGGATTCTGGTGTTCGCCGTGCTGGGCGCTACCCTGATGGGCGCACTGGGCTTGATTGCAGGCCTGTGGGCCGAGAAGTTTGACCAGCTTGCCGCCTTCCAGAACTTTGTGGTCATGCCCATGACGTTCTTGAGCGGCGTGTTTTATTCCATCCATTCCTTGCCTGCGTTCTGGCAAGGGGTGAGTCACTTCAACCCGTTTTTCTACATGATCGACGGCTTCCGTTTCGGCTTCTTCGGCATCAGCGACGTGTCCCCGTGGATGAGCCTTGCTGTCGTCGGTGGTGCCACCGTGGTGGTGAGCCTGATTGCCCTTCAACTGCTGCGCAGCGGCTACAAAATCCGCAGCTGAGATTCCTATGACCGCAGACCAACTCCAAGCCATCATCACCGCAGGCCTCGCCTGCGACCATTGCGCGCTCGAAGGCGATGGCCGCCACTGGTACGCCACCATCGTGTCGCCTGAATTTGAAGGCAAACGCCTGGTGCAGCGCCAACGGCTGGTCTACGCCACCCTGGGCAACCGCATGCAAACCGACGAGGTGCACGCCTTGTCCATGAAAACCTTCTCGCCCACCGAATGGGCAGCCCAGTCCGCCTGAGGCGCACGCAACCCCGAGAGCCCGCCATGAGCGCAGACATGATCACCCTGGCCCTGTCCAAAGGCCGCATTTTTGAAGAAACCGTGCCGCTGCTCAAAGCTGCTGGTATTGAAGTGCTGGACGACCCCGAGAAGTCCCGCAAATTGATTCTGGAAACCAACCAGCCCAACGTGAGGGTGTTGGTGGTCCGTGCGACCGACGTGCCCACCTATGTGCAGTACGGTGGCGCCGACCTCGGCATTACCGGCAAAGACACATTGCTGGAACACGGCAGCCAAGGCCTGTACCAGCCGCTGGATTTGCAAATTGCCAAGTGCCGCATCAGCGTGGCAGTGCGCGCGGACTTTGACTATGCGTCTGCCGTCAAGCAGGGCTCCCGCCTGAAAGTGGCAACGAAATACGTGGCCATTGCCCGTGACTTCTTTGCCAGCAAGGGCGTGCACGTGGATCTGATCAAGCTCTACGGCAGCATGGAGTTGGCTCCCTTGGTCGGCCTGGCCGACGCGATTGTGGATCTGGTGTCCACCGGCAACACGCTCAAGGCCAACCACCTCGTCGAGGTGGAGCGCATCATGGACATCAGTTCCCGCCTGGTGGTCAACCAAGCTGCGCTCAAGCTCAAACAAGAACCTATCCGCAAGATCATCGACGCGTTTGCAGGCGCCGTAGCCCCATAACCTCGGAATTCCATTTGCTATGACTTTTGTAGCTGCTCCCGCACGTCTATCCACCGCTGATGCCGCATTTGAAGCGCAATTCAAGGCGCGCTTGCATTGGTCTGCGGATACCGATGCGGCTATCGAGCAGCGTGTGGCCGACATCCTGGCTGACGTGCAGCAGCGTGGCGATGCGGCGGTGCTGGAGTACACCGCCCGTTTCGATGGCCTGAACGTCACCGACATGAAGGCGTTGGAGCTGACCCAGGCCGAGCTCAAGGCGGCTTTCGACAGTATTCCCGCAGATCAGCGTGCTGCGCTGGAGGCGGCCGCAAAGCGGGTGCGCAGCTACCACGAAGCGCAAAAGAAGGCCTCTGGCGAGAGCTGGAGCTACCGCGACGAAGACGGCACGCTCTTGGGCCAAAAGGTCACGCCCTTGGACCGCGTGGGCATTTATGTGCCCGGCGGCAAAGCGGCTTATCCCAGCAGCGTGTTGATGAACGCCATCCCTGCCCACGTAGCAGGGGTCGGCGAAATCATCATGGTAGTACCTACGCCTAAAGGTGAAAAGAATGCCCTGGTGCTGGCCGCCGCCTATGTGGCCGGCGTGACGCGTGCGTTCACCATCGGCGGCGCGCAAGCGGTGGCCGCATTGGCCTATGGCACCGCCACCATCCCTGCCGTGCACAAAATCACCGGCCCCGGCAACGCCTATGTGGCCGCCGCCAAGCGCCGCGTGTTCGGTACCGTGGGCATCGACATGATTGCCGGCCCTAGCGAGATTCTGGTGCTGGCCGACGGCACCACCCCCCCGGACTGGGTGGCCATGGATTTGTTCAGCCAAGCCGAGCATGACGAGCTGGCGCAAAGCATTTTGCTGTGCCCGGACGCGGCCTACATCGAACAAGTGCAGCAAAGCATCAACCGCCTGCTGCCCGAAATGCCACGCGCCGAGATCATTGCCAAAAGCCTCACTGGCCGTGGCGCCTTGATCCAGACCCGCAGCATGGAAGAGGCCTGCGAGATTAGCAACCGCATTGCGCCCGAGCATTTGGAGGTCTCCAGCAACGCCCCCCATAAGTGGGAACCTCTGCTCAAGCACGCCGGTGCGATCTTCCTGGGCGCCTACACCTCCGAGAGCCTGGGCGACTACTGCGCCGGCCCCAACCACGTGCTGCCTACCAGTGGCACTGCGCGATTTAGCAGCCCGCTGGGCGTATACGACTTTCAGAAGCGCAGCAGCCTCATCGAGGTGAGCGAGCAGGGCGCCCAAGCGTTGGGGCAGATTGCCTCTGTGCTGGCGCATGGCGAGGGCCTGCAAGCCCATGCACGTGCGGCGGAAATGCGATTGAAGTAAGAATGGGCGTATCAGGACGACCAATCCACATGCGCACCACACTTCATACTCCCCACGCCTTCTCCACACTGCGGCAAGCGGCTGCGTGTTTTGTTCTGGGCCTTGTCGCAGTTTCGACGGCCCAGGCCATGACGATCCGCGAAATGCGGGCCTTGGAGAAGACGGAAAAGCAAGGCAGCACCTATACCGACTACTACCTGGTCGGTGTCATGGAAGGCGCGCTCGAGGCCCACACCCAAGCGGTACGCGCAGGTGCCAGCGCCAGCATCTGCCTCAATGGCCGCCGTCTGGAGCCCAGCATGGCCAAGAACCTGTACACCACCGAACTGAAGCGCAACGCCGACCTGTATGAGGCCGACATGCCGGTGCAGCTGGTGATGGTGAATGCGCTGGGGACGGTGTACCCCTGCCTCTGAGGCGTTGGGGCAATGGATTTGCTATCAATTCGGTAGCTACTCCGGCATATGCGCTGGGCGCTAGCGGCTAAAAAAGATATTCTTTTTCTAGCGGGTGAAGTAGATTTTCAGGCCTTGCGGTCCGCGATATGGTTCACCCCGTCACTGACGGGTAGCGTTCCAAGCTCATGTGGATTGACGTCTTCCAAGCATCCCACGTTGTAGGCGTACTGTCCGGCCTGGGACCGGCTCTGGTTGTGCGTGTGGATGCCACATACCTTGCAAAAGTAATGTTTGGCAGACCGTGTGTTGAACTGGTAGAGCTGGAGTGATTCCGCCCCCTGAAGAACTCTCAGGCCCGTGACGGGTACCGATGCCACCGCAGCGCCTTTTCGCTTGCAGATGGAGCAGTTGCAACGCCGCGCATTCACGATTCCATCCGGCAAATCAAGCTCGAGTACCACGGCTCCACAGTGGCATGAGGCACGGTGCTTGGCCCTGATCTCAACGGAGCCTACTTGTCTGGTCATGAGGGCCTTCGCGGGTCGATGTGGATCGTCGGTTTTGCATGCAGAGGTCACCCTCTGATCTGAGCGGCTGCAACCCGGTAGGGTATCCGGGCTTGATGAATCTCCGGCGACAAACCCACTTTTGCTTTGTTCAGGCGCTCATTCGGAGTGGAGCCTTGGTTCAGTTGAGTGGTCATTGCGAAACGCATGCCCAACCTTGCCGACGAGCCATTGAGACGGAACGGAATGTCAACGAAAACAAACAGTTGAAAATTCACACGAACTTCGTGCAACACGAATTTCGTGTAAACTGGCCTCAAGATGAAAAACGTCACCATCACCGTCGAAGACGCCACCCTAGAATGGGTGCGGATCGAGGCGGCGCGCCGCAATACCAGTGTGTCGCGGCTGGTGGGCGAGATGTTGACCGAGAAGATGCAACACGACGACGCCTATGCCCGAGCCCAGCGCGATTGGGTGGCGGATACCTCCAGCTTCAGCTCGGGTGGCAAGGCTTACCCGGCACGGGGCCAGCAACACAATGGCTAGCCCGCTCGACACCTCCGGCGCCATCGTCTTTGTCGACACCAACGTGCTGTTGGCCGCCGATGATGCGTTCGATGCTCCTCGCCAAACCCGTGTGCGCGAATGGCTGCAGGCCTTGTGGCAGCGCAGGGCAGGGCGCTTAAGCACGCAGGTGCTCAACGCCTATTACGTGGGTGCCACCCGCCACTTCGCTATGCCACAGGGCGATGCACGCGCCAAGCTGCGCCGCTACCAGCTCTGGCAGCCCTGGCAGATTGACCACCAGACAGTAGAAACCGCCTGGGGCGTGGAAGCCCGCTTTGGCCTGCCGTATTGGGATGCGCTTATCGTCGCCGCCGCCGCGCAGAGCGGTGCGAGCCACGTGCTGTCCTTCGATCTGCAGCACGGCCAGCAAATCGACGGCATCACCATCCTGAATCCTTTGCAAGCCACGCCTGCCGACTTGGCGCTGGCCGACTAGTTTTTTTGAAAGCCCTCGCATGACTACCTCTGCCGACTTTGCTGCTGACGTTCAGGCGCTTATTGCGCGCCGCATCCGCCAGGACGTGCAGGGCATGCATGCCTACGCGGTCCAGGATTCCAAAGACATGGTCAAGCTCGATGCCATGGAAAACCCGTTTTCCCTGCCACCTGAACTGCAAGCCGAGTTGGGCCAGCGCCTGGGCGCGCTGGCGCTCAACCGCTACCCCGATGGCCGGGTCAACGACTTGCGCACCGCCTTGGCGCAGTACGTGGGCATGCCCGCAGGCCACGACATCATGCTGGGTAATGGTTCGGACGAGCTGATCTCTCTGCTCTCCATGGCCTGCGACGTACCCGCCCAGCCCGGCGAGGCCCGCCCCGTGGTGCTGGCGCCCACGCCCGGCTTTGTGATGTACGCCATGAGCGCCCAGCTGCAGGGGCTGGACTTTGTGGGCGTGCCGCTGACTGAAGACTTTGCCCTCGATGTGCCTGCCATGGTGCAGGCCATTGTCGAGAAGCAGCCCGCCATCGTGTACCTGGCCTACCCCAACAACCCCACCGCCAATTTGTGGGATGCCGACGCCATGGCCACCGTGATTGCCGCAGCCAGGCAGGCCGGGAGCATCGTGGCGGTGGACGAGGCCTACCAACCGTTTTCCAGCAGCACCTACATGGACGTGATCCGTGCCAACCCCGCCACCCATCCCCATGTGGTGCTGATGCGCACCCTGAGCAAGTTCGGCCTGGCCGGTGTGCGCTTGGGCTACATGGTGGGGCCGGCTGCGCTGATTGCGCAGGTGGACAAGGTGCGCCCGCCGTACAACATCAGCGTGCTGAACTACGAGTGCGCCTTGTTTGCCCTAGAGCATCAAGATGCTTTTGCCGTGCAAGCCCAAGAGATATGTGCGCAACGCGCTATTCTTTTAGGAGCGTTGCGTGCGATGCCCGGTGTGAAAGCGTGGGACAGCGATGCCAACATGGTGCTGGTGCGCTTCCCCGGCTCGGACGATGCTGCGCAAAAAACATTCGACGGATTGAAGGCGCGCGGGGTGCTGGTCAAGAACGTTTCTAAAATGCACCCATTGCTGGCCCGCTGTTTGCGTTTGACCGTCGGCACCGCCGAAGAAAACGCCCGACTGATTCAGGCCTTGCAGGAAACCTTATGAGCACCAATTACCCGATCACCGAAGTCCCCGCCTCCATGCCCGCGCGCATTGCCGAAGTGTCCCGCAACACTGCTGAAACCAAAATTCGCGTGCGAGTGAACCTGGACGGCACGGGTGTGAGCCGCCTGTCCACCGGCATCGGCTTTTTCGACCACATGCTCGACCAGATCGCCCGCCACGGGTTGATTGACCTCGACATCGAAGCCGAAGGCGACTTGCACATCGACGGGCACCACACGGTGGAAGATGTGGGCATCACCCTGGGTCAGGCCTTTGCCAAGGCGGTGGGCGACAAGAAAGGCATCCGCCGTTATGGCCACGCTTATGTGCCCTTGGACGAAGCGCTGAGCCGCGTAGTGATCGACTTTTCCGGCCGCCCGCAGTTGGAAATGCATGTGCCCTTCAAGAGCGGCATGATCGGAGCGTTTGACACCCAGCTCACGCACGAGTTCTTCCAAGGCTTTGTGAACCACGCCTCGGTGACCCTGCACATTGACAACCTCAAGGGCGAGAACGCCCACCACCAGGCCGAGACCGTTTTCAAGGCTTTTGCCCGGGCACTGCGCTCTGCTCTGGAGTTCGACCCGCGCGCATTGGGTGTGATTCCCTCCACCAAAGGTTCGCTCTGATGAAAAAGGTCGCTGTCGTTGATTACGGCATGGGCAATTTGCGCTCCGTCACCCAGGCGGTGATGCACGTGGCCGAGGGCACCGGTGTCGAGGTCGTTTGGGCCCGCACCCCGCAAGAAGTGATGGATGCCGAGCGCGTGGTGCTGCCCGGCCAGGGTGGCATGCGCGATTGCATGCGCGAGTTGCATGATTCCGGCATGTTCGACGCCGTGATGCACGCTGCAGCGCACAAACCCTTGATGGGGGTGTGCGTGGGCATGCAAATGCTGCTGGATCACTCGGAAGAGCTGGATACTCCTTGTTTGGGCTTGATTCCTGGCGAAGTGGTCAAGTTTGACCTCGCCGGTCAGCTGCAAGCTGACGGCAGCCGCTTCAAAGTACCCCAAATGGGCTGGAACCGCGTGTGGCAAAGCGGCGGCCAAGATGCCGCCACGCGCCATCCGGTGTGGGGCGATGTGCCGGATGGCAGCTACTTCTACTTTGTGCACAGCTACTACGCCCGACCGTCAGATGCGCGCCACAGCGCGGGCGAGACCGACTATGGCCAACGCTTCTCCTGTGCGATTGCGCGCGATAATATTTTCGCAACACAATTCCACCCCGAGAAAAGCGCTGAACACGGTTTGGCCCTGTACCGCAACTTCCTGCACTGGAACCCTTGAATCTTTATCCTTGCCGCATCTCTGCACCTGGCAAAGCGACTCTCTTTTCCCTCCAACCCTGAAGCACCATGCTTTTAATTCCTGCGATTGACCTCAAAGACGGCCACTGCGTTCGCCTCAAACAAGGCGATATGGACCAATCCACTACCTTTGGCGAAGACCCTTCGGTCATGGCCCGGAGCTGGGTCGACAAGGGCGCGCGTCGCCTCCATCTGGTGGATTTGAACGGCGCCTTTGCCGGTCACCCCAAGAACGAGCAGGCCATCCGTAAGATCCTCAAGGAAGTGGGAAGCGAAATCGACGTGCAGCTGGGCGGCGGTATACGCGATCTGGACACCATCGAGCGCTACTTGGACGCCGGGTTGCGCTACGTCATCATCGGCACCGCAGCGGTCAAGAACCCCGGCTTTTTGCAGGACGCCTGCACCGCGTTCGGCGGCCACATCATCGTGGGCCTGGACGCACGTGACGGCAAAGTAGCCACCGACGGCTGGAGCAAGCTCACCCGCCACGATGTGGTGGACCTAGGCAAGAAGTTTGAAGACTACGGTGTCGAGTCCATCATCTACACCGACATCGGCCGCGACGGCATGCTCTCGGGCATCAACATCGACGCCACGGTCAAGCTTGCCCAAGCGCTGACCATCCCCGTGATCGCATCCGGTGGCCTGTCCAACATGGCTGATATCGAAGCTTTGTGCGAAGTAGAGGACGAAGGCGTAGAAGGTGTGATCTGTGGCCGCGCGATTTACAGCGGCGATCTCGACTTCGAAAAAGCACAGCAACGCGCTGACGAGTTGAACGGCTAAACAGTGTTAGCCAAAAGAATCATTCCTTGCCTGGACGTGACCGGCGGTCGCGTCGTCAAAGGCGTCAACTTTGTCGAGCTGCGAGACGCCGGAGACCCGGTGGAAATTGCCGCCCGCTATAACGACCAGGGCGCTGACGAACTCACGTTTCTCGACATCACCGCGACCAGTGATGGCCGTGACCTGATCCTGCACATCATTGAGGCGGTGGCCTCCCAGGTGTTCATTCCGCTTACCGTCGGTGGCGGCGTGCGTACTGTGGACGATGTACGCCGTCTGCTGAATGCCGGCGCTGACAAAACCAGTTTCAACTCCGCGGCCATAGCCAACCCGCAAGTCATTGAAGACGCCTCGCTCAAGTATGGCGCGCAGTGCATTGTGGTGGCCATAGATGCCAAGCGCCGCTCCGAAGAAGACGCCTTGGTCCGTGGCCCCGGTTGGGATGTGTACAGCCATGGCGGCCGCAAAAACACCGGCCTCGATGCTGTGGCCTGGGCGACCGAGATGGCCCGGCGCGGCGCTGGCGAAATCCTGTTGACCAGCATGGACCGCGATGGCACCAAAAGCGGTTTTGACCTCGCTCTGACACGCGCAGTGGCTGATGCCATCAGCGTGCCGGTGATTGCCAGCGGCGGTGTGGGTAACCTCGACCACCTAGCAGACGGTGTGCAGCAGGGCGGTGCCGATGCGGTGTTGGCTGCCAGCATTTTCCACTACGGTGAATACACAGTAGGCCAAGCCAAAGCGCGCATGGCGGAGCGGGGCATTCCAGTCAGAATTTAAGTGTTTTTGGCCTCTGGCGTCCGTCAATGCTGCGCGAGCAGCTATCAAAGAAATAGCAAATGGAATCTCCGACAAACCCTCCAGTGAGCTGGATCAAGCACATCCGCTGGGACTCCAAGGGTCTGGTGCCTGTCATCGCCCAAGAGCAAAGCAGCGGTGATGTGCTTATGTTCGCGTGGATGAACCGCGAAGCTTTGCAAAAGACGGTGGAACTGGGGCAGGCGGTGTATTTCAGCCGTTCGCGGGACAAGCTCTGGTTCAAGGGCGAGGAGTCCGGCCATGTGCAGAAAGTCCATGAAATCCGCATGGACTGTGACAGTGACGTTATCTTGCTCAAAGTGACCCAGCTTGGCCACGAGCCCGGCATCGCTTGCCACACCGGCCGCCACAGCTGTTTCTTCAGTGTGTTGAAAGACGGTGTATGGCAGGCGGTGGACCCTGTGCTCAAAGACCCTGAATCCATTTACAAATAAAGCGCGTACTCAAGCTATGCATGACAAGCCCACTTCTCAAGACTCGCTGGCCCATTTGGCGGCAGTCATCGAGAGCCGCAAAGCCGCTAATGGGGGTGACCCGGAAGCCAGCTATGTGGCCCGCCTGCTGCACAAAGGCCCTGACGCTTTTTTGAAGAAAATCGGTGAAGAAGCCACCGAAGTGGTGCTGGCCGCCAAAGACGCGGACCATGGCGGTGACAAAGCCAAGATCGTCTACGAAATGGCAGACCTGTGGTTCCACAGCATGGTGGCGCTATCCCATTACGGCCTGAGCCCTGCTGACGTCATCACCGAACTGGAGCGCCGCCTGGGCACCAGCGGACTGGAAGAAAAGGCCTTGCGCAAGGCAGTCGCCCGTGAAGCAGAATCCAAATAAGGAGTCGCCATGAGCCAGGATTTCACCACTCCCGCTACGCCGGACCAAGCCCTGTTGCTCAAGTTGCAGGGGCTCAACACCATAGGCACCATCAGCTATGTGCTGCACCTCATCGTGGCAGTGGCAGCGTTCATTCCCGGTGGGCAGTTCGGCATGACCTTGCTGGTTGTTGCCTTGATTCTGGACATGGTCAAGCGCGAAGACGCAGCGGGCACCTGGCATGCATCGCACTTCCGGTGGCGCATCCGTTCTGTCATTTTTGCGGGGCTGGCCTACTTGCTGACATTTCCGCTGTTTTTGTTGTTCTACTTTCCCGGAGCGATTGCCTGGGCTGTCATATCTGTGTGGTTTCTCTACCGTATCGTGACGGGCTTTGTGGCAATGAACAAAGGTCAGGAGATTGGTGCATGAGCGAGCACACCCACAGCGCCCACGATCCGAACTGCATTTTTTGCAAAATCGTGGCCAAGCAGATCCCGTCCAAGGCGGTGTACGAGGACGAGCATGTCTATGCTTTCCACGACATTAACCCCTGGGCGCCGGTGCACTTTTTGCTAATCCCCAAGGCGCACATTCCGAGCATGGCTCACGTAGGCGCCGAGCATCATGCCCTGATGGGTCACATGATGGCCCTGGTTCCCAAACTGGCTTTGCAGGAAGGGTGCAACCCTTACCCCGAAGGCGGCTACCGTCTGGTAACCAATACCGGCCTGGAAGGCGGGCAGGAAGTCCATCACTTGCATTTTCATGTCATGGGCGGTCCGCGCCCTTGGCTGCGGGGTTGAGTCTCCCCGGCGGGGACTAGAATTCAATTAATCGTTAGGAGTACATCATGGGTTCATTTTCTATCTGGCACTGGTTGATCGTTCTGTTGATCGTGGTCATGGTCTTCGGTACCAAGAAGCTCAAGAACATCGGTTCTGATCTGGGCGGTGCGGTCAAGGGTTTCAAAGACGGCATGAAAGACGGCTCTACACCGGATGACAAACCCGCTGCCCCTGCGCAGCAAGTGGCCAACGCTTCTGAAAAAACCACGATCGACGTGGAAGCCAAGCAAAAGAACTGAGTTAGTCCTGCGTGATTGATCTCGGAATTTCCAAAATGGCGCTGATCGGCGCGGTGGCGCTGATCGTCATCGGGCCGGAGAAGCTTCCCCGCGTCGCCCGCACCGTGGGCGCTTTGCTCGGCAAAGCGCAGCGTTATGTGGCTGACGTGAAGGCCGAGGTCAACCGCTCCATGGATCTGGATGAGTTGAAAAAAATGCGCGAAACCGTGGAAGACGCGGCGCGTAATGTGGAGAACTCTATCCAGACCTCGGCCAGCGACTTTGAGAAGTCATGGACCGATGCGACTGACGCGGCGCTGGAGCCCGAAGTGCCCGCCTACAAACACCCGAACAAGAAGTGGCGCCTCAAGCAGGGGGCCATGCCGCACTGGTACAAGGCCCGCAATGGCGTGCGCACCCGCGCGTTGTCAGGGGCTGCACGGGTGGCCCGGTTCCGTCCACCCCGCGCCCATTGAGCGGCGCCCAAATTTTTTCCCATGTCCACTGAAAATCAACCGCAAGACGAGCTTGCAGGCACCGAGCAGCCTTTCGTCCAGCATTTGATGGAGCTCCGTGACCGTCTGGTCAAAGCCCTTATTGCGGTGGGCGTTGCGTTAGCCCTCTTGGCTTTGTACCCCGGTCCAGCGGCACTCTATGACATCCTCGCACAGCCGCTGGTAGCCACTTTGCCCGCGGGCGGCAAACTGATTGCGACGTCGGTGATCTCCCCGTTTCTGGTGCCGCTGAAGATCATGCTGATGACAGCATTTTTGCTGGCGTTGCCGGTAGTCCTCTGGCAGCTCTGGGCTTTTGTGGCTCCGGGTCTGTACAGCCATGAAAAGAAGCTGGTCTTGCCTTTGGTGATATCCAGCACTTTGTTGTTTTTCGTGGGTGTCGCGTTCTGTTATTTCTTCGTTTTCGGGCAGGTCTTCAAGTTCATTCAAAGCTTTGCGCCCAAGAGCATCTCAGCCACTCCGGATATTGAGTACTACTTAGACTTCGTACTGTCGATGTTCTTGGCATTCGGCCTCGCTTTCGAGGTGCCTGTTGTCGTGGTGGTACTGGCACGCATGGGCTTGGTGAGCATCGAAAAGCTCAAGGCTTTCCGCAGCTACTTCATTGTGTTGGCGTTTGTAGTGGCGGCCATCGTGACGCCGCCGGATGTGGTGTCTCAGTTGGCACTGGCCATCCCGATGTGCATCTTGTATGAAATCGGTATCTGGGCAGCGCAGGTGTTTATCAAACACACTCAGGCACCCGAAGAGAAGAGCTCCACGACCTAGGCTACAAGCCACCGGAATCGGGGGCTTTTTTGTTTAGCGCTTCTGCGCTTTGGGCTTGGGACGGACGCCGGGTGTGAGTTTGAGCTTCAAGGTCTCGTCTTTGCGTTGGACCACAAAGCTCGCCTCAGTGCCTGGCTTCAACGAAGATACCAAGGACAGCAGTTGGGTTACGTCCGGCACCGGTTTCCCGGCAATGCTCACGATGACATCGCCAGGGCGGATGCCTGCTTGCGCGGCCGGGCCGTTCTGCAATACGCCGGTGATGATGACCCCTTCTTTGGTTTTGACATCAAAGGTCTCAGCCAATTCGGCAGACAGGTCGTTGGGCTCCACACCGATCCAGCCACGGGTGACTTTGCCGTCTTTCACAATGTCTTCGAGCACTTGCTTGGCGGTAGCGACCGGAATGGCAAAGCCAATGCCCATGCTGCCGCCTGAGCGTGAATAAATGGCCGTGTTGATACCCAGCAAATTGCCGTTGGTGTCGACCAATGCGCCGCCGGAGTTGCCGGGGTTGATGGCAGCGTCTGTTTGTATAAAGTTTTCAAAAGTGTTGATGCCGAGTTGGTTGCGGCCCAGCGCACTGACGATGCCGCTGGTCACGGTCTGGCCGACACCGAAGGGGTTCCCGATGGCGAGCACTTGGTCACCTACCTGCAAGGAGTCAGAGTTGCCAAGCACGATGGTGGGCAGTTTGTCCATTTCCACTTTCAGCACGGCAAGATCGCTGTCCGGGTCCGTACCGATGACCTTGGCAGGTGCCTTACGTCCGTCATTGAAGAACACCTGAATCTCGTCGGCCTCTTCAATCACGTGGTTGTTGGTCAGGATGTAGCCCTCGGGGCTGACGATGACGCCGCTGCCCAGTCCTCCCTGTGGTTCGTCACCCTGGTCGCCATAGAAGAAGCGGAACCACGGGTCGTTGGCGTTGGGGTTCTTGACGGCCGCTTTGCTGGTGTTGATGCTCACTACGGCCGAGGAGGCTTTTTGTGCAGCGGCGCGAAGGCTGCCGGGAGGAATTTCGCCTGCTGCCGGTGCGGGTGTCTCAAAGAGGGAGATGGCCCCCCGTGCTCCGCTGCCGTGGCCGATCCATTGCGGTTTCAAGGTGGCCACCACAAAGTAGGCTGCCAACAGCACCGTGCAGGTTTGGGAAAACAGCAACCAAAGTCTTTTCATGCAATCACTCACCAATGGGCACACAACAGTGCGTGCTTTGCGCAAATTGTAGGCTGCTAAGCTTTGCGTTTACCCTGATTTATGGCGAAACCCCGCAGCATCATCTTTATCCAGCCTGAGGCCCCCGCCAAGCCGGCATGGGGTGCGGTCTGCAATGGATGCGGCGTTTGCTGTCTGGCGGAACCCTGTCCTGTGGGGATGGTGTTGAGCAGGCGTCGAACAGGAGCGTGCGAGGCGCTTCTTTGGGTGGAAGAAGAGCATGTTTATCGCTGTGGCGCGTTGACCGAGCCTCAACACATGTTGGGTCATTGCTTGCCGCGGTGGATGCAGTTTGCAAAGAAACCATTGGCTTCTTTGCTACGAAGGCTCGCCCCCCGTTGGATATCGGCCGGCTCGGGGTGTGACAGCACGCTGGAAGTGGCGAGCCCGTCTGGGACAATCCAGCCGAACAAAACGGAGACGAACAAGTCCGCCAACTCATGATTGAACGCCACGCACTTCTCCAATCCCTTCAGACGCTGCTGCAACCCGAGCGTTTCAAAGACTATTGCCATAACGGGCTGCAGGTTGAGGGACGAACAGACATTCGACACCTGGTTTCCGGCGTCACGGCGAGCGAGGCGTTGATTCAGGCAGCCATAGACTGCGGCGCAGATGCCATCCTGGTGCACCATGGTTTGTTCTGGAAAGGCTTCGACGGCCAGGTGAGTGGCTGGATGCGTAAGCGTCTTTCTTTGCTGCTTTCTCATGACATCAATTTGTTCGCCTACCACCTGCCGCTGGATGCACATCCGGTGCTGGGTAACAACACACAATTGGGGCGGCTTCTCGGTCTGCAATCACACGCCAGCTTCGGCGAGCAATCGCTGGGGCTCTTGGGGAGTTCGTCCTCCGGCGCGTGGGAGTCAGACGCCGCACTGGCGCAGCACGTGGAAGCAGTCCTGGATCGGCCCGTAACCTTGGTGTCTGGCCGGCGAGGCCCCGTGAGCCTGGTGGGCTGGTGCACCGGAGGGGCGCAAGGCTACTTTGAACCCGCCATTGCAGCCGGGGCGCAGGTATTCATTACCGGGGAAATATCTGAACCCCAAGCCCACTATGCACGCGAATGCGGTGTGTCTTACATCGCCTGCGGGCACCACGCCAGTGAGCGCTACGGAGCACCAGCTGTGGCGTCCAAAATGGCGGCGGATTTCGGAATCCGTCACACCTTTATCGATATTCCGAACCCCGCATGAAATCACACACTATTGCCGTCACCATGGGTGACGCTGCGGGTATAGGCCCTGAAATCATTGCCAAGGCTTTCCGCGAGGAGCCTGAAGTCCTGCGCGCCTGTTTTGTGGCCGGGGATGTGCAGGCCATGCGGCGGGCCGCGCAGCAGGTCGCCGTCGGACAGGCGCAGTTGCCAGTTTTTCAGATCAGTACTCCTGAGGAGGCTCTGCTTGCGCCCCCGCGTTGCATTCCCGTGCTGCAGATCGGCGATGCGTTGGCGCCGGTTGCCATGGGGCAAGTGCAGGCTTGTGCCGGAGAATTTGCCGGGCGCTGCGTTACTTGGGCGGCTGATGCGGCCTTAAAAGGCGAGATTGCCGCCTTGGTCACTGCTCCGATTCACAAAGAGGCCCTAAGTGCGGCGGGTAAGCCCTACGACAATTACCCCGGACATACCGAGCTTTTGCAGGCGCGGGCTGCAGTAGCCCGTAACGTATCCATCGCAGAAATGCCGATGCGCATGATGTTAGCCAACGAGGCTTTGCGGACAGTACTCGTCAGCATCCATGTGTCGTTGCGGGAAGCCTTGGATGCAGTGACGTTTGACAATGTGCTGGAAACCATACGCATTACCCGCATGGCTTTGCGGGATGTGCTGGGGCGCGAGCCGCGTATCGCGGTGGCCGGTTTGAATCCGCATGCGGGGGAGGGTGGCTTGTTTGGCCGGGAAGAGATTGAGACGATCTCGCCTGCGATCGCAGCGGCGCGTGCAGAAGGTGCTGAAGTTCACGGGCCCATCGCGCCGGATACCGTATTCATGCGAGCACGCCACGCTGATGATCATCCCGGTGAGTTTGACGTGGTCGTGGCGATGTACCACGACCAAGGATTGATCCCTGTGAAATACATGGGCGTAGAGCAGGGTGTGAATGTGACCCTGGGCTTGCCGCTGGTCCGTACCAGTCCGGACCACGGCACAGCGTTTGACATTGCCGGCCGGGGGCTCGCCAGTGCGGAAAGCTTGATCGAGGCAGTCCGCATGGCCAAGCGCCTCGCAAATTTGACTTAAATCGGCTTCCGACGCCTGTGGGTAATGCGCAAGCAGCTACTAAATTTATAGCAGCTGCCTGGTGGTTCCGGATTACTTTTTCAGGCTGTCGCGGATTTCGCGGAGCAACAGCACATCCTCCGGAGTCACCACAGGTGCGGGTTCTGCTACCGGAGCGGGAGCTTCCTTCTTCAGGCGGTTGATCTGCTTGATCATCAGGAAGATGATGAACGCCAGAATGGCAAAGTTCACGGCAACGGTGATAAAGCTGCCATAAGCGAAGACAGGGACGCCGGCTTTTTTGAGCGCATCCAGTGTTGTTCCTGTGCCGGGCGGAACGCTGCCGAGCACCAAAAACAGGTTGGAGAAGTCCAGTTTGCCGACCACTGCGCCGACCAGGGGCATGATCAGGTCGCCAACTACAGAGTCGACGATCTTGCCAAAAGCTCCACCGATGATCACACCCACAGCCAAGTCGACCACGTTGCCTTTGATGGCGAACTCTTTGAATTCTTGCAACATACCCATGGAAGCGGACTCCTCAAATTGTTAAAACCGGAAGTATCCCCGAAAACGGGGTCACAAGACCCGTGGAGCCATATGCCGGCCGCGTTGAATAACCCTACAGCTCTCAGCTACAATTCCCGTCTACCCTACTAGCGATGTTCATTGAGGATTCTCATGAGTGAAACACTTGTCGACAGCAAAAAGATCGACTCCAGCAAACGGACTTGGTTGATAGCATCCGGTTGCGCTGGTGCAGTAGGCGGTGTAGCCACCGCCATTCCCTTCGTGAGTACATTCCAGCCCTCGGAGCGCGCAAAAGCGGCCGGTGCTGCAGTGGAAGTGGACATCGCGGGTCTCAAGCCCGGTGAAAAAATTACCGTTGAATGGCGCGGCAAGCCGGTCTGGATTGTTCGCCGTACCCCTGAGCAGGTTGCCGCACTGCCTGGCAACGATGCCTTGTTGGCAGACCCTAAGTCTGAGCGCAAGCCCTCAGAATTGACTCCCGAATACGCACGCAACGAAGGCCGCTCCATCAAGCCGGAGTTCTTCGTGGCGGTGGGTATCTGCTCCCATTTGGGATGCTCTCCCTCGGACAAGTTCCAGACTGGGGCTCAGCCTTCTTTGCCGGATAACTGGGCAGGTGGCTTTTTGTGCCCTTGCCACGGTTCCACGTTCGATATGGCCGGTCGCGTGTTCAAAAACAAGCCTGCACCAGACAACCTCGAAGTGCCGCCGCACATGTTCCTGTCCGACAGCAAGTTGCTGATCGGTGAAGACAAGAAAGCTTGAGGATTAAGACATGGCCCGTGAATTCAAGGACATTTCCCCGAACGCGTCTGCCGGCGAAAAGGTGACCAACTGGTTTGAGAACCGGTTCCCCACTGCTTTCGACGCCTACAAGGTGCACATGTCGGAGTACTACGCTCCGAAGAACTTTAACTTCTGGTACATCTTCGGCTCACTGGCACTCCTAGTGCTGGTGATCCAGATCGTTACGGGCATCTTCTTGGTGATGCACTACAAGCCGGATGCGAATCTGGCTTTCGGTTCTGTGGAATACATCATGCGCGATGTTCCGTGGGGCTGGCTGATCCGATACATGCACTCCACAGGGGCATCCGCCTTCTTCGTTGTGGTGTACCTGCACATGTTCCGTGGCTTGATCTACGGAAGCTACCGCAAGCCCCGTGAATTGGTTTGGATCTTCGGTTGCGCAATTTTCTTGTGCCTGATGGCAGAAGCTTTCATGGGCTACCTGTTGCCCTGGGGCCAAATGTCGTACTGGGGTGCTCAAGTGATTGTGAACTTGTTCGCTGCAGTGCCATTGGTCGGACCTGACTTGGCTTTGTTGATTCGCGGTGATTTCGTGGTCGGTGATGCCACCCTGAACCGCTTCTTCAGTTTCCACGTGATCGCTGTCCCCTTGGTTTTGTTGGGCTTGGTGGTCGCGCACTTGTTGGCTCTGCATGATGTTGGATCCAACAATCCGGATGGCGTAGAGATCAAGGGTCCCAACGCTCCCCGCGACGCCCAAGGGCACCCTCTGGATGGCGTTCCATTCCATCCCTACTACACCGTGCATGACATTTTTGCTGTCAGCATGTTCCTGATGGTCTTCACAGCCATCATCTTTTTCGCGCCTGAATTCGGTGGCTACTTCTTGGAATACAACAACTTTATTCCAGCTGACCCCCTGAAGACCCCAGCGCACATTGCGCCGGTCTGGTACTTCACGCCCTTCTACTCCATGCTTCGTGCGATCACCAGTGAAATGATGTACGCACTGATTGCCTGCGTGATCGGTGCGGCGGCCTTTGGTGTGATCAAAGCCAAGCTGCCCAACATATTCAAGGGTGCAATCGTCGGCGCTGCTGTGGTGGTCTCCGTCGCCATGCTGTCTATCGACGCCAAGTTCTGGGGTGTCGTGGTGATGGGTGGTGCAGTGGTTATCCTGTTCTTCTTGCCTTGGCTCGACAACAGCCCAGTCAAGTCGATCCGGTATCGCCCTGATTGGCATAAGTACCTGTATGGCATCTTCGTGATCAATTTTGTTGTTCTCGCTTATCTGGGCGTGCAACCACCTTCCCCGATCGGTGAACGCGTCTCGCAAGTGGGCACCTTGTTCTACTTCGGCTTTTTCTTGTTGATGCCTTGGTGGAGCACGATTGGCGAGAGCAAGCAAGTGCCTTCCCGCGTGACATTTGCAGCTCATTGAGCGCCGGAGAAACAATTTATGAAAAAAATTATTCTGTCTTTGGCATTGGTTCTGGGAGTGGTTTCCGGAGTCCACGCCAGTAGCGGCGGGATCGCCTGGGACAAGGCGCCCTCCAAGACCAATGACTTGGCTTCCTTGCAAAATGGCGCCAAAGTGTTTGTGAACTACTGCTTGAATTGCCACTCCGCTGCATTCATGCGCTTCAACCGGTTGAAAGACATCGGGCTCACAGATCAACAGATCAAAGACAACCTGTTGTTCACTACCGAAAAAGTGGGTGAAACCATGAAGGCGGCGATTGATCCTCGCCAAGCCAAAGAGTGGTTTGGAGCGAACCCGCCCGATTTGACCGTGATTGCACGCTCACGTGCAGGTGCGGGTGGTACCGGTGCTGATTACCTCTACACCTATTTGCGCACTTATTACGCAGATGACACCAAGGCAACCGGTTGGAACAACCTAGCGTTCCCGAATGTGGGTATGCCACATGTGCTCTGGGAGTTGCAGGGCAAGCGTGTTCCAATCTACGAAACAGTAGAAAATCACGGCCATGAGGAGCACGTGTTCAAGGGTTGGCAGCAAGTCACACCCGGCACTATGACACCTGCTCAGTACGACCAAACCATTGGTGATTTGGTCAACTACTTGCAGTGGATGGCAGAACCTGCGCAAAACACCCGTGTTCGCGTTGGGGTATGGGTCCTATTGTTCTTGTCGGTTTTGACCTTGTTTGCATGGCGTTTGAATGCCGCGTTCTGGAAGGACGTGAAGTAAATCTTCCGGCTGTCGTGCCGTCCTAGCCGGCGGACAGCGACAGGTTC